>CAZQLN010000003.1:0-150496 GCA_964594215.1 uncultured Bdellovibrionales bacterium | reverse complement strand
GGCAAATGGATTATAAAGAGAAGCTCTTTCAGCATCGCTATGAGCCTTTGATTTCACTCTACCTTTACAATCAGGTGCAAGAAGTGAGAGAAAGCTATGATAAGAAACCTTTCAAGAGAGTTGATAAGCCTTTTATTTTTCGTGGTCTCATCACCTGCCCTGAATGCGAGTGTCTCTTTACTCCAGAGCTCAAAAAAGGACGCTATGTTTACTATCACTGCACCAACTATCATAAGACCTGCACCAATAAAGCTTGGGTCAAAGAAGAGCGCATTGTGGAGCAAATTATGGGGGTTTTGGGACGACTTCGGCCCTCAGATGAGGAAATGGCCAAGTTGAAAGAAAGATTGCGTCTCTTGCACGAAAATGAGCAAAGCTACTATCAACAGAACCTTAACCGTATTCAAGGCCGTTTGGAGGCTATTTCAAAGCGTCTCAGGCTAATGTATGAAGACCGTTTGGATGGAAGAATTAGCACGGATGAATATGATGCTTTTGTGAAAGAATTAGGGGTAGACCGTGAAAAACTAGTGATAGAACTTGAAGAGCACTCCAAGGGTGATAATAGCTTCTATATAACAGCGGGTAAGATATTGGATGTTGCTTCAAGAGCCTTTGATCTGTTTGAAAGTTCTGAAGTGCCCGAAAAAACGAGCATTATCAACTTCATACTTCAGAACTTGCAATTGAGGGGTGAAAAACTGCTCTATGAAGCGAAAACACCCTTCCAAGGGGTGCTTGCATATCAAGAAAATGATAATTGGTTGGGGAGGAGGGATTCGAACCCCCGCATCATAGGACCAGAACCTATTGCCTTACCGCTTGGCTACTCCCCAAAAGATACCTGAATAGTATACAGAACTGACGATAAATTTCAAGACAAGGAAAAAGGCCCGCCACAAGAGGACGAGCCCATTTTCAGGTAAGGCTGGCAGAAGGCTACCAGGGAAAACTAGCAAATAATGCTATCCCGAAGCTTCCAACCAAACAAAAGCAAAATAGATTTTGCCTTGCGCTGGACCACGGAGGTCCGACAAGGTTATTTTTGTTTTCTGCGGCAAGATTTTGTGCACGCATTGTTCCCTCCTGTATAAGAGTTTTACCCTTACATGTCCATTATATCATACTTTTTGACTAAATGCAAGGGCTGTCAAGGTTTCCCCTACTGAAGTCAAATCACTAGATCTTGAGGTAACGTCGAATAGCGATAGCACTAGAAAGCATACCGAGTATAGTGCCCAGACTAAGTACTGAAAGAAATATCCAATGGAAATTAAGAAGATAGAGGCGAAGGAAGTTTCCTTGTGGGATGGCGCCTTGGGTCAATGGTGAAATGTAATAAGCAATACCAAACAAAAGAAGCATAGTTACGACGGATGCTGTAGCACCATAGAGAACTCCTTCAAAGATAAATGGTGTACGGACATAGAGATTCGATGCACCGACGAGACGCATAATCTCAAATTCAGCTCGGTGAGAGTAGATAGTGATACGAATAGTGTTGAAGGTAATGAGAATCGCTATGAAAACAAAAGTGAAACCAATAGCTAAACCAGCTTTTTTGGTAGCAACATTAATCTTTTCGAGGCGTTCGAAGATGCGGCGATTTTCTTCGTAGTTGATACGACTGATGTCATTCTGAAAAGTAGAGTTCTCGAGCTGATCAACAATAAGTGGATATTTGTTGGGTTCTACTGCTTTGATATTGAGAGATGGAAGTAATGGATTCTCTCCTATCTCTTCGATAGCCTGAGCAATCACCGGATTGTTCTTGGCGAGAAATTCTTCGAGAGCTTTTTCTTTGGAAACATATTGGACAGAGGCAATCTCTTTGGTGTATTTAGAAAGCTCATCTTTGATCTCCATAATACGCTCTTCACTGACATCGGGATTGAAGGATACATTGACACTCACTTTCTCACGCATAGTATCGAGAATCAAGCTGGTGGTGAGACCTAGCAAGACAGAGAGACTGACAATGAAAAGTGAGAGAGTCAAAATACTGACTGTCGCGAAAGACAACCAACCGTTACGACGGAAGTTTTGGAGACCTTCCTTGAATGTGCGCCAGAGTTTGAGTGACTTATTGGACATAGTGAATTCCTAAAATGTTTTAGTAGCGGGAGTGTGTTTGTCAGCTTGGACGTATTTACCAACCATCTCATCACCAATGACCATTCCATCGTCCAGGACGATGACGCGTTTGCCAATTTCGTCCACGACGTGTTTGTTGTGAGTGGCGAGAAGAACAGTAGTACCGTATGAATTGATTTCGAGTAACAAATGGATGATCTCTTCACTAGAACGTGGATCAAGGTTACCAGTCGGTTCATCGGCAATAATCATCTTCGGACGATGAATAAGAGCACGAGCGAGAGCTACGCGTTGTTGTTCTCCACCAGAAAGTTGGTGAGGGAACTTATCCCCCTTCTCTGAGAGACCTACTATCGCGAGAATTTCAGGAACTTGCTCATTAATTTCTTCGGTGCTGATACCATCAACCTCAAGGGCATAGGCTACATTTTCAAAAGCGGTTCTCTGGGGCAGGAGTTTGAAATCTTGAAAAACCGTTCCGATGTTACGGCGGTAGTAGGGAAGGTGTTTGCGATTGATGAGTGAGAGAGCACGTTCGTTGAAATAGACCTCTCCCATGGTAGGTACTTCTTCGGCATAGATGAGTTTTAGGAAAGTAGACTTACCAGCACCACTCGCACCAATCACGGAGACGAATTCTCCTGGCATGATAGAAAGGTTGATGTTCTCAAGAACAGCGGTGTTGTGAGGAAAGCTTTTGGTCACGCCCTCAAAGCGAATAATCGGATTGACTGAGTCGGTCATACAAAGATTTGTTTTTTAGTACCCTCCTATTATACCGAAAAAGAGAGAAAAACGGAAGCTGATCAATACTTTTATGCAAAATAACGAAGTTCACTTTCGATAAATGTATCAAGATGTCCATCGAGGATTTTACCAGTATCAGTGGTTTCTGTATTGGTACGATGATCCTTGACCATGTTGTAAGGATGAAGCACATAAGAGCGGATCTGATTCCCCCACTCAGCACTCTTGTATTCTCCACGCAGACTCGCTTGCTCTTTGGCGAGCTCTTCTATTTTTTGTTGAGCGAGTTTGGAACGGAGCATTTTCCAAGCAGATTCTCGGTTTTGGAGTTGCGAACGTTCGTTTTGGCAACTCACTACTATACCAGAGGGTAAATGGGTGATACGAACAGCGCTCTCGGTCTTGTTGACACTCTGCCCCCCTGCCCCAGAAGAACGGAAGGTATCGATACGCACCTCATCGTCTTTGATAATGATACTCTGATCTTCTTCGGGAAGAATAGGCATGACCTCAAGTGAGGCAAAAGAGGTTTGACGTAGATTATTGGCATTGAAAGGTGAGAGACGAACCAATCGATGAATACCCGCTTCATACTTGAGAAGACCATAGGCGTACGGGCCACTACACTCAAAGGTAATACTCTTAATACCAGCTTCACTGCCACGTGACTCCTCAAGCACAGTGGTAAGAAAATTTTTCTGTTCAGCGTAGCGGAGATACATGCGAAGAAGGATCTCAGTCCAATCCTGAGCATCTACTCCACCAGCACCACTGCGCAGAGTCAAAATAGCACCGTCATAATCATAGGGACCTTGCATCAGGGTTTGCCATTCCCATTCCCCTAGACGAGTTTCTAGGTCACGGTACTCAGTAGCGAGTTCTTGCTGTTGAGCAGGATCGCTTGTCAGCTCAAAGAGCGTCTCGAGATCATTGAGACGGTTCTTAAGATTATTGAAATTAACTTTCTCAGTACGAAGTTGCTCGAGTTCCTGCATGAGACGACCAGCTTTTTTGGGATCATCCCACAGGGTCGGTGATTCACTGAGGGTTTCTAATTCACTAAGGCGAGCATCTTTTTTGTTCCAGTCAAAGATAGTCCTGCAAATGCAGGAGTTTACTTTTGAGACTAGCTATGTCGGGACGGAAATCTTCCATAGGGTGTATGTTGAGCCACCTATCCACCTCGGCTGTCGCCTCGACGAGACGGGCCAGGATCGAACTGATGGCCTGTGGTTTATCCCGTTACAAATCGTTGAGCCAAGACCGAGGATCGAACTCGGGACCTCCGCGTTACGAGTGCGGCGCTCTGCCAACTGAGCTATCTTGGCGTACGAGCTTTGATTGGTAACGGGACGAGCGAGTGCGTCGCAATACCAACGGAAGCTTTGGTGGCTTGGTAACCTCACTACTCTAGCCAACTTATAAGAAAAACTCAAGGGCTTACTACCAAGAAGCTGCTCCATTGCTCCAAAAGCCATAGGCGGTGGTGGGTCGGGTGGGATCTATCAGGGCTGCTGGAACATTGGCTACACTCGAGTGTGAAACAGAAACAAGTTTGTAATTTACACCATCACTGACATAAATGTACTGCTGTTGGTTATCAACACAACTCGCACTACTCCCCTGACGAGCATCTACTGGAAGTGTTGTGCCACTGGTAATTCCTGATGTTTGTAATTCAGGTATCCAGTTAGCACCTAGACTAGCTCCCCAAGCGGAACAAAAACCCTGCCAGCCACTACTGACGGGATACGATTGAAATTGAGTATGATAAGCCTCAAGAGCTGTCGCAATCATACGGAGCTGACTAGCGTCTTTGGCAGTCAGTGATTTTTGACGAGCCCCATTGAGGGAAATAATAACAATAGAAGCTAGGATGCCAATAATAGCAATGACAATAAGAAGCTCTATGAGAGTAAACCCTCGTCGCTTAATCTGGTAATACTTTTTATTTTTCATGGTGGTTACCACCTATTTTTTAGAGTGACTGTGGTGTACAGACACTAACAGTTTTTTCACAGTAGTTGTTGGTATTCCAGACACCACCCGTATTCTGACAGTGGATGGTAGCTGCGAGTAGAGTCTGTCGTTCGTTTAAAGTAGCTCCGAGAGTAAGAGCAAATACAAAGACGAAGAAAAATAAGCCGCCAATAACCACATGTTTATTCCAAGACAACATAGAAACTCTCGTGACTATTTACCTAAGTGATATTCAATCACTCTTTTTAGTGTAGCATAATCTACGGCTCCGGAAATGAGGGTCGTGTTGACGAAAGTACTCGGGGTTCCGGTAAGGCCAAACTCTTCTGCAGAAAAAGCATCATGGGCGATTTTTTCAGCGTAGGTCTTGTTGTTCATACAGGTATTAAACTCGCGAGAGTTAAGCTTGAGAGCTTGGGCTTGATTACGAAACCAAGTGCCACTGGTAGCATTACTCCAAGTAGCCTGATCTTCGAAAAGCTTATCACTGAATGGTGCAAATTTTCCTTGAGCGTGAGCGCATTGAGAAGCTAGGGCAGCTAGGGGTGCTTGTGTGTGGAAAGAAAGTGGAAGATGACGATAGGTAACAGAGATCTGATCACCGTACTCATTAAGAGCCTGAGAGAGGTTCTTATGGAAATCTTTGCAGAATTCACACTGAAAGTCAGTATAGACGACTATTTGGACAGGTGCATCTGGATTACCGAGAGTGATGTCATTGGTTTCTCTGGTTGGTGGATTAAGGTATTTTCCACCGGTAAAGCCGATTTTCTGCATCTGAAAAGCGAAGCGTTTATCGACGGCCTGGAATAGCTCAGCCGTTTCAGTATAAAACTGAGTGTCCTTGATCTCTTCACTAAAGATAAAACCAGGCAACACAGTAAGGTGAAAATCTTGAATACGTTTTTTACCCAGAGTGCTTGCTCCATCGATCTCGATTACTTCTACTGTAGGTACGAGACGACGGATCCAAGTCAGAGCCTCTTCACTATTACAAGTAAGACAGCTTTGGTCAGTGATAACTTCGAGAGTGACTTTGGGTTCTTTGTAGGCGACCCAGGTTTTGCCATTGGTTTCGAGAACTGAGAGTTTACGGAGAATATGTTGTGAAAAACCACTCCCCGTAGCTAGTTGGACAAAATCGACGAGTAAGCTACCAGCAAATAATCCGCCCAAGACAATAGCGAGAGCGATAAGATTTTGTTGTTTCTTCTTTTCAGGAGTAAGAGTTGTCATAAGAGTAGAGATTATTCTTCGCAAATAGGACCGCGCGTGATGTCATCATGGGTTAGAGGAGGTGTATTAACAGAGATGTTTCCTTTGAGCTTATAGTCTTCATATCCAATAGTGACAGTATTGATTGCGATAGCTTTACAGCCTATACCAACTACAAGGGCAAGACCGAAAACTAAGAGCCATTCTTGTCGAGTGTACTCAATATTTTGGAAACGGTTCCAGGTGGCCTCTATAAAAGACTTTGTTTGAGCGAGACACTTTTTGATGGGGAGTTTGATTTCTTGGATATCCATGGGTTTGTTATGACATATCACCGTAGCACAGAAGCCCAGATTCCGGCAAGGAGATAAAAAAGCACGCCACAATTGCTCAATGGCAAAAGGGCGTGCAGTGAATACCGGTGTGTCTAGGCCCAGGGTAAAACCATCACCGATATAACTAAGGGGCTGGAAGGCGGAGTGTCGGGCCGTTTGCTTCGGGTGGATCTTTTTGGGGAACCCGTAAGAATTTTTGATGACACTCCAGAAGAAAAGCAGCCATGTTGAGGCGCCTTTGTGGTCCTGGATGCAGTCGATTGAGTCGATTATAGACCATTCTTGAGTTGAGAACGACGTATTCGAGACCTACTCGAAGAGTTTCTGTTTTCAGATGAGGGATGATGCGTGTGCAGGAATATTCGTCATCCACAACGATCACCTCATCCAGGCAGCTTACCAAACTGATAAGGGTTCTCACCTTAAGATCAAAACGAAACAAAGGGGCTGGCTGGTAAATGATCTTATGATCACGATCAGCAAAAGCAAATGCCATCACACCATTATTATTTGTCCCAAAGCTTTCGTGAATGGCTACGTATTTCGGAACATTGGCAATATCAGGCACCTCATCACGGGTGCTTAGACCTTTTCTGGGCTGTGCGCTCATGAGGAAGTCTCCTTCTAGCGTTTGAGTTGGTAAACAACCATTTATTCCATTACACACCCAAGGGTTCATTTAAGTCAAACTCAGGTATGAAAACAAAAAGTCGCACCCTGCCCTATTAGGCTGAGAATGCGACTCTGAAGGCTGTAAGTACGGCGATGCCGAGCAAAAGGCCTTCTTCTATTTTGCTAAGAGGTGGAAATTTCCGTGGTGGAAACAGATAGTTTACCATATAGTCCCTACACCACTGGATGGTCTGGTAGAAGAGAGCGCTTCCGATGACGAATTGGAGAGTATCCATATCAGATCTCTTCGTCTGTACGTTCTGAATCAGTCAGCTCATATATTCCATCATCAGGCCTACGAAACCGAGTCCATAACCACCATCCGACGAAACCCACTGCGGTTACAGTAACAGTCAGCGGATAGCCGATTCTGCTAATCCAGCGATCAACCTCAACCCCCGTCTGTTGAAATCTAGGTTCAGCCATATCAGGAGCTCCCCTTGTTACGGTTTGTGAATATTACCCAGAGTAGGATCGCCATCCCAATAAAAACGGCGACCACAAACAAGTCGGAATTAGACCATTCTTGCATGGCGGTATCTCCTCTCTATTTTTCAGGTTTGGCATGTTTCACGAGTTCATTGAAAATAGTCCAGTGACGCCAAAGACGCTTCCAGAAACCTTCGCTTTTCTTGGGTGAATGACTATCAGAAAGCATTGGCATGTACCCCCTTAGTTGTAGTGAATAAGAATGAGTGTGGCTATCAGGATAATTCCGATGGAAAATATCCAGGCCCAGTATCCTTTCAGGGTGTTCAAGGCTTCGCAAATGACATCAATCAGAAAAGCCATAAGAATAATCAGAACTCCAAAAAAAGCTTCAGCGCGTGTCGGGTATTCTTTGCTTGGCATATTAAACCCCTCCTGTCTCTTGTTTCAATTTTTAATAAAACCAAACTTGATAATGCTACAAATGTTCAATACTGTCAAGAACGTCATCAAGATCATCAAGAGGTCGAGAGCCCAGACCATCAGCCTTGCACGACGGGTCTCGAAGTTCAGCACGGACTTGTTCTACGGCGGTAAAAGGACGAACTCCCTTAAGGATATTGTCATTAAGAGCAATGTTAGGGCCCTCTTCGCAAAAGCTGAAACAATCATCCACCTTGAGGACGACAGCTTCTTCTTTGGAGAGACCATCTTTGAGAGCAAGATAAACATCTTCACTCCCCTTTTGACAGCAGTCCTTATGGACGCAGACTTTGATAGTAGCCTGACTTGGAGGCTTAATGGTTTCTTCCATAGAGTTATTATATAAGACCAAGTAGTTTTTGAAAGGCGAGACGTTTTTCTGGATTTTCTCTGATTTGATAAAAATCTTGGAGTAAGTCCTTGTGACGAAAATGAGGATCATCAATCAAAGAAAGAAATTCATCGAGAGTCACTAAACCATTTTCGATTTGTTCTCCTCCATCAAGACGGATATCGGCAGTCTGCTTACAGTCGCGAGCAATATAAATATAATTTTCCCAATGAATAAAACCGCCCACCCCTGCTATTTTCCATAACTCCCAATCATCACTAGCGAGCCCTGTTTCTTCTACCAGTTCACGTTTAGCTGTATCTTCGATAGCCTCACCTTCGACATCAGCCCATCCACCAGGTAAGCAAATGAAATATTCGTCACGATGAGGTTGAGTTTGCCTTTGGAGAGAAATTTTACCCTCGACCAAAGCGATGATAGTGGCTGATGGAGGGCGATGGACAGCTTCAAAAACTCGGGTAGTGCCGTCATACATGGGTTGATCCCAGTGATAAATGGTACAACGAATACCTTCAAAAACAATTTTAGCGTGATCAGGGATATCTTGCATATAGGCTATTTTAGCACAGAGAGCCAAAACTTGCGTAGGTCACTCTAAAGTGATATTACCAAAGTAACGAAGATAGTTCTTTAAAAGGGAGAGCCATCGTGACACTCACTAATCTCACGTCAGTAGTCACTCTTGAAGTGAAGAATGCTTCACAATTGACCGCAGAGGATATTATCAGTCTCAACGCTATCCATACCCACGACAGTAGTCAAACCTCTCGTTTTGTATGGGAAGATGTCAAACGAAAGCCCAAAGATCTCTACTTTTTTGCTGTTAGCAGTGAAGAGCCAGGCGAACCAGGGAGAACTAAATCTTTTCGAGTTGCTCTCTTGGTCATGTCTTTGAATGAAGTAGAGCGCTTCTACAGGATTAAAGACTTTGTGACACTAGCTGCTTGGCGTAAACGTGGTTACGGGAGTTGGCTTCTTATGGAGGCTGTCGCCTATGTACGAGATATGCCACAGGTGCGTCATATTGAGTATATCTTTCGACGTCAATTGGCTTACCAGCATGTTGAAAAAATATATACGCGAGCTGGATTCGTGCAGGTCAAAGAAATCGATAACGGGAGTCCTCAATGGTTGTATCGACTCTCTTTTAATGGGTAAGTATACCTATTGAAACCTCTGGGCGTCGTTAATACACGACGCCTTCTTTATTACTGATTTTAAAGAAAGGGCTATTCACAGTTATGCAAATAGCCCATATTCTTTCAATTTTGAGTTGTACACTTAGCGTCGTTGCTCGATTTTTTCTGGTCCGTACATACGACTGAGTTTTTCTGCAGTATGTGTGAGCAGTGGTATGCCAGCAACAACCAGTATGACCAACAGGACAGCGATTATAAGTCCTGGACAACCACTTCTTTGTGGGGGTCTTGCCATGAAGGAACTCCTTTGTTCTAAGATTTATAAGAAGGACGTGGCTAGAAATTAACCCATTTTTAAGCTTTTGTCAATCCAATTGACGCTCACAAGAGATATATGTTAGACCAGAGATACAGGCCAAGTTCTTTGGTTTTCCATCAACCCTCAAGAAACTGAAAGCGGGAGACTGCCATGAGAAATATTATTGATTCGGTAGGTGTTGGTGAAACGCTACAAGATCAGGAACCATTTCATCTTCGTGTGATTGCTACGGACAATGATGTGGCGGCGTATATCAAGTACGTGGATCAGTTGCCAGAGCTTTTCAGCCAACTACCATTTGCCGTAGAAGAAAAGCTCACGCCGTACAACCTGCTTCACAATTTCGGCAGTCGTTATGTCTTGGCTATTGGTGCCCGTGATCTTCTGGGCGCTGCTATGTTGAGTATCGTGCACACCTATTCTTGTATCTATGGAGAGGTGGGTGATGTCATCGTCAAACCGCATCATCGTCATAGAGGGATTGGTAGAAGTTTGATGATGGAGGCTTGTCGTTTGGCTTGGCTCCAAGATTGCACGGAAGTGAGACTTGAGGTTCACCCCGATCTCGTGGCAGCCAATCAATTTTATCCGAGTATCGGTTTCAAACTTACGGGTATCTCGACGGGTCTGTGCGGTAGGAATAGTTATAAGTGTTTTCCGAGCTGAGTAAGCTCCTAACTGATTGAACTCAATCACGGCCAGTCTTCGTTTTGGAGACTGGCCTCTTTTTTAGAAGACTTGACAATAATGATAAGTTGTTGTTAGCTAACGATAACACCTGTAACTTAACAAGGAGACCGGTCCCATGATGACCAACCATACTCTCAAGGATGGTGCCGAGATCCATGTTATGAACGTGGTTAATCTCGCTAACTTAGCGGCTTTTAAGCATCTGATCATCTATGATTTCAAAAAGCTTCTCACGAAACTTGGTAATCCTACCCAGATAGAGTCTGATCTTAAAGAATATATACTCAATAAGGGTGGTTTTACTCTCGTTGTTCACAAAGGCAAGCTCATCGCTTGTTTCAATTTTACTCTCCATAAGTTCTCTAGGATCAATGGATCTATCAACGATCTTGTGATAGCGGATGAATGGCGTGATCGTGGTGTGGAAGAGATTTTAATCGAGCAAGTTTTAGCACTTGGATGTCAGTATGACTGTAAGTATGTTGAGCTTGTAGCGATCAACGAGAGCTTAGTCAACTACAATCCATACGAATCATCAGGCTTTAGCTTAGAAGAAGGAAAATTTCTGTACTGGTACCAAAAATGATACGGAACTTTATTGAAAGGAGATTTGTGTGACCAAAAAAAGAGCCTATCAAGAAATCCATCTCAAGATGGCTTTGCGTAAGATCACTGTTGATTGTCGCGATCTTAAACAGAGTGACCCAGATCAACTAGCAAGAGTCCTCTACGAATTAGCCGAACGAGTCAGTGGTCATAGTAATGAGGAAATCCCTCTTCAAGAACTTGGCTATGTGGTTCGTCAGTCACTTCTCATTCTTCTTAACAGGGATTATGAGGAACTTATCGATCAACTTTCTCGGCCAACCAGACTTTTCCATGGTGGTCTCTATGCGGACTAATTACAACCGACAACGTTTGGAAAAAGGCGCCCTCACATTCGTGGGAGGCGCCTTTTCTTATTGCTCTTTGAGCAAGAGAGTGTAGTTTAGTGTTCTGGCAGACTTGGTTTCGTGAGATCAATACCCGAAGGAATGAGCTCTATGCACGAGCTTATAGCCCAATTCAAGATGCTGACAAAACCCCAGATCGCCAGAATGGCGAGGCAGACGTAGAGAAGAATCTTGCCACCTGCTCGTGTCTGAATTGCCACGTACATAAGGCGGCTGCGGGCACTGCGATAACCAAGTTCGCTAGACTTCTTCCAACTGGACCAGAGGAAGAGGCCCAGAAATAGAGTGCCAAAATAGAGCACCGTACCGATAGTGGCCATCAAACCTCTCCTTGTTTTTATGGAACACGTGACTAGAAAGTAGCTCTGTTTCGATCAAAAGTCAATAGGATAGAGGTAATTGACTATCTATTTCATAGGTGCTAGAACTAAGCCAAGTTTACTTAACAAAGGGGTTATAGAATCATGTCTGAAACGACAGAAAAAACCAATCTAAACTTGCGACCATTCACATTTTTTCATCGGAATATGTTTATCTCCACAGATACTCAGTTTTCGATACACGCTGACGTCAAAATGGAAGCCGGAGAGTTATCTGGCTATATGCAACTTACGGTTGCTATTATGCACACTCATTTTCCTGGCAATATCATTCAGGAAGTATTCGTTTGGGATATCACGCGGAGTGATCGGTCAGTCTGGGCAATTCCACGAGAAAAACTCGAAAAACTCATGGGAGAACGGTATGATGCCAAAGTACGGCGCCAAAAGGTCAGAGCCCAGAACTGGTATATGGCACGAGTCGAAAAAATTGAGCCACTCATCAATCGTTTGGTGATGCAAATGTTTATCAATGGAGAGGTTACTGTCGACAAAATTGAGATGCTTATTCAGGAAAAATACCGTCCACAGGGTGGTGCTGAAATGATTGCCCGACTCCCCTGGAATGATGATGACGAGCTTCAAGTATAGAGAGGAATTCAACAACGCTTGAAAAAGGGCGCTTACAGTAATGCGGGCGCCTTTTTCATTTACTTATTCCCCTGCTTGAAAGCCAATGGTGTTTTTGGGTTCTTCGGATGGCGTGACAGAGCCGAATTGCTCTTCGTATTTTTTGATATTTTCATTAAGAGCTTTGGCAATCAGTTTCATCTGACCAGGAGAGATAATCACGCGACTGACAAGACTGGCAATCGGTGGCAGGTTGGATATAAAGTCCATGACAAATTCTTCCTTAGTATGCATCACCTGCATAGCGTTCGCATACTCCCCTTTCAAGATTTCATCGTTGGCTTTGATCTGTGGCTGAGTCTGATTGTTTTGAGATGATTCCATAATATTTTAATTAAATAAAACGGAGGGAAAACCCTCCGCTTTTATTACACCTTATTTACTTGCTTCGTCTTCCTTTGGAGCCTCAGTTTCCACTTCGGCTTCCTTAGGCTGCTCCTCAGTCCCCTCTTGTCCGGGTTGTGAGTTGTCAGTTGTGGGTTGTTCGTTAGCTGCCGCATAGAGCTTCTGACCAATAGCTTGGGCCTTGGTAGAGAGTTCTTCGGTAGCCTTTTTGATGGCTTCGAGATCATCTCCATTCTTGACTTTATTAAGCTCCGTAATAGCGTCTTCAACTGGTTGTTTCTCTTCGGCTGTGAGTTTGTCTCCAGCGTCTTTGATGGCCTTCTCGGTGGTGTATGAGAGTGTATCTGCCATGTTACGAGCTTCAATCAGTTCCTTTTTAGCCTTATCTTCTTCAGCATGGAGTTCAGCATCTTTTTGCATACGCTCGATTTCCTCCTTAGAAAGACCGGTAGACGCTTCGATACGGATAGACTGGGTTTTGTTGGTTGCCTTATCCTTGGCAGTCACAGAGAGAATACCTGAAGCATCAATGTCGAAACTAACTTCGATCTGAGGGACTCCACGCGGTGCTGGTGGAATACCATCAAGGATGAATCTTCCGAGAGATTTGTTGTCATTAGCCATCTCACGCTCTCCCTGGAGAACATGGATTTCTACTGAGGGTTGGTTATCAGCAGCGGTAGAGAATACCTGACTACGGCTTACTGGTACAGTGGTGTTGCGATCAATAAGTGGAGTACGCACTCCTCCCATGGTTTCGATACCGAATGTGAGTGGAGTGACATCAAGCAAGAGTACATCTTTGACACTACCTTCGAGTACACCACCTTGGATAGCAGCACCCATAGCCACTACTTCATCCGGATTCACGGTGATATTTGGTTTCTTGCCGAAGAATTTCTCAACAGTAGAGAGCACGAGTGGCATACGAGTCATACCTCCAACCAAGACTACCTCGTTGATATCACTGGCCTTGAGTTTAGCATCAGCCAGAGCCTTCTTTACTGGTTCAAGAGAGGCTTCTACAAGATCATGAACCAATTCTTCGAGCTTAGCGCGACTCATCTTCAAGACTAAGTGTTTCGGACCATTAGCATCACTCGTGATGAATGGTTGGTTGATTTCTGTTTCTTGGGCAGTAGAGAGTTCAATCTTAGCTTTCTCAGCGGCCTCCTTGATACGCTGCAATGCAAGAGCGTCTTTACCAAGGTCGATACCTTCACTTTTCTTGAATTCATCAATAATCCAGTGAATGATACGTTGGTCGAAGTCATCACCTCCGAGGTGAGTATCACCATTGGTAGATTTCACTTCAACGGTATCTTCAGCTACTTCGAGGATTGAGATATCGAATGTTCCACCACCGAGGTCGTAGACAGCGATTTTCTCATCTTTCTTTTTGTTAAAACCATAAGCAAGAGCAGCGGCAGTCGGCTCATTGATGATACGACGGACGTTAAGTCCAGCGATTTCACCAGCTTCCATGGTCGCCTTACGCTGTGAATCATCGAAATAGGCTGGTACGGTGATAACGGCTTCGGTAATTTTCTCTCCGAGTTTTTCTTCAGCATCGGCCTTGAGTTTACTCAAGATCATGGCACTGATTTCCTGAGGAGTGTATTCTTTGCCTCCCATGACTACCTTGATTCCTTCCCCTGCCTTGACGATTTTATACGGCATGGTCTTTTGGTCTTTAGCTACCTCTTCATCATTAAAGTGACGTCCGATCAGACGCTTAATAGAAAAGAGCGTGTCACCTGAGTTGGTAACGGCTTGGCGTTTCGCGAGAAGTCCTACAAGACGCTCATTGGTCTTGGACATAGCCACCATCGAAGGGGTGGTACGATTTCCCTCTTTGTTCTCGATGATGACTGGTTGCCCACCTTCGACTACCGCCATAGCGGAGTTGGTGGTACCGAGATCGATTCCTAATATCTTAGCCATAAAATTAAATTGGTTACATTAATTACAAATAAATATATTTATTTTGAGAGAGTGGTCTCGCTCTTTGGAGAAAGCAGTTGTCTGCCTTCCCCTTGTGCGAGATTACTTCTCACTTGCGATTTCAATCGCAATTTGTTTTGGTTTAGCTTGTTCGTCTTTTGGGAGCTCAATAGTGAGGATTCCCTTATCGTAACGAGCTTGAGCTTCAGCATTTTTCACTGGCATTGGGAGCACTACTGATCGTGTGAAATGGCCTGAGCGAGTCTCTTTGCGATAGTAATCTTCGCGCTTTACCTCCTTTTTTTCCTCGGTTTGACCACTAACTGTAAGAACATCATTTTCAACAACAATTTTTACATCTTTTGGGTCAATTCCGGGAAGAGGTAATTCCACCATGACAGAGTCTTCTTTTTGGTAGACATCCATCTTCGGAGAGAGTTCTGCTACTCCACCGAAGAAATCATCTCCCCAAAAGCGCTCAATGTCGTTAAATGGAAAGGATATTAGTGAACGATTCATGAATTCTCACCCCCTTTCTCAGTTTGAATAGGTGCTTCATGGGTAGTATAGATGGCTACTTTGCTTGGTCTAACTACTCGCTCACCTATTTGATAGCCCTTTTGTAAAACTTTATAGATACTATTGGTTGGTTCTCCAGAGATACTTTCGATAGCCTCATGGAACTTTGGATCGAATGTTTCCCCCACTGTCGGTTCAATCATAGTTACACCATTTTCAGTGAGTACGGTCTCGAGCTGTTTCTCTATGTACTGGATCCCCACTACCCAAGGGCTTGATTTTTGATCTTCGGGTACATGCATGGTGGCAGCATGGAAGTTGTCCAGAACGGGAATGAGATCAAGTACTAAACCTTCGATGAGATAGCCTTTAAGTGATTTCTCTGCTTCAGCTTGACGCTTCTTATAGTTATCAAAATCAGCTTGCAGGCGCTTGAGGTCGTTTAGGTATTCCTCTTCTTTACTTACCTCAAGAGGTTTCTCATTTTCATGAGAGGCGGGTTCAGTTTGTGTAGGTTTCTTTCTGGGCATATGTTTGTGTGTGTTTAACGAATGAGATAAATAACATTAGGAGCAAGGATAATAATTGGGAGAAGATTCTGGGAACTGGAGAGAAGTCGGCTCATATATTCGATCAAAGATTTATTCTTGGCGTAGTCCATGCGTTTTGGACCGATAATAGCGAGGACAGCAGTACCTTCTTTGGTTTGGTAGGGAGAGACTATCATAGAACAGTTCTCGATACCGTGGATAGGGTTTTCACCTCCGATGAAGATACGTGTCTCCCCCGTCTGCATATTCTCAGTGATCTTTTCTATAGTGTCATCAAGAGAATCAAGCGTTTCTACCAAACGACAGAGGTCATCAATATCACGAAATTCTGGTTTCTCAAGCATCTCTTTCATCCCGAAATCATAGAGGCCTTCGTGTTCGACTGATCCAGTGATAGCTAAGTTACCTGAAAAGGCAGACAGAAGTTTAGCGGTACTACGACCGAGACGAGCGTGTTTGGCCTTGAGCATGAGAAGTTCCTTTTGGAGACGACTCTGTTCTTCTCGAGAGAGACTCTTATCTCCCATCGCTTCAACAAAGAAGCGGTATCCTTGATCAGTCGGAATACGTCCGGCTGAAATATGAGGCTGATAGAGATAACCCTCTTCCTCAAGAAAAACCATATCATTCCTGAGGGTGGCACTGCTTACATCAAAGTCGAAGTTCTCCAAAAGAACCTGCGAACCGACTGGTTGTGCGGTCTCGGTGTAGAGTTCAATGATAGCTTTGAGAACCTCTTGTTGACGTTGATTCATACGCGTTTATTTTTGGTACTTCAAGTATAAATAGTGATTAGCAGTCTGTCAAGTAGAGTGCTAAGTATGGTATAAAAATAGCTCTATAAAAAGGTAAAAGGGCCTTCCGAAGAAGACCCTTTTAGGCGACGCGTTGCGTCATTTTCAATCAGTACAGTTTCCACAGGAAGAGCACTGGGCGCGATTTTCTGGTCGTGTAGGTGCTGTGTGTCGGGGATTAGTGACAGGCACGTCCCCTGTGAGTTTCCCCCCGCGATAGTGGTACTGCATCCGTGCAGTGGCTACGGTGACTTCAATTCCGGCAACCGCACAATAGACTGGCTCATGAGGCAACCTTCTCTGACAACCGCGTCTTTTGTCAGAGTCAAGGTCAAACATGACAGATTCACCCAAAAAGCCTGCGTTGTTCATAGTACCCTCCTTGTTGATTCTCAAAGTAAAAATTCATCGAGCTTGATATCTGGTGAGCATGGCGTTGCACAAAGTTGCCTGCACAGCGTAATGGCATTGCCAGCATCACCAGCGAGGACTTTCTCGAAGGCAGTTTCAAGTGGTAATATCTCCCCACCTGAAGCTAAACAACGAACGCATCCTTCTGGGACAGCGAGCGCCGTATCAGGTATATAGATGGCAGAATGAAACATTGGAAAAACTCCTATGGGTGGCAGTTTTTACATGCCATACAGGTTACTGTATTTTCCGGTCGAACAACCGGAGGTTGGTAGCCGGGCGGCCCTACACCCTTGGTAGGATGATAGGCTTCCCGAGCGGCACTGCTCATCATCATCTTCTCTGCAACCTCACAAAAGATAAGTTCCTTTGCTTGGTAATGAGTTCCTTGTGGATCGTAGAGAGCCAAATTTTATTCCCCTTTATTTTCCTGAGACCTCTTCTGCTTGAGCCGACTATCACCATACCCACTACGGCGATCGCGATTACTCATCAGTCGAGTAGTCAGATGATGCATGCCTGGCACATGGCTGTATTCCGGATAAGAGTCGAGGACTCTTTCTACAAAATCAGCATCATGCCGAACAAGGCGTTGATTGTGTTGAAAATCATGCGGTGGCATAAAACCCCCTTTCGGGTTAGTGTTTTGCTTTTGCCTTGCGACGACCACTCCTCACCTTCTGTGAATATTTCTTTTTTCCATTAATTTTCCCACTCTTTTTTCGAGACACCTTATAGGGTCTCTCTTTTGGTGGAAGAATAACAGAAGCTGGGCTAGCTACTGCTGCGAATCCAAAGCTAACTGCAGCATAAACTAAACCCATTCGTAACATTCGATACATGGATTTACCCCTCTGATATTCAATTGTCAAAATGACTATTTCGGTACGGGATCGTGTCCTCCAACGTGCCAAGGATGACAACGAAGAATTCGACGAAGTCCCAGAGCCCCTCCATGTATCATGCCATGAGTTTCAATGGCTTCATACATATAGGCGCTACAGGACGGATAAAAGCGACAGGTTCCCAGAGGGAAAAAACGCTTCAAGAAACCATGATCGGGCGAAATGGTCCTCTGATACAAAGTGATGATAAAAAGAAGGCTTTTTCGTATCACCGCTACAGCATAACCCCATTTTTTGGCCTTTGTCAAACATTTATGAGCTTGGTATACTGAGGTGTACCTCGAAATCCAAATCCTTCCAGATTAAACCTCTGAAGGGAGAATATAAAAAAAATGAAGACCGTTGCTCATAAAAACATCGCTTGGCTTGATTTTCTTGATATCGGCCAGGAAGATATCACCTATTTACAAGAAAATTTCAATATCCACCCCTTGGCTATCGAGGAACTCATCACCCCGACGTATCAGCCAAAGGTAGTTCAGTATGAAAACTGTCTTTTTCTTTCTATTCATATTCCTCTCTTCGATACCAAAGAACGAGCCACTTTTTCTGGTGAGTTAGATATTATTCTCACCAAAACTCACTTGATTACCAGCCATAAGCATCCTATTTATCAGATTCATAGTTTCCATGATTCTTTGACAAACAGCGAAGGTAAGCGTCGTCTCCATCTTGAGGAAACACCAGCCCACCTCATGTATCAGGTGATTGAAACTTTACTTAAATCCTGCTTCCCTAAACTACGGCATACTGCGGAACGCCTTGATTATATCGAGAGTCAGGTCTTTGCCGATAATGAAAAAGAAATGGTACGAGAAATTTCCGTCTTGAAACGAGATATTCTAAATTTCCGTCGCACCCTCAAACCACAGCGCTCTATCATCGAATCTCTAGTTCAGAAAGACTACCCGTATATACCGAGTGATATGAAGGTCTATTTTCAGGATTTGATTGGTACCAATATCCGTTTGTGGAATATCTTAGAGAGTCAAAAAGAGACTATTGAAGCCCTTGAAGCCACCAATAATTCACTTCTTTCTAATAAACTCAACATGACCATGAAGGTTTTGACTATCTTTTCGGCCATCATGTTGCCGATGAGCGCGTACTCCAGTATGCTAGCCATAAGCGCCAGTATTCCTTTTGGCAGAAATCCACATGCTTTTTGGATCCATGCTGGTATCATGCTGGTTATCGCTCTTATCACGACGGTAATCTTTCGTTACAAAAAATGGTTTTAAATTGATTGGTTGAGACTTGTTATGGCTGTTTTCTACAATACCCTTACTAAGCAAAAAGAAAACTTTGAACCCTTATTTCCCGGTAAAGTCGGTTTTTATGTTTGTGGACCGACTGTTTATGACTATATTCATATCGGTAATATTCGTTCATATATTTTCTCAGACACTATCCGTCGAGTGCTCGAGGATGAAGGTTATGAAGTACGGATGATCAAAAACATCACCGATGTTGGCCATTTGACCAATGATGATATGGATCAAGGCGACAGTGGTGAAGATAAAATCGCTACTAAAGCCAAACGGGAACACAAAACACCAGAGGAAATCAGTGCTTTTTATGAAGATTATTTTTATCAGACTGAAAAGGCTCTGAATATTCTGCCTGCACATTATTTTCCCCGAGCGACTGCTCATGTAAAGCAAATGATAGCCCTTATCGAGATATTGATCGAAAAAGGTCATGCCTATGAGTCTAATGGTAATGTCTTTCTTGATGTTACTACTTTCCCTGAATACGGTGCTCTCTCGGGCAATAGCCTTGTAAATCTGAAGGTTGGTGCTCGTCTTGAGGAGCACCCCGATAAACGTCATCCTTGGGACTTTGCTCTTTGGTTGAAGGCGCCAAGTGGACACCTTATGCACTGGTCATCTCCATGGAGTGAGGGTTATCCGGGCTGGCATATAGAGTGCTCCGCTATGAGTATGGAGTACTTGGGCGATACTCTTGATATCCATACTGGTGGTGAGGACAATATTTTTCCTCATCATGAAGCGGAAATAGTCCAATCAGAAGGTGTGACTGAGAAACCGTTTGTAGAGTATTGGATGCATGTCAGACATTTGTTGGTTGATGGTCAGAAGATGTCTAAATCTAAAGGAAATTTCTATGTTCTTGAAGATATCGTGGCTAAAGGTTTTGATCCTATGGATCTTCGGATGTTGTTCTTGGGGGCCCACTATCGAACTCAGATGAATTTCACTTGGGAAGCTCTTACTCAGGCTAAGAAAAATCGTGAAACCGTCACCCATACCAAGAGACGTCTTATGCGTGAAGGTGTTGATGGCGGCCTATTCCGAGCTGATGCTGAGCTTCAAGCTATCCGTGAGGCGCTTCAAGATGATCTGAATACTCCCCTGGCCCTCACTCATATCTTAGAACTGTGTAGAATCCTCAATACCAAAATGGATGCGAATGAGACTCTAGACACAAAAAGACTGGTTCTTGTATTTGAGATTATCGACACCCTGTTTGGTTTAAGAGAAGTAGCTGAAGCTGCTCTTCCTGAAGAAGTCAGTAATATTGTAGAGCAACGTAGAATAGCTCGTGAGAATAAGGATTTCGCTCTCTCAGACAGTTTGCGTGATGAGCTTTTAGCTCTTGGGTACAGAGTAGAAGATACCGCCAAAGGGCAAGTGATAGCAAAAAAGTGATTTAGATACAATTTATATTATACACCTAAAATAGGTTATTGTCAATAATCGTGGTTCGAAATACTCCACCACTTAGTCACAAATTAAGCCTTCCCTGTGAAGAGGAATCAAGCTATACTGGATTATCTGATATAGAACCATCATGGCTACCAAGCAAAACCAAGATCACGTACGCATTCCCCCACAGAATATTGAGGCTGAAGCTTCAGTCTTGGGTTCTTTGATGTTGGATAAGGATGCTATCATCAAGATCGCTGATGTTCTTAAGGTGGGTGATTTTTACAAAGATGATCACAACTTCATCTATGAATCTATGCTGGCTCTCTACGAGGCTCGTGATCCGATAGATGTCCTTTCGCTTTCCAATCGTCTTGAAGAGCAGGGAAAATTAGAGAAAATCGGCGGTTCAAGTTATCTCGCATCTCTGGTTAACTCTGTACCTTCTGCATCGAACGTCGTTCACTATGCCAAGGTGGTTCAGAAGAAAGCTCTGCTCCGCCGCCTTATTACCGCAGCGAGCGAAATTGTAGAGATGGGCTATGACGAGAGTGAAGATGTTGATAGCCTTTTGGATTCAGCTGAACAGAAGCTTTTCGCTATCTCTCAGAAGTATCTCAAACAAGATTTCGTACCAATCAAATCAATTCTTGAAACAGCTTTCAATCGTATCGATGAACTTCACAAAGGTGATCATGCCTTCCGTGGTGTACCGACAACTTTTATTGATCTCGATAATCTATTGGCTGGACTTCAGAAATCTGATCTTATCATTCTTGCGGCTCGTCCATCGGTTGGTAAAACTACCTTTGCTCTCGATATTGCCCGTCAGGTAGGTATTCATGCCAAAGTTCCAGTCGGTGTTTTCTCCTTGGAAATGGGCTCTGATCAGCTTGTTGATCGTATGCTTGCTGCTCAGGCAGGAGTTGATCTCTGGAGACTGCGTACCGGTAAACTGACGAGTGAAGGTGAGAATAATGACTTTGAACGCCTTTCTGATGCTATGGGAGTGTTGGCTCAAGCCCCTATCTTCATAGATGACTCAGGCTCTCTCAATATTATGGAGATGCGTACCATGGCTCGTCGCCTCCAAGCCGAACACAATCTCGGTCTTATCATCATCGACTACCTTCAGCTTATGGAAGGCCGTAGCCGTAACAGTGATAATCGTGTTCAGGAAATATCCGAGATCTCTCGTGGCCTCAAACAATTAGCCCGTGAACTCAACATCCCGATTATTGCCCTCTCTCAGCTTTCTCGTGCAGTTGAGTCTCGTCCGGATCAAGTACCAAGACTCTCTGATCTCCGTGAATCTGGTTCTATTGAGCAGGATGCTGACGTTGTTATGTTCCTGTATCGTGAGGATCGCGTGAAGCCTGATACTCCTAATAAAAACATTGCTGATGTTATCGTTGCTAAACACCGTAACGGTCCAGTGGGTAAAGTTCAATTATACTTCGAAGAAAACTCTACTACCTTCAAAAACCTCGAAAAACTACACTAATACAAAAACATGCTCTACCCCAAAGCTTTTCAGTCGCTCATTTCTCATTTCTCATCACTTCCCTCAGTGGGACCAAAGATGGCTGAGCGTATTGTTCTCTATCTTTTCAAACAAGACGCGGCTAAACTCCAAGATTTTGCTGATAGTTTTGAAGCCCTAGAAGAACTTAAGAGCTGTGTACGCTGTTTTCATATTGCTGAAGATGAGCTCTGCACTATCTGTGAAGACAATAAACGAGAACAAAACACTATTTGTCTTGTAGAAGAGCCTCTCGATGTCATTGCCATTGAGCGAGCAGGCACCTATCATGGTCTTTATCATGTACTTGGAGGGGTGCTAGAAACTTCCAAAAATGCTACTAACAATCATCTTCGTATCGGAGAACTCTTGAAACGCTTAGAGACTGGGGTAACTGAAGTTATACTGGCTACTAATCCGACTACGGAAGGTGACTTGACGGCCCTCTATCTCAAAAAGAAACTAGAACCTTACGAAGTAACAGTCACTCGTATCGGACGCGGTATGTCTACTGGTGGTGATATCGAGTATGCGGATGAGCTTACCCTTCGCTCAGCTATGGATAACCGACAAGAAATGTAGGCTAAAGGAAACAAAAAACCCACTCTACAGAG
The DNA here is from genome assembly GCA_964594215.1 of uncultured Bdellovibrionales bacterium. GTDB lineage: Bacteria > Patescibacteriota > Minisyncoccia > Moranbacterales > UBA1568 > UBA1568. The sequence continues at coordinate 127,804 of CAZQLN010000003.1, read as the reverse complement.
TGGGTTTTACTTTTAGGCTTTGATAGAAGTAATCTCTAGCTCGGTATAGGGTTGGCGATGTCCGAAATGGACGAGGTAGCGCTTCTTGGCTTTGTGCTTGATACCCTTGACCTTATCATGCTTGTCATGATCAATAATCTTAGCTGTAACAGCATTTTTTTCCAGAAAAGGAGCACCTACCAAAACAGCCTTTTCATCACCTACGAAGAGGGTTTCTAGGGTAATAGAGTCACCAACAGCACCTGGTAGTTTTTCTACCTTGATTTTCATGCCTTCGGTTACTTTGTATTGTTTGCCGCCTGTTTTAATCACTGCAATCATAGTCTTTAAGAGGAAATTTGATACTTACAGAGTATACGGCAAATACGCCTGACTGTCAAACCCAAAAAGGCCTTTTTACTCAAAAATAGCCTTGATACGACGAACCCCTGCTGATGAGGCTTCTTCCTTGGTAATTCGGAAGCGTCCGAAGGGATGAATTTCACTCGTATTGGTCACATGAGGGCCTCCACAGAGCTCTTGGGAGTAGATGGTGCCATCAGCACCCGCTACCTGGTAGACAGTCACTTTATCAGGATATTTTTCCCAGAAACTCCCCTCTACCCCGGTGCGGTGAGCCTCGTCCTTATCCATAACTATTGTAGATACACTAGCTCCAGCCTGGATAGCAGTATTTACGTACATCTCTATACGATCAAGTACTTCGCGAGTCACCTTCTCAGGATAGGTAAAGTCAAAACGAGTACGCTCTTCAGTGATATTAGATCCAGCCTGATGAACATCGGTGCCGAGTTCTTTGCGGAGCGCGGCTAACATAAGATGAGTGGCGGTGTGAAAGGCTGTTACTTTGGCGCTATTATCAGCAAGACCTCCCTTAAACTTACCGCTACTTGCTGTACGTGAGAGTTCTTTGTGTTTGGCAAATTCATCACGGTATTCAAGTTCATCGACAGTAACACCTTTTTCAATAGCAATTTCTTGAGTCATCTCTAAAGGGAAGCCGTAGGTGGTAAATAAATCAAAGGCATCCTGACCAGTCAGGGTACCTGAACGGAGTCTTTTTTCTAGTTCCTTAAGTCCGCGAGCAAGTGTTTGACGAAACTTTACCTCTTCATCAGCAATAACTTTTTCAATGGAAGCTCGTTTGGTAGTAAGGATGCTATAAGTATCTTCGTATGTTTGAGCAAGGGGGAGAACTGTTGAAGAGAGTTGATTTTCCTCTATACCAAGAACATCAGCGTAGCGAATCGCGCGACGAAGAAGGCGACGAAGAACATACCCCTGGTCAGTATTACTTGGTAATACGCCATCAGCGATTAAGAAAATACTGGCTCGCATATGATCGAGGAGTACTCGGAAAGCGTATGTTTCATTGTTGTTTTCCCCATACTTCTTGTGAGACAAAGTCTCTACGTGAGTTCGTAAGGTATCAAAAATATCTCCCTTAAACATGTCCGGTTCATTCTGGACAGCTGCCATGAGGCGTTCTAGTCCACCACCAAAGTCAACATTCTGTTGAGCCAACTTTTCAAAACCACCTTCGATACGCTTGTACTCCATGAAAACATTGTTACCGATCTCTATAAAACGGCCACAATCACAATTCACATGACAAGGGAGTTCCTTCCAAGCAGATTCGGCATGGAAGTTGTGTTCTATGCCAAAATCCCAAAACATCTCTGTATCGGGACCACCTGGTTCACCAAGTGGCATATTACCAGGAACACCCGAACGACTCCACCAGTTTTTCTTTTCATCATAATAAAAAATATGCTCCCCGACACCCATCCCGTTTTTCTCTGAATCTTCACCAATACCAACCTCAAGACCTTTGGCTCGGAAAAGTTCTTGCCAGAGGATAGCTGATTCAGTGTCTTTGGGAATGCCGAGGTCATTATTACCACGAAAACAAGTGAAGTAGAGTTTATTTGGATCTAGATTTAATTCCTCCGTAAGGAACTGCCACATCCAAGAAATCTGTTCTTGCTTAAAATAATCACCAAAAGACCAGTTACCAAGCATCTCAAAAAAGGTTGTATGACGGTTGTCACCCACTTCTTCAATGTCTTGGGCACGGAAACATTTTTGGGAATCAGCGATGCGACTTCCTTCGGGGTGAGGCGCTCCTAACAAATACGGCACAATTGGCTGCATACCTGAGCCTGTGAAAAGAGTCGTCGGATCGTTTTCGGGAACAAGGAGTGCTGATGGAACAATAGTGTGTTTCTGGTCCTGAAAAAATTTGAGGTAGCGTGAGCGAATTTCGGAGGCCTGCATAGCGTAGAAATAGAGGTATTAACGGTGATTCTTGATTTTAACATGAAGCCTCTGAATAGAGTCAGCCACTTCATGAAGGAGGTGCTCTATCTTAGCCTTCTCAGCCTTGTTCTCATCAAGACTTTTGGTAGCATGAGCAATAGTGTTCCGTAAAACACGTTCCTCTTGAGCAAGAGCCTGATCTCGAGTAAGGAGATGTCGTTTCTCCTCCTCTTGCATGAGAAGATCATTTTCTAATTGATGAAGGGCTCTTTTTTCTTCAGGTGATAGCATAGCAGGTTTTCTTTAAGCGGAAAATGGGCTTGAGAATTACGAGGTTACTCAACAGGTACAATAACTACATCAACCCGACTGAGACTCTTAGGGATACTGGTACCAAACCATTTTGGTTTGAAATCAAGCTCTACTTTTTGAACACTCGGATTTTCAGCAAGAAAAGCTTGGATACCAGCGGCATCTTGGCCAAGAAGTTTAGTCTTGAGAGAATCACTATCAAGAATAGCCTTTTTATGAATGAGGGCATGGATACGAATACCTACAGTTGAATCAGTGTAATTCGGACTAATCTCACCATAATCAAGATCAATCTTCGAAACTTCTAAGCGAATACCACTACTTTCCTTTTGGGCAGCAGCCTCTATTTTTTGTTTCAGCATATTTTCTTGAATAAGAAAGGCTTTTGCCTTGAAGGTTCTTTGATACTCGAAAGTGGCTCCAGTAAGACCCTCCTTGGGGCGGTTTCCTGATTCAAGAGGAGTGAGTTCTAAGGTTTCTTTGAGAAAAAATTCGCCAGGTACACGACTGCTCTCAAGGTCAGCCATGAAAGCGGTTTCTGCCTGAGCACGAGCATCAGCTTCGGCTTTATCAAGGTCAGCTCGAGCAATTGATTTAACCTCTGAACCACCAGAACCTCCACCACTCATTTTTTTGACAGATTTACCACTAAATTTATCAAATTTTGGGTTACCCTTGAAACCAGGAATGGTAAACGTGGTTGGATCGATATTGTAACTCTCTCCTGCCTGATCAGCAATTACATCAGCTTCGATAGCGCCAGGACTGGATGTTTTACCTGGAACGACGATGCTTTTTTGGAGACGAAAGATTTTACCATCAGGACTCTCAAGACGAGTAGTGGCCACAAGGGACTGTGCTTCTGCACTAAAGTCATTGTAGATAACAATTGTACCGCGAGCTTTTTCTGTTGTAGAAGCACTGCTGTCTGTGGCTGTGCCCGTGATAGTAACTGGGATTTCTCTTTCAAGTAAACGTACCTGCGTACTATCGAGTGCCTCACCGCCACTAGTCACTCCCCGAAGAGAGCTTTCTATTTTTTCTTCAGTAGTGAAAGGAGTAATCTTAACAGTTACTTTCGGAAAAAAGAGATAGGCTCCTAGCAAACTGACTGAAAGCAAGGAAAGAAAACCAAAGAAGTACAGGAGTTTTTTAGCACTTCCATGTACTACAGGTGAAGGAGTTTTTGGTGACTTAGGAGGAGTAGGTGCGGGAGCTGGTGCTGCGCGAGGCGGTACTGGTGGTTGTGCTTTAGTAGGTTGAGAAGCAGCTTCTTTGTTATTTGCAAAAAAGTTTTTAAGCATTTGAGATTTTTCTGCCGTATGTGGGACAGAGGTTTTCGGTGCCTGTGGAGGATTCTTAAGGGTTGGAGCCTGGTAAACAGGTCTTGGTTGTGGTGGTATAGGAGCTTGAGGCTGAACTAGAGGGCGCGGTGAGGCTGTAGACACACTTGTTGGTCGGGTTACGTCAGGCATCATTTTGGGAGCTAGAGTCGCTTCGGTACGCATCGAATTCAAACCGGGTGGTCGTTCAGGAGAGACATTTCTAATACGCAATTGCTGAACAGGTTTAGGCGGCGCTACTGGCTCTACTGGAGCTGGGCTTGGTAAAGGAATTTCTTTTTTAGGTGGTTGAGTGAAAAAACTACTACTACCGATAGCTTCCGCTTTGACATGAGGAATCTCTTGTTGGAGGAGCTCTTCGGCTCGAGCCTCTACACCTTCAGGTGGTTGCTCCTGATGTTTGAGTTCAAGATGATTAGCTTTTTGGGCAAATTCATCAGAATAGGTTTCAGTACGAATACCAGATTTCTCAGCAAGCATTCTTCCTATTTCGTCCTGAGTCACGATGATAATCGTTTTGTTCATTTTCTGAGCTTCTTTTTGGAAAAGGCGCAAATTGATAATACTTTGTAAAATGAGAGCTCTTTTTGGAAAAACGAAATAGTTCTCTTGATCAGGAGAATGACGTAAACGACCAATAGCAGAGATGATCTCTTCGTCGCTTTCAATATAGAATGTTTGAGCCATAGAGTTAGTTTTTATCGAGCGCTTGCATACTCTTTTTAAGAATACTTGAAAGCATCTTCTCTTCTTCAATATGATCTAAGAGAGCGAGATTGGCTAGTCCGATAGGAGTAATATCTTGGGGATTATTGAGCTCTCCGGTGGCATCACTAATACGAATGATATCTTCTGGTTGGAGGTAGCTTACCTGAGGCTTTTTAGAAAAAGGCAGAGTCTTGGTCCATTCGTCACTGAGGAGAGCTTCTCTGATACCAGGAAGAGCGGAACCCCCACCACAGAGAAAAATGCGCGATGGTAACAGATCACTCTCAGCAAACTCCATCAAGGAGAGTTCCACGCCACCAAGCCATACTCGACAATCATCAGCAAAAATGGTTTGTATCTGAGCAGTCTTATCTGGAGGAAGTTGGCCAAGGGAATACTCAATTTTGAGTTTCTCAGCTGTCTCAAAGGAAACTTTGAATTCTTGAGCAAGACGTTTTGTAAAAGCGCGACCACCAAGAGCAAACATTTTTGTACCCTCAAGACCACCGTTACGGATGACAGCAATATCTGAAGTGCCACCACCAATATCAATAAATATAGCACTAAAATCAAGCATGTCCTCTACTTCAATAGACCGAGCCACTGCGTAAGGTTCAGCTGCGATAGAGAGAAGATCAAGATCAAGTTCATCAGCAATAGTTTGCAGAGCTCCAAGATGGATCATTGGTGCATAAGCATTGAAAACACTCATGGAAACATCCTTGCCCTGGAAGTTGACAGGATTAGCTACATGATAGCCGTCGATACGAACATCTACAATTGCCGCATTGATCAGTTTTACCTCAATATCAGACTGTCCAGTTTCCCACGCGAGCTGACGTTTGATACGCTCGTAGGCCTTCTCTTGGACTTTTTGAATGATCATTTTGAGTTCTGGAATACCAATACGAATTTCTGGATTGACACGTTCATAATGAACAGTGGTTGTCGTTCCCTTAACCAATTCACCAGCGATGCCGATAATACTCTGCTCGATACGCTTCACTCCAGCTTGCTGTTTGGCAAGTATGATGGCTTCACGGGATGATTCAATAACTCCGGCGATATCAGAAACCGCTCCACTTTGCATATTACCGGCTTTTTGAAAGGTGCGTCCCACGCCAATCACTACCGCGTGGTTCTGGTCATTGTCGACGCGAAAAATAAGCGCTTTGACTATTTCAGTACCAATATCAAGCGCCAAAAAAAGATTAGTTTCTTGTTTCCAAGGAAAACGTGAAAAAAGTCCCATATGAGTTAAATTATACCACTAATGGAGGCTTTTTTCTACTAGTTTTTAGCGAGAAAGTGTCGTGAGAAAAACTACACGACCATGTCTTTTTCTGTAAGAAGCGCTTTGGTAGCACCGTATTCTTGGATGACAGCAATGCTGTTGGCGATACCCCACCTGAGAGCTGTCTCGATGGTGTGGTCATGTAACAGGGCTCCGAAGAAACCAGCGGCAAATGCGTCCCCCGCTCCGGTCGTATCCTTGACCTGAGCAACTCGTGGCGGAACAATACTATACATTTTCTCACCATTGAAAACCCAGGCTCCTCGAGCACCATCGGTGAGAGCGATGTACTTAGGTCCAAGAGCTGCAAGAGCTTGTAAAATTTCTTCTTCATTCATACGCCCAAAGGTATCCCCTAAGAGAAAAAGAGCTTCATCATGGTTCAGTACCAGTACTGTAGCTTTATTGATGAGTTTTTTCATAAACGCCGGGTCGGCTTTAAGGTTATGCTGACCAGGGTTAAGAGCTATTCTAAACTGATGTTTTTCCTTAGCAAGTAGGACGGTCTCTATATTTTTCTTCCAATCACCATTGAGAGCCGAGACAAACACCCACTCAGAATTCTGTAGATCACGCGGAGCTACCACTAACTGCTCATTGGCATCACGATTATGAAAAATTGTTCGTTCACCAGTCTGAGTAAAAACCAAAATAGCAGAGAGATCCGAAGGTGTGGTTGGAAGCTGAATAAGACCTTCAAGAGAAACTCTTTCTTTTTTGAGATGTTCCATGACCTGTATACCGATATCATCAGCCCCTACCCGACTCACTATGCGAACCGAGTGTCCCAAGCGAGCTAGTCCAATAGAAACATTAGCAGCCACTCCTCCAATATCCTCAAAACGATCTTCAACTAATACCTTACCACCGAGAGGAAACTGTACCTTATGAGGCGTGGCTATATCTTCAGGAGTATCAACGAAAACACCCCTCTCAGTAGGAAAGAAAATATCTTTTGAGATAGAACCGATAGCGACAACGCTTACCTTTTTAGGTGCCCCCCACATAACGTTTAGTCTTTATGTATCTCTTGCCAAATAGCGAGAAGACGATTGTATTTAACGATACGCTCACCTCGAGAAAGTGAACCCGTTTTAAGATATTCAGCTTGAGCTCCGTAGGCAAGATCAGCAATGAAGTCGTCCGTGGTCTCACCTGAACGATGAGAAACGATGCGAGCCATCTTAGCTTCTTTTGCTCGATTCATACAAGCAAGAGTTTCCGAGAGGCTACCGATCTGGTTCGGTTTGATCAAGATAGTGTTAGACGCGCCCATTTCAATACTCTTTTCAAGGCGAGTAATATTGGTTACGAGAAGGTCATCACCTACTAAAAGGAGTTTTTTACCCCAAGCAGCGTTCTCGCGTTCCAGTTTCTCCTTCATAGCCACCCAGCCAGCCCAGTCTTCTTCGTATAAACCATCCTCAAGAGAAACAATGTGGTACTTCTCTATCCATTCACGGTAGAGGTTAATAATACTCTCTCGAGTGAGAAAAACATTTTCTGGTTTGAGATGGTATTGCTCTTTTTCATGGTCATAAAATGAATCAGCCGCTACATCGAGGTCGAGAAAAATATCCTGTCCAGGAGTATAGCCAGCAGCTGTGATGGCTTCATGAAGTATTTCTAATTGTCGCTTATGACTCTCGACACGCGGAGCGAACCCACCCTCATCACCAACGCTCGTTGCAAAATTTTCTTTGGCTAAAAGCTTTTCTAAATGATGGAATACTTCGCTACCTGCTTGCAACTGTTCTGGATAACCAGCGATACCTGATGGTACCAGTTTGAATTCTTGAACCGAAAGACCCGAATTACTATGTTTACCACCATTGATGATATTAAAAAGTGGAACCGGAAAATGCTCGGCATCAAGAGAGCATCCAGCTAAAGAAGCAATGTGCCGATAAAGTGGGATCCCCAAAGAAAGAGCCTCGGCTCGACACACAGCGAGTGAAACACTGAGAATAGCATTAGCCCCAAGCTTAGCTTTATTAGGTGTGCCATCGAGATCACACATAGTTTGATCTATGAGCTTTTGTTCACTGGCATCCATACCAATAAGAGCTTCTGCAATAAGTGTATTGACGTTGTTTACCGCCTGTAATACTCCCTGACCGAGATAGCGAGCCTGATCATTGTCACGGAGCTCAATAGCCTCAAAAGTGCCCGTAGAAGCTCCTGAGGGAACACTTGCTATTCCTGTGGTACCATCAGCGAGTACCACGGTTGTCTCAAGGGTAGGATTACCGCGAGAATCAAGAATTTCCTTAGAATGAATACTTTTGATAACAGCCATAGAGTATTTTCGGTTAATTTATGATGTACGTAAAGCTAAAAGTCCCGGCATTTCCTCACCACTAAGATACGAAAGCATTGCCCCACCACCAGAGGAAACAAAACTAACTCGAGAGAGAGCATTAGCTTGTTCTAGAACAGCGAGGCTTTCTCCTCCGCCGACAACTACATTGGCCTTAGATTCGAGAATGGTATGCATGAGCACATCAGTGCCAAGGTTATAGGGTTTTTCTTCAAATTTACCCATAGGACCATTCCAAACAATGGTTCTGGCCATTTTAAGAATCTGACTATAATAAGCAATAGTAGTCGGGCCAATATCGAGTCTTTCTTTTTCTGGACCATTAAAATCTTGTGGAAGTAAGACTTTTTCACCAAAAACAATCTTCTGATCAAGAGCTTCATTGGCCACTTTGCCACCCACCAGAACACAGTCGTAATTAGCCTCAAAAGCTTTGATCAATGGTAATTTGGTTTCTATTTTAGCACCGCCAATTAAGGCTACTGCAGGCCTATCCGGAGTGAAGCGCACAGAATCTAATTCTCGTAATTCGCGAAGAATATGAAGCCCAGCAAAAGCTGGTAAAAGGTGCGTAACTGCTACCATGGAGGCGTGAGTTCGATGACAGACACTGAAAGCCTCGTTGATATAGTGAGTGAAGGGTTCAGTCAGTTTAGAGGCAAAAGAGATGTCGTTAGCCTCCTCACCAGGATCAAAACGAACATTTTCGAGGAGGAGGAGCTCATCCGGAGCCAAAGCATCAAGAGCATCGGCAACTCGAGAACCAGTAACCGCTGGTACAAAAACAATCTTTTGTCCTAATGACTGAGTCACCGGCCGTAAAAGTGTTTCTGTAGAATCTTCCGTGTTTGGTTTACCATCAGGACGTCCCAGATGAGTCAAGAGGGCTATTTTGACACCTTTAAACTTAGAGAGATAGGCAAGAGTATCTTTGACGACCGCAATACGAAAGTGTTCTTCAGTATGGCCAATACCAGTGCGCTCTATATTAAAATCAACACGCAAACAAACTCGCGCATCAGTAAAATCAACTCCCTGTATACTTCGTATATCCATGTTTGTATTATACACCCATACCAAGAATGGCGACCATAGTACCGATGAGAGCTGTCAGACTTGTAAAAACCCAAGCACGCATAACTATTTTTGGTTCTGGCCAACCCTTAGCTTCAAAATGGTGATGTAACGGCGCAGCAAGAAAAACTTTTCTTTTGAAAAACTTTTTAGAAAAAATTTGAATAGCCGCACTACCTGATTCTAAACTATAGATAAAGACAATAATAAAAAGTGCTAATACTGAGTTCGTAAGCATAGCCACCACTCCGAGAGTCGTACCCAAAGAAATAGCCCCTGTGTCACCCATAAAGAAGCGAGCAGGATAGATATTGAACCAGAGAAAAGCCAGAAGCGCTCCAGCAACCGCTGCACAAAAAGCGCTTAAATCCATCTTATTCTCAGCAAACGCAATGAGGGCGAAAGAGGCGAAAGCTGCAAGAAGTACGCCAGCATTCAAGCCATCTAGACCATCAGTTTCATTAGAAGAAATGGCGGTAAAAAGAATAACAAAAATAAACAGTGGTACATACCAAAATCCAATCATATAATCACCTACTGCTGGAATATGGAGGACATCCCAACCGAGTTTGGAATAGAACCACCAGGCACCAGCAAAAGCAATAGCAAACAACCACCAGAAACGAATAGCGAAACGCATCCCACCACCCTTGTTACTACCAATACCTCGAACACTCATATAATCATCGAAGAGTCCGAGAATACCAGCAGTCACCAAAACAAACAATGGCAGCCAGACTTGTGAACGTTTGAGGAAATCAAGACGTGCAATGAAGTTTGTATCTGTCCACGTGGCAATCAACGGAAAAAGATAGTGTGAGGCAAAAACAAGGATACAGACTGCTAACCAGACAATAAGACCGCCCATCGTTGGTGTGCCACTCTTTTTACTATGAAGAGTACTCACCACGCTTAGCTTTTCACCATTAACTGAGTTTTCTTTGATTTTAATACCGATTTTATAACGATAGAGTATGTTGGTCCAAAGAGGGGTAATCAAAAAAGCTAAAATAAAAGCGAGGAGTCCCGTTGTCATCACCTTGATAATATTGAGGACTATCGGTATATCTTGAATTTGAGCAAGGGGTATTTCTGGATTCATAGGGCTTTTAATTTATTTCCACTCATGGGTACGGAATGTCCACTCAAACATACTCGGAATGCTTTGCCAACGCTCTTGATCATCAAGGACCACTGCAATAACCTTACGTTCTCCCGTATTATCACTGACCACGGCAAGAAGTGAGTAACCTGCCAAGGGAGTAAATCCTGTCTTAGTACCAAGCAGATTCGGGATTTGACCAAGCAATCTGTCTGTATTGGCAAGATCATGAGTGCGAAGTCCATCAATAGAAGTAATGGTTTCGCTCTGTATACGCATGATATCCCAAAGTACCGGATAGTTCAAAGCCACAGCGGTAATACGAGCAATATCATGAGCCGAAGAATAGCACTCGCTCTCACGGCCATCTATCTCAAGTCCTGAAGGTGTACAAAAATGTGAATCCACCAAACCAAGCTCCTTGGCTCGTCTATTCATCAGATCAGTGAAAGCAGCGGCACTACCACTAACATGGATGCCAAGCGCAGTGATAGCATCATTCGTACTATTCATAAGAGAGGCTTTAAGCAGACTCCTTACGGTAAGTTTTTCACCAATCACCAAACGGTTTCCTGGACAGACTCCCGAGTTAGGACAACCAACTTTGGTGCCATCCACATTAAGAGCCTCCTCAGTGATAGTGACCGGCTCATCAAGATTTTTAACATGCTCAACTACTAAAAGAGCAGTGAAAATTTTTGTCAGAGAAGCGATCTGTCTTTGCTCATGAGCTTTTTGTTCAAAAAGAATATCACCAGAACCAGCATCAAGAATAATAGCTGCATGAGCAGTAGGTACCGCATAAATACCACTATTCGGCAGAGCGATTGGCTGATACCCCGCTGTCTTAGCGTGACTTTCGGTTACAAAAGGCTCGGCGGGTTTTTCCTTAAAAGTAGTTTCTTCGAAACGACTTTTTTGACCAAAGACCGCGCCGAGGAAATCCATCGCATCAGCCTTGAAAACAACTGTTTCTGGCAGTAAAAAAAAGACTGTCCCCAAAATAAAAATAGCAAGTATGGTTTTTCTCATACCAGGAAGTAGGGCTTAGGATTCATGTGACTCAGTGTTCTCTACCAAACTACTATCAAGAGTTTGAATCAGTTTTTCGTCTTCTCGTAACTTTGTGTAATCTGGTAGTTCAGAAAGTGAGGACAGGCCAAGGGTCATCAGAAATTGAGCGGAAAGAGTATAGACAAAACCTCTTAAATTACTTGGATTCCCCTCTCGTTCAATAAGTTCACGAAGCAAGAGATTCCGAAGGGTGAAGCTACAATTAACTCCACGAATGGCTTCAATTTCTGGACGGCTAACTGGCCCTCGATAAGCAATAATAGCAAGCACTTCCAGTTGAGTTTTAGTAAGACTTGCCTGGAGTGTTTCTTTGATCAGAAGATCAATAAGGGGAGCTTGCTCTGGTTTGGTAGTCAAACTAACAGCTCCTTTATGAAAAAGTAGTTTGAGACCAGAATGAGTGCTTTCCTCATAACGAGCAGCAAGACTTTCAAGCGCCTCAGTTACAGCTTTCGAACTTACTCCGAGAACACTGGCGAGCTTTTTTTCGGTCACCGGAACACCTTCGATAAAAAGAATGCTCTCAATATTAGCTTGGATATCTAAAGGATGGTTCATAGATTTATTTCTGTACGAGTAAGTGTAATCGAGCTCGCTACCGTATGTTGTTTGGCGTGGACATAGCGCTGTTTGACGAGTTCTAGAACTGCAAGAAAAGAAACGATAATATCTAAACGCTCTGTAGTGTCACCAAGAAAATCACGAAAACTTGTCTCCACTCTTTCGGTGAGGTGTTTTTTGAAATGAAGAATCCGTTCTTCAAGTGTGACGATGGTCATCAACTCTTGTTCGGGCAAAATCACCAATGGCTCTATAGTTCCTAAAATGCCGAGAAGGGCGTCCTTAAGATCATGAACATCAATATCTGTCGGTGGATAATAAACACTCTTGAAACCAAGAAAGCTCTCTCGACTAAAAAGGCGTCTACTCGTTTGGGAGAGGCTTTCAAGTTTTTTGGCCTGTTCTCGGTAGAGTTGATAGAGGCGCAAATGTTCTTCAAGATCATGAATTGATTCCTCTTCTTCTTCGGTAAAGGTAAGTACCGGCAAAAGAGCTCGCGACTTGATTAGGATAAGCCGAGTTGCGATAGAGAGAAATCCCGCAAGGTGCTCGAGGTGAATATCTTGGTTGTCATCAATATACAGAAGAAACTGATCCGTGATCTTAGCTAGAGAAACTTCCGTGATATCAAGCTTTTCTTTTTCAATAAGCTGAAGCAGGACATCAAGAGGTCCCTGAAACTGTTCAAGCTCAAAATGATACTGCATAGGAGAGATACTAGTGCTCTAGTAAAGCATTTTAGCACTGAAAGATGAATTATTCAAACCCCCACTAGCCTACTTTTTACTTCCAAGAAAAAAGGCTAATCCAAGACCAATAAGCAGTACAAAGACTGCTAAATAAAGGAACACAATCAATGGGAAAAAGAGAAACAGGAACAGAAGCCCTATAGTACCGATTACATTGGCAAGTGAGCGTGTGGTACGAAAAAAGGCGATTACATCTGTATCATCAGCATCAACTTGCTTATAGAAATACGAATCCCTCAGCACCTCAACTCCGGCAATACCCACTCGAGTCATAAACAAGAGGATTGCAAGAGCGGTAAAATCTGGAGTAGTTATCAGTATTAAGCTTGCGGTTGAAAGGACAGCTATGATAAGTGAAACGATCAAGAGCTCCTTCTCACTTTTTCTTTTATCAGCCAGTATCCCTAAAGGATACTCGATAAGAACAAAGGGGATAAGCATGATGGTAAAGAGAACTCCTATCTGTTCCCAGGCAATACCCAAATCAAGCAGGTGAAGAGGCATATAGACTATCATTAGAGCGTAGAAAAACTCCATCGTAAAAGAAATGCCGTAGATGATACGCAAACCTGGCTCTTGCCATATTTTTTGGATACTGTGAAAGATATGGATTTTCTGACTGAGAACATGGTTATCAAATCGAAAGGCGAGAAGGGCGTATAAAAAAGTGATTGAATATCCAAGAGTCAAAACAAAGAAAACTCCTGAATAACCATACTCTTTAAGAACCAAAACTGAAAGTAATGGGGCTAGGAGTAATCCGAGATTCATGAGAGTCAAATTCAGCCCTCGAATATGGCCTGACATATCATCATTGGAATATCCTTCTAAAAGAATATCCAGTGCTACATAGGCGCCGTTGACGGTTACAATAAATAAAAGGGCGAGCAAAACAGTTCCCCAAGAAAGATCAAAATGAGAAAGCAAAACACTGGTTAGAATAGCTACCCCAAGAAAAAAATACAGTGTTCGCGATTGACCGAGCTTTCGGACAATATGATGGAAAAAGAAGAGCACTAAAAAAACCGTGCTAAAGGTCACGAGATAAAACCAACCTACCGCCTTTTCTCCAGTGAGTGGAGTGATATAAGCCGAAAGAATATAAATCAAAAAAGCATCAAGAAAACCAAGAAAAAAAATGGTCAGGTTGATTTTTTTAAGTTGTTGTTTTTGTTTTTGTGGTGACATGTTTCTATTTTACACAACCTGGGCTATATCCAGAAGCCTCCGCTACTTGTGGCGAAGCAAAGCAACGTTTATTTTCCGGCTTAATTCTTTTGACTACCCCACAGGTAGCCAAGTGATACTTATCCGAGTTTTTACTTCCTACGTACGGACAATTTATTTGTGATTCGTCCTGGAGAGCGCTTGAGGAAGTCTCTTCTTTAACTACTGGTGTCAGTGTAGTCCCCCGCTGCTCTTCAATAAGCATTTGTTTTTTAGCTTCATAGTCTGGTACGGTAATCACTAGCTTGGGTTCTTCTACGGTATGATCCTTCTCAAAAAGGGTTCCTCCCACAAAAGAAAGTCCTGCCACCATCAAAAAAGCGCTTGTAGAAAGCAATTTTTGACCTTTCTCCTGAAACCAATTCTGAATAAATACTCGAGAGCTCATGAAGATGAGGGTGGTTGACAATTAAATAAGATATGCTATACTCTTCAAGTATACATTGAGAACTTACTATTCTCAATGCTTTTCAATAGACTTTATTCGACTTAAGATTTAGACCTTTATGGCACACAGAAAAGCCGGTGGCTCCACTCAATTGGGCCGTGATTCGATTTCCAAGCGTCTTGGAGTCAAGATTTATGGTGACCAAAAAGTAAACGTAGGTAATATTATCATTCGCCAACGTGGTACCAAATATCATCCTGGAAAAAATGTTAAACGTGGAGAAGATGATTCTCTCTTTTCAATGATCGATGGTATCGTGAAATTCCAAGCCAAGAAAGTTCGTAGCTTTACCGGCGCTCTCGAACAGCGTATGTTTGTCCATGTTGAACCACATGTGAGTAAGTAAACTCTCCCCTTGAAATTTTAAAGCCCTCTGTAAGAGGGCTTTTTTATTTATGGTTATTGTTTAGCCGCTTTGATAAAAGCTACAAAAAGTGGATGTGGATGGAGCAGTGATGATTGGAGTTCTGGATGAAATTGAGTTCCTAAGAAAAATGGGTGGCTACTTTTAGGAAGTTCGGCTATTTCCATCAACTGACCACTCGGTGAAGTGGCTGAGAACACGAGACCTTTTTTTTCGATACGTTCCACATAGTCAGGATTGATTTCATAACGATGACGATGACGTTCTAGAATACTACCTTTCTGATAAGCTAGGGCTGCCTGTGTACCCTTCTTAATCCTTGCTTCGTACTGACCGAGACGCATGGTAGCTCCGTAGTCTTTTTTGGCAAGATTTTCTTTTTGCTCTGGCATAATGTCAACTACCAAATGAGGAGATTTAGGGTCAACTTCGAGTGTATTAGCACCTTTGAGACCCGCTACGTTACGGGCAAATTCCACTACTGCAAGCTGCATACCATAGCAAAGCCCAAAATACGGTATCTTATTCTTACGACAAAACTCAATAACCTTAATCTTTCCTTCAATCCCACGACTACCAAAACCTCCAGGAATGAGAATACCGTCATATTTTTTAAGTGTTTTGACTTGTTTTGGATCTTCTTCATAAACGGTACTATCCAACCAATCAAGCTCCAACTTAGCTCCTTCCTGGCAACCTGCATGTTTGAGAGCCTCTATAACACTAATATAAGCGTCTGTGAGCACATAGTCTCCGGTCTTGAAGTACTTACCCACGATACCGATACGAACTAGCTTCTTAGCGCTTTTTAGTTTTTTGACCTGTTTAGCCCAAGTGCCATCGTTTTTCTTTTTAGCCTTGAGGCCAAGTTTAGCAAGCACTAAATCACTTAAATGATCACGTTCGAAGTTAATTGGCACATCATAAATAGTCTCAACATCTGGAGCACTAATCACATCCTCGGTACGTACATTACAGAAAACAGCAATTTTTTCTTTACGTTTCTCATCTAAGGGTTTGTCGGCGCGAGCGACGATGAAGTCTGGTTGAATACCTGTTCCATTGAGTGTGCGAACAGCATGCTGAGTCGGCTTAGTCTTCATTTCACCAACCTTAGAAGGTGTTGGTACATAACTTACCATCACCGTAATAACATCAGCTGGGTTCTCAATTTTAAGCATTCTTACTGCCTCGAGAAAAAGAATGTTTTCATACTCGCCCACGGTGCCACCGATTTCAATGATAGCAATCTCCGCTTTATTTTTAGCCACCGAATGCTTGATACGACTAATAACTTCACGTGGAATATCTGGTACTACTTGAACGCAACGGCCCTTATATTCAAGGTTACGCTCTTTCTCAATCACTGTCTTATAGACCAAGCCGGTGGTCATATAATTATCTCGATCAAGCTGGATATCCAGAAAACGCTCATAGTTACCCATATCCTGATCTGTTTCATACCCATCAGCTAAAACAAAAGTCTCCCCATGCTCTGTCGGATTCATTGTTCCAGCATCGACATTAATATACGGATCAATTTTAAAGGCAGTAACATTAAAACCACGAGCTTGTAAAATATTTCCCAATGATGATGTAGTAATACCTTTTCCTACACCACTCATCACTCCTCCTACTACGAATATATACTTCTGTGTTGTTGTTTTGGCCATTTGATTATACGTTAGATACAAATTTACAGAGAAAAAGCCGCTGTCCGTTTTGATTGGAGGGCGGCTTTTGTAAGGGACAAAGGTTTACTCTCGTGACTAGATGGCGACAATCTTGACAGTCACTTTAGCAACTTGCTTACCAAGTACTATCTTAACTACGTGTTCACCTACTGTCTTCAGGGGTTTTGGTAACTCCACCATATCTTGAGCCACATGAGCTTCAATGCCTGCCAATGCTTCACAAACTTCTTTAGCGCCGACAGAACCAAAAAGTTTATCATCTTTAGCCTGTGCTTCGACAGTAATAGTCTGACCATTTAATTTCTCATACAGAGCGCTCATTTCTTCGGCCTGAGACTGTTCTTCGAGTGCAAACTGAGCCAGTACACGTTCCTTACCTTTAATAGCTTGCGCCGTCGCAAGGACAGCTAAACCTTCAGGTAACAAGAAATTCAGCCCATAGCCGTTTTTGACTTCGAGAACATCACCCCGCTTACCAAGACTCTTCACATCACTTACCAGTAGGACTTTCATATCAGATTGCGACTAAATTCATTACTTGTCTATTGTAGGGATTTTGGCTTGTTTTGGCAAGTCTTCCTATAAAATAAGCATCGAATCTCCAAATGAATAGAAGGTGAACCTATTATGGATAGCCTCTTCATAGAGACTCTTGATATTCCGCTTACTCCCCTTGTGTTCTAAGAAAGCCTCTACTAAAAGCATCAAGGATGTCTTGGGAAGGTGGAAATTGGTCAATAAAATATCCACTGTTTGGAATGAATATGGCGGGTAGATAAATATGTCAACCGAACCGTTGTATACTTTGACGTTACCTTGTTCTGTAAGAGCCTCGAGAGTTCTGGTTACTGTCGTACCTACCGCGATGATACGTCTTTTCTCTTGTTTGGCAATATTGATATCACTCGCTGTACCTTCTGATACTACTACGTATTCTTTGTGGAGCTTTTTGTTCTCAAAAGCAACTTCTGTGAGTGGAGCAAAGGTACCCAAACCTACATCAAGGGTCAACTTGGTTTGTTGTATACCTTTTTCGCGAAGTGAATCAAATACTCGCTTAGTAAAATGAAGTGAGGCGGTAGGTGCGGCTACTGAGGCTTTAGTTGTAATTTCTTCTTTAGCAAAAATAGTCTGGTACCTTTCACGTAGGTCATTCTCCTTGACTTTAGTATCTTCAAGATAGTGCGGTACCGGCGTTTCACCATAGGTCGCTAATAGTTCATGAAGGTTAACTTCGCCTAATATTTTTACAAAAAAAATATTTTCTTCCTGATCTACCACTTCCAAGATTTCATTATTGGGAAACAAAAGCTTCTGACCAACTACCACCTTCCTATCTACCAGCACCGGGATACGCGCTTCATCTTCAATTTGATTCATTAAAACAAAAACTTCTATTTTTCCACCAGTCTCCTTACGAAGCCAGAGTCTAGCTGGTAACACCTTGGTTTCATTTAAAACCACCAATGAGTCGCTCGGCAAATATTTAACTAGATTTTGAAAAAAATCGAGTCTAACCGTATCGGTTTGGGTATCATAAATAAAAAGCCGAGCACTATCTCTCGGTTCCACTCCGACAGTCCGAATCAACTCTTTGGGTAGCGCATAATCATAACGCTCTACATCCTGCCATTTCATAGAGGTACATCTATCAAAAGTAAACGACTCCCACTCTCTATGACTATCTCTATTTTGTTTTCATTGGTTATGGAGAGCGCATCTCGTTTACTCAGTTTTTGATCACCAACAGAAACTTTTCCTTCCACAACCAAAAGGTACACTCCGTGACCATCCTTGACTGAATACTCTTCAGTAGCGGTTTTGGTAAAGTAGCCCAGGTAAAGTGAAGCCTCCTGATGAACAGAAAGGGTTCCCTCTGTGCCTTTCGGAGTAATCACTGGCAATAAGACATCTGGATTTTGTTCAAAGTTAAAGCGCTTCTGATCGTAACGAGGGGCAATAACATAACTTTTAGGCTCTATCCAAATCTGAAACAATTCTAATGCTTCAGTCATACTTGCATTGTATTCAGAATGAGCAATACCAGTTCCAGCACTCATAACTTGAACTTCACCAGCTTCGATAGTAGCTTCAGTTCCAAGACTATCCTTATGGGTGAGGGTTCCTATCAAAGGGATGGTGATGATTTCCATATTCTCGTGCTCATGAGTCCCGAAGCCAGAGTTAGGGGCTATCCAATCATCGTTAATCACCCGAAGTGCTCCGAAACCCATGCGAGTTGGTTCATAATAATTGGCAAAGCTGAAACTGTAGTTAGTTTTGAGCCAACCATAGTCTCCTCCACCTCGCGATGTACTCGGAATAAAAGTAGCTGCCATAACTAGCCTTTTTTGGAATTAAAAAGAATATACCACCCCAAGAAAACTCCTAGACTTCCAAAAATGAAAGGTGCCGTAACTCCGAGTAAGGCACCAAAAATCCCTGACAAAAGTGGCGTGAGACCTTGAGCAAAAGCGTTGAGAGAGCCGTTAATACCCAAAGCTGCTCCTTGTTTGGCTGGAGAAACACCTTTACTAATCAAAGCAGTGATATTAGCCATTGAAAGACCTACTGGCACAGCGATAAAAGGTACTAATGTATAGGCATAGATAACACTCGGTAAAAAAGGGTATGTGCCAATAGCCAGTGTAAGAACCGGAAGAGCTACCATAAGAATCCGTCGTTCTGTATAGTGTTTGGTAACCACTCGAAGTATCAGAACCTGGGTAATAACAATCCACACACCGACTATACCAAAATAGGTACCAATCTCTCCTTCATGAAGACCAAAGCGATCAACCAGAAAAATACTACTAAATGTAGTAAAAAATGCAAAACCAGAAGCAAAGAAAAGGCTGGTCATAAACACTGGACGTGCATCAACATCACGAAAAGCAGCCAGAATATTATGTATGCCTTTGAGTATATGAAACTGCTGCCTTAAAGCATCACCCTTATGAGTCTCTTTGAGCATCAAGCTGACAAAAATTAGGTTGACGATACCGAGAAAACTTGCAAACCAGAACGGGAAAGCTGGGTTACCAGTAATACTCGCTAACCAGCCAGAAAGAAGTGGCCCTAAAACAAAACCAATACCAAAAGCAGCTCCAATCAGACCAAAACTCTTCGCTCGATCTTGTGGAGTAGAAACATCAGCAATGACGGCTTGGGCAATACTAAAATTAGCACCAGCCACACCGGCGACAATACGACTCACGAAGAGTAACCAAAGCAAACCCAACTCAATACCCATACCAAACAAAAGTTGAGCTAAGGCAAGTACACCAATACAAATAGTCAGAATCTTCTTTCGTCCGAAGGCGTCAGAGAGCTCCCCAAGGATAGGAGCGGCGATGAACTGCATCAAACCAAAAAGAGCTGTAATGGTTCCAGCAATAAAAAACTGAACTTGTGTGCTGTATCCTTGAAGAAGAAAACCTGGTGAACTTGGATCAGTGAAAATGACTGGTATGATCGGAATAACCATACCAATACCAATGACATCAAGGAGGAGGGTTACGAAAAGAACTGGCAATATCTTCTTAGCAGTTGTAGGCATTATTTTTAATCTATATAAGTTACTTCTTGAATATCTTGCTCTAACACGCTGTCGCCTTCACCAAATAAAAATTTCGTACGGAATTTCTTACCCGCTAAAAAAACTGGAAACCAGTATTCATCATCAGGCCACATGGTGGCATAGGGAATGGCATTGAGAGCGAACCACTCTGGTTTCATTTCCTCTGTCTCAACTGGATCGCCACTATACTCAAGTACCCGGAACACATGTACCTCAAGAATGCTTCCTCTATCATGAGCAAATTCAAATTCATGAATACCTACCTTTTCGAGAGTCTGAACCCGTATACCGGACTCCTCTAAGACTTCGCGTTTCGCTCCTTCTTCGATAGTCTCACCTATCTCTACCTTACCCCCAAAGCCATTATAGCGGCCCATACCAAAACCGCGCTTTTTCATAGCGAGGAGTATCTGATTATCTTTGATAAGAAGAGAGAGAGTGAGTACTTTTTTCATATGATTTAAGCTTCCTCAAGAACAATACGTTTACTGAAAGAACCTTTTTTCTCACGTTTTTCTTGTTGAATAGTAACAATATCCTCAATTGACCAGCCGTAGTGTTCCAAAAGAACTGTGATCACCTCAAATAAGTGCTACTGGTTATCTCTACCTCTATTTTCTCATACTTCAAGCGGCTCTCAAAGAAGATCTACACCGTGATGACCAAAAGCATGTTAGTACTGCCGCGTACGCCGAAGGGTACTCCCGCTGTGAGAACTACTTTATCCCCCTTCTTAGCGATTTTTTTCTCTATAAGATACTTCGGCACGAAACTAAGTACCTCTTCAAAGGTAGCCAGTTTAGGGATCTCATGAGGTATCACATTCGATGTCATCGTGAGCCGTTTGACGGTCTTAGTGTAAGGCGTGAGAGCGATAATCGGTACATTAGGATTGAAGCGCGCAACCAAACGAGCACTTTTGCCGGTTTCGGTAAGAGCTACGATAACTTTGGCTCGAATATTGTTAGCCGTTTTGTAAACGCTTTTACTAATAGAATCTCCAATTGGCAGTTCCGGATAATCAATCACTTCTGGAAGTTCATTAGCCAAAGCTACTCGACTCATCACCTCAACCGCTTCTATAGGAAACTCACCCAGAGTACTCTCTTCAGAAAGCATCACAGCATCTGTACCATCATAAATAGCATTGGCAATATCAGAAACTTCCGCACGAGTTGGTACTGGACTGTGAATCATCGATTCAAGCATCTGAGTAGCAGTAATGACTGGTTTACCCTGAGCATTACACTTACTAATAATCATTTTTTGATAGACAGGAACCAGTTCCGTTGGTACCTCGATAGCTAAATCACCTCGAGCAACCATTGCTCCATCAGCCACCTCGAGAATAGCGTCTAAGTTATCAATAGCTTCTTGAGTTTCAATTTTGGTGATAATCGGAATATAGCGATCAGCTCTTTGGAGAAGTTTTTTGAGATCCAATACATCCTTAGCTGTACGAACAAAAGATAAAGCTACCATATCTATCCCTTCTTCGAGACCAAAAAGAAGGTCTTTCTTATCCTTAGCCGTGATGGAACTAACCGAAAGATAAGCTCCCGGGATATTAACTCCGCGGCGTGGTTTGAGCTCTCCACCAACCACTACCGTACAGATGATTTCGGTACCTTTGATTCTCTCAACAACAAGCTTCTTCTTACCATCATCAAGCATAATGACTGAGCCTTTTTTCACTTCTTGGGGTAGTTTTGGGTAGTTCACTGAGAAGCGCTTTTCATCACCCACAATGTTCTTGGTAGTGAGGACTACTGTTTTACCTTTGCGGATAGTGATCCGGTCTGTAGTGTATTCCCCCGTACGGATTTTTGGCCCTGAGAGATCAAGGAGAACTGGCAAAGAGACATCAAGAGTTTTTTCTACTTTGCGAGCGTTTTTGATGCGAAGACGGTGCTCAGCATGGTCACCATGACTCATATTAAGACGCATAACATTGAGCCCTGCTTTGACAAGCTTGGTGAGCATTTCGACTGATTCAGTGCGAGGCCCAATGGTGGCCACAATCTTGGTTCTTTTGACTTTTGGCATCATAAAAATATTGTGATTAGAAGCTTCTAGTCTAAAACAAAAAGAGGTCTTTATCAAGACCACCGTTCACAGTAACTTTATCCACCTAAAAACCTCCTTTAGCGAGGACGATTTTGAGGTGTTTTTGCAGCATAGAATGCTGTGGCTTAGGTAATTTGTTAATTGGGAACCAGGCAATCTCATCAATATCTTTTGGCTCACCAATTTTACACTTCTTAGGATCAACTAAAGCACTATAAATAAAAGCGATCCAGTGACTCTTACGTTTACCCTGCATCCGAATAACATTGGTCGCAAAATGAAATTTTACCTTCTTTGGAACCACACAATACTCCTCAAGAATTTCTCGCTTGGCAGCACTGATGAGAGACTCTTCTCCAAACTCCATAGAACCAGAGCCACAATCCCAGACACCCTGTTCATCACGACAATTTTGGCTTCTTTTACTAAGCAGTAAATTGCCCTTACCATCATGACAATAAAACACACAGGTAATTCCAATAAAATCTAAGCCCTTTTTCAGATCGTATTTACGAGTGAGTTTATTCATATACAAAGATACTCTTTCATCATCTGCTATTCTCTTAGGCTACTTGTTTATGTTCGGGAGCACCAATAGCGCCACATTTCTTATACTTGAGTCCTGATCCACAGGGACAAGGGTCATTCCGACCTATCAAGACTTCATTATGAAGCGGCACTGCTTTTGTGGCTGGTTGATTGGTAGACTGTTCTTCATGGCTGAATTGTTCAATATCTTCACTAGCGCCAGTAAACTGAAGGGACTTGCGTTCCTCCTGTCTCGGTACCTGAATGCCTGGTTCTAATTTGAGAAGGGTTGAGAGGAAGGTTTTACGGACACTATCCATAAGCCCCAAGAACATATCGTAGGCTTCTCGCTTGTATTCAATAAGAGGATCTTTCTGGGCAATCCCTCGAAGACCTATACCCTGACGCAAATAATCGATTTCATCAAGATGATTCATCCAGAGCGTATCCAATGAGCGTAGATACAGAGCTTTTTGAATACCGTCCCAGGTTTCTTTGGAAAAGAGCTTCTCTTTTTCGTTGTAGATAACTTTGAGTTCGCTGATGAGATGCTCTAGGATAAGACTTCTTTTTTCCATTTCATCTTTAGAACGATCGTCTCTAATTTGGAGTAACTTCTCAAGCACTTTCTTTTCGGTCAAATCTGGAGCGAGACTGTTTACCTCAGAAACTACATCATCTAGTTGCCATAGAGCATCTTCACCCGCGCAATGAAAAGCGATCAGATGATCAAACTCTTCCGTAAGCAACTTAAGTGTTTCGTCACGAAAGTTTTCTGCTCGCAATACAGCGCGACGCTTACGATAAACTACTTCACGCTGTTTATTCATCACATCATCGTACTCCAAAACGTGTTTGCGTGTGTCGAAGTTGTAGCCCTCGATTTTAGACTGAGCACTCTCAATAGTTTTGGAAATAAGACTATTCTGAATTGGTTCGTCATCGGGAAGGCCTAGAGTAGTCATCATACTCTGCATACGCTCCCCACCGAAACGGCGCATGAGTTCATCTTCAAGTGAGACGTAGAATTGTGAAGCTCCAGGATCACCTTGGCGTCCTGCGCGACCACGAAGCTGATTATCAATACGCCGAGCCTCATGACGTTCAGTTCCAATAATAAACAAACCGCCCAGCTCCTTAACTCCCTCACCAAGTTTGATATCAGTACCACGACCAGCCATGTTGGTAGCGATAGTAACACTACCCTTCTGGCCAGCATTTTGGATAATATGAGCTTCACGTTCATGCTGCTTCGCGTTCAAAACCTGATGTTCAATTCCCTCTCGAGTAAGAAGGGCACTTAGGTATTCAGATTTCTCAATGGCAATTGTACCTACCAAAACAGGCTGTCCATTGACAGTGATTTCTTTGATGCGGTTAGCAATGGCTCGAAACTTCGCTTCTTCATTTTTATAAACAATATCAGCGTGATCTTTGCGCTGCATACTACGATGCGTCGGAATTTCGACAACATCTAGCGTATAAACCTTAGCAAATTCCTCTGCAGAAGTAGTGGCCGTACCAGTCATGCCAGCTAGTTTCTCATAGAGACGGAAGTAGTTCTGAAAAGTGATGGTGGCCAACGTACGAGTTTCTCTCTGAACCGTTACTCCCTCTTTGGCTTCAATAGCCTGATGAAGTCCCTCGCTATAACGCCTACCCGGCATCAAACGACCGGTAAAGTCATCAACGATAATCACCTGACCATCCTTAACAACATAGTCTCGATCGAGTTTGAAAATAATTTCAGCTTTGAGTGACTGCTCGAGGTGATGGACGTATTCTATATTTCCCGTAGCGTACATATTGCCCATACCAAGGAGTTGCTCTACCTTTTCAATACCCTCGTCAGTCAAAGTCACCGCCTTCATCTTCTCATCAACGACAAAATGTTTTTCGACAACTAGTTGAGGGATAATTTTGGCAAAGCGTTCATATAACTTACCACTTTCAGCATCTGGCGCAGAGATAATC
Source organism: uncultured Bdellovibrionales bacterium (assembly GCA_964594215.1). GTDB lineage: Bacteria > Patescibacteriota > Minisyncoccia > Moranbacterales > UBA1568 > UBA1568. The sequence goes on along the minus strand of CAZQLN010000003.1, from coordinate 103,126 downwards.
AGCGGTGTACGAGCCTCATCGATAAGGATTGAGTCAACTTCGTCCACAATAGCAAAGTTAAGATCGCGCTGAACCATATCCGGTTCAGACTGAACCATGTTGTCGCGAAGATAGTCAAAACCAAATTCATTATTGGTTCCATAGGTAATATCACAGGCATAGGCCTCGCGACGTTCAACGGGAATCAGGTTGGCCTCCTCAATAGTGACCTCATCTGTATCAGAAACGTTGGTAGCGTACCGATATGATACCCCCTGACCCACGATACAGGCGGTGGTCAAGCCCAAGGCCTCATATACCTGACCCATCCAGTTAGCATCACGCTTAGCAAGATAATCATTGACGGTAACAACATGCACTCCCTTACTCGTAAGAGCATTGAGATAAATAGGGAGGGTGGAGGTTAAGGTTTTTCCTTCACCTGTTTTCATCTCAGCGATTTTACCCTGATGAAGGACAATACCTCCCATGATTTGAACATCATAATGACGTTCCCCAATCACTCTACCTGCTGCTTCTCGTACCAAAGCGAAGGCTTCTGGTAAGATGTCATCGAGACTTTCACCTTTTTTCACTCGTGACTTAAAAGACTCTGTCTTCGCTTTGATATCATCAAGTGAGAGTTTTTTGTACTCTTCTTCGTATTGATTCACCGCTGCTACAAGTGGCGCTAATTTAGCGACTACTCGTTCATTTGATCCAAATAATTTCTCTAAAAAAGCCATAATATTTCAGTAATAGATTGCCTCATTTTAGCAGTTTTTGGGCATCCGGTCAAAAAGAAAAATGAGCCTACCGACTCTGTCGATACAGCTCATTTTCCCTCCAGAGTATACTTTTTATACCCAATTCATCTACCCGAGTAGTGTTCGGAACTCAGCCAACGAGTCCACAATAAGATCCGGGTCTGATTCATTCTCGAGCCTTGTACGCGGATCATAACCATGCGTGATAGCTACGGCAATGACACCTGCCTGACGGGCTGCGATCATGTCATGAACCGTATCACCCAAATAAAAAGCTTGCTCCAGCGAAATATTAAATTCCGCGCAAACCTGACGGATTTCATTGGTTTTCACCAAATCTACGCTCTCTGGCTCACCAATAACTCGTAAAAAGAAATGCGAGAGACCATGAGCTTCAATGTCCAGGACGAGGTGCTCGTGTAGGTGGCGACTGATAATGACAGCTGGGATGTCCAACTCTACGAAACGACTGAGAAGTTCGTGCGTTCCTTTATAGAGTCGATTTTGAAGTACATCCTTTTTCCCTCGTAGTTCCACGAGAAGTTGATGAAAAAAGGTATTGATAGCCTCTCTATCTTCAGTCACTCCCAACGACCGCATACAGGGCTCAACTCCAGGATGTGCTGCGGTGAGCCATTCATCATAGCTCGGCATGACCTTACCATAATACTTAGCCATGACCAGGTTGATTTGATAGATACTTTCGCGACTATCACAAAAAGTGCCGTCCCAATCCAGAAGAGCAATTTCTGGTATGGTGTCGAATATTGCTTCTTGCATCTTACCCTCCTTGGGTTATTGCACCTAAGATAAGCTCACCCTAGCAATTTTTAACTCTTTGGTCAAAAAAGAGGCCTCATAAAGGCCCCTTTTGATCTAACCATACTCTAGAAGCGAGCTCCCTCATCAACCACTAACCTCTTCTTAAGAGAACGCTCATCGCGAAGATTAAGATCTCGCACACGGGAATGAGTCTTCGTGATTTGTCCCTCAAGTTCATCCACTACCCAATCGATAGAACCTTCGATACTGGCCGTAGTTTCTTCGGCTCGAAAAAGTTCCCCGTCCACACTCACCATCACCTCTACCCGAAAAGTATGCTCTTTCTCTTCGCTGAGTTCTATTTCAAATAAAGCTGTTTCCTCTACGAGTTTTTCTAAACGCTCAAGCTTCTTCTCAATATACGCTGTTGAACGCTCATCCTTGGTATTACCTTTGTAAAGAAAACGGGTCTTCATACAAAAAAGTTTTATGAGTTATACCCTTAGTATACCCCGTCCTCTTTTTTGAGCAAAGCCAAATACTCTTTTTAGGCTTTTAATAAGCCTCTTTCTGGGCTATAAAGAGTTAATCAATCCGCTGGTGTCATTCAGCGTATTAATGAAAGTAGGAATCGCAAACATAAGACCGATCAGCGGTAACAAAAACAAAACAAGGGTGCTAATCATCGTAAACAAAAAATATTTACGGGTTTTTTCTACTGACACATATATTTGTTCTAGTTTTTCATCCTGAGCCTTAAGGCGAGCTTCGAGTTCCTGATCCATAGGTTTATGCGTTAAATACTTATTTAGTATTTCACCACTACTTCCAAAATCTCAGGAAATTCTCTGGTACCCATAACGTCTAGGGTGAAGTGGCCTTTGTCGGTAAATTCCTGAACTTGAATATCGTCACATTCGACTTGAATTTTTTTAACACTCTCAAGAATATCAGAATCATCGTCTTTCGAAACAAAAACCGTGACCCCTGAGGTAAACGCAACTAAGTTGCGTTTAATGGTAAATTCAAAAAACTTCGGACAATGGTCTTTATCTGGATCAAGCCATGGGGCTACCAGTATAACTTTGCCAACTTTGATATCTCTTTCTGAAAGATACCTGACTAAAAATCCCCCTCCACAACTATGTCCAATTAATAAAGTCTCCTCATCAAGAATAAACTGCTCAAACACCCTGCACCAATTTTCGTAGTGTGGCTCGTATGGCTCTGGCATTTCCGGAGTATAAACCGCATAACCCCGAGTACCTAATTCATTACTCAACCATGGAATCCAATGATGCCCAGCTTCATTGCCATCATACTTCTCCTTACTATCAGACATCCCGTGAAGAATAATCGCTGTTTTCATAACTTTTAAAGTGTTTCAATATATGTCTTTAAACCTTCCACATCTTCATTGTATTCCCCAATCTTTCGAAATACTCCTACCCCAAAAGTTTTATCTATTACTTTTCCTAAGGGTAACATGTTACCGGTCATCATTGCTTTAGCAAAAATTTCAAAAACTTCGTCTTCATTTGTAAAACCATCCTTATTTTCTTGAAAAATTTTACTCACAAGAATTTTTAAGGCTTGCCTCTCTTTTGGATAACTAAACTTCTGCACCATAATTTTTGTATCCACATTCTTGAGTCCTACACTTGTTCCAAAATATCGCCAAACCGCATTATTCCACTCTTTTGTGACATGGCTGGTGGCACAAAATGTATCTTCATCTAATAAACGCTCTCCTGTTCTATATGAAATAGCGTTTGGATATTCTCTAATAGTCCTCCTGGTTTCTTCAATTTCTCCTCTTAATACTGGATGTCGAAGTAAACTCCTGGCATGTTTTTTAGTTAACTCTTCGGTCACTGCCTCATTGATAGCGGTAAAGAAATGCCCCTTTTCTTTAGTTCGAGACTGCAAAGAAAGTCCCACTCGATATCTTCTTAGATCTCCACCCTCGACATCAGCCTGTTCAGCCCCGTAGCTCTTGAAATGGATCATTTCGTGAAATACGGTCGCCATAAAAACAGTATTTGTTGGCTGTTCACGAACTGCTATTGCTTGAGCAATGGGCCTAAAAAATCCAGCACTCTCTTTGTCGTGCCACTGATCATCATGAATAATATGTACATTCTCTGGAGGGATACTAAATGCCGGTAAAGCATATTTCGCTAATAACTCATTTGTTGCTACATCCACATCTTGAATTATTTGTATTTGCTCAGGAGTTTTCTTTTTCTCTTTTCCTTCTAATCCTTCAAATATCTGGTTCCTAAATTGATTTCCCCTACCCTTCAACACACCTTCCTTATAGGCTTCGTGAGCTTTTCCAACTACTCTTTGTACCGATGATTTTCTCTCAAAATTCATAGGCTAAAAAGCTTCCAGTTTATATACATCGTAGGCTACTTCTTCGTAAGGATGTACTCTCTTCATAGCTTGAATGACATCCTCTAACACTCCTTCATTTACAGTCACTTCTATCCGTTCCTCCTCAACTACTTCAGAAGTCCCAATACTACCAATATGAGGATTGGCGCCATTGAGCGGAATAAATCTCCCCTGTCCACGAGAAGAAAAGCTACAGTGAGAATACTTACCTATTTTTCCACCGGAAGCTATTCCAATAGCCTCGCGTACAATATCTGCATGAGTAAGTGGTACTGTAACAACAAGCTTATACTTCTGCATAGTCTTTTTACTTAAAACCCCACCATCTGCACCTCTTCTTGTAATCTGATACCTAGTTCATCACGCACTTTAGTTTTGACTAACGAAGAAAGCATAATGACATCCTCAGCAGTAGCGTTCCCTGTATTAAGGAGGTAGTTTGGGTGTCGATCGCTCATCTGAGCTCCGCCAATCTTCTTGCCCCGTAGTCCTACATGAGTCACTAGCCAACCAGCGGGTAACTTACCATCTTTAGATGGATGACCCGTCTCTGCTTCAAATTCATCAAGAAGAGCTTGATCAGTCACCTCCGGATTCATGAAGAAAGAACCAGCGCAACTTGCATTCTGAGGATGCTTGGCTTCGCGTTTGGTGATAGTTTCTTTGCGAATAGCTGCTAGTTCATTACTCGTTTTGTGTTCTCGAAAAAGAAATTCCGCCTCAAGAATAGCCCATTCTTTGTGTTGTTTGAAAAAGCTACTTCGATAAGAAAATTGACACTCGTCTTTTTGAAAAATCTTGATGAGACCACTGGTCAAATCTACAGCCGTGACCGAAACCAAACAAGTACTGATTTCAGCCCCAAACGCACCCGCATTACCACGCACAGCTCCACCTAAGAATCCGGGGATACCAGAAAGTTTCTCTAACCCTGAGAGACCATGTTCTTCAGCGGTCAAGACTACATCTAGAAGTTTAGCGCCAGCAGCTGCCACTAGCTTGTCGCCCTGGACAACAATACTATCAGCCACGCAGTGAATTACGATGCCCGGAAAACCAGTATCAGAGAAAAGGACATTGCTTCCACCGCCAAAGATAAAAGCAGGAATTTTTTGTTCCTTAGCATACTCAATAGCAGCAGAAACATCCTGAGCGCTATGAGCCTCGGTATATGCTAAGGCTGGTCCCCCAATTTTGAAAGTAGTCAAGGGCGCTAGTGGAATGTTTTTTTGTATTTGGATAGCCATATTATTTTTTCTTAGTAAGAGCGTGAGATATCTCCCAGACATTACCCGCCCCGAGAGTTACGATAAGGTCATTTCTTCCCATGGATTTTTCAAGTTCCTCAACCAACACTGACATGGGCTCAAGACAAACATCTGCTTTGTGTGGAATAAAACGATTAATCGCTACTGCCAAATCTTCCGAGCTAACTCCTCCCTGTTCTTCACGAGCGCTTCCATAGATAGGTAAAAGAGTGACTCTGTCTGCATCATCAAAACTTTGAGCAAACTCCGGTAGCAGTGCTCGTGTCCGAGTGTAGGTATGGGGGTGAAAAATAGCGTGAATAGTACGGCTTGGGTACAGCTCTCGAAAAGTCCGCAGAGTCGTCCGTATCTCTTCTGGATGATGAGCATAATCATCATAGACCAAAGCTCCGAAACGCTCCCCTAAAAATTCAAAACGTCGCTCGGTACCATCAAATTCTTTAAGTGCTTCCCGAATAGAATCTACCGCAAAGCCTAACTCCAAAAGAAGCGCTACCACTGCCGTCGCGTTTAAGGCATTGTGCCTACCGGCTAAACGCAATTCAAACAATCCTAAACTCTCTTCTCCTCGTAGAAGTTCAAAACTCTGACGATACTGACCCTCAATTTGCGCTTGCCACTCAATAATTTGATAGTCAGCACCAGCTACAAAACCATACCTTACTGTCTTACACGTGGCACTTTCGGTTATGGTATTCACATCACTACTATCCGAACAAGCAATAAGGAATCCATGGCGTGGGATACGTTTCACAAAAGTTTCAAAAGTTCCTCTATAACTCTCTTTCGTTGGGAAAAAATCTGGATGATCATAGTCGACACTGGTAAGGATAACTCCAAAAGGCAAATAATGAGCGAGTTTGTTCTGATACTCATCAGCTTCCAAAACAAAATATTTTCCCGTACCCACAAGGGCACTCCCACCCCAGGAGGCAATACGACTACCGATAATAGCGCTTGGGTCAGCGCCAAGTGATTTAAGAGTGTGCGCCAAGAGAGCACTTGTTGTCGTTTTACCGTGAGTACCACAAACCGCTAGAGTCTGATGCGTTTCTGTCAGAAGACCCACTGCTTCTGGATAGCTAAGAACTGGTAAATCGAGAGTAACTGCGTGGGCTAATTCACTGTTCTGTTCTTTGTTGTAAGCAGTAGAATACACTATAAGTTCTGTATCTATCGGAATATGCGAAGCTTCAAAGCCAATAGCGGGTACAATATGATACTTAGCTAGAATGGCGTCTGTATAGAATACCTCTTCTGTATCAGATCCGGTCACTTTTCTTCCTTGATTGACGAGCAACTCAGCAAGAGCGGTCATGCCCGCACCCTTGATACCGATGAGATGAATTTTTTGAAAGTCAGTGAGTTGCATTATCTTTTTATGAGTTCTCTCCAGTGAATACTACTTATTTCTTGATCATCGACAAAACTCCCTGCGCCAACATCAGAGCGGCATCTGGATGATAGAAAGCGCGGATAGCCTCGCCCATTTTTTGGGAACGCACCTCATCCGCCAACAGCTCATGAAGCTCCTGGAGAAGAATATGCTCAGTGAGGTTGGGTTCTTCCAGAACACTCGCTCCACCAATATGAGCAATTGCGTAGGCATTTTTCTTTTGCTCATCATTGGCTGCACTCGAAAGAGGGACCAAAATACATGTTTTACCATGAGCGGCGAGCTCAGCTATTGAACCGGCTCCAGCCCGAGAAATCACGATATCGGCTAAAGCGTATACATCCCCCAAAAGCTCTGCCGAAAGAAATGCCTTCGGTACATAGCCCACTGCTCCACCGGGTGTAATACCGTATTCTTTGACAGCACTCTCGATACGAGCAAAGTGCTCTTCTCCTGTCTGGTGTACCACTTGAATGTTTTCCTTGAGTAATTGGGGTAGAATCTGAAGCAAAGCTTCGTTGAGTTTGGTAGCTCCCAAACTTCCTCCTATGACAAAGAGAGTCTTCTTGGCCGGATCAAGACCAAGCTCTTGATAACCGCGTTCACGTTGTCCTTCAAGAATATCAGCTCGCACCGGATTACCTGTCAACGCCACCTTCTCACTGGGAAAAAATTCCCGAGCAGTCGGATAAGCAATAGCTACCTTCGTAGCAAAACGTCCCATAAATTTGTTTGCCATACCAGCTACCGCGTCCGAATCATGAATCAGAACGGGGATACGATACAACCAAGCTGCTAGCACTACCGGTACAGAAGCAGAACCTCCTTTAGAAAAAACTGCATCTGGTAGAAACTGATAGAGATGCCAAAGAGACTGAATACAACCAATGGGTATCAAAAAGGGATCAATAAAATTTTGGAGAGAGAAATATCGACGGAGTTTACCAGTGGAAACCAAGCGCACGGGAATACCTCGCTCTTCCATGGCTCCTGCTCCAAAACGCCCTTTTGGTCCAATAAACAGAAACTCTACGTTACCTCCTGTTTGAGCACTAATCTGCTCAGCTACTGCAATAAGCGGGAACGTGTGTCCCCCAGAGACTCCTCCCGTCAAAACAATACGCAGTGGTTCTGCCATACAAGAAAATTTAGCTCGTTACCTCCTTAGTATAGCTGATTTGGATATATTGAGTAAAATACCAAATGATCCAAGAAGCACCGCAAGCGAAGTTCCTCCGTAGCTGATGAATGGGAGTGGTACACCAGTAAGTGGAATAAGACCCGAGATCGCTCCAATATTGATAAAGGCTTGTCCGACAATCCAGGTGGTGATACCAGTAGCCAAAAGACGGCCAAACTCATCTTGAGCATTTCTCGCAATCTGAAAACCTTTCCAAGCAATAAAAACAAAGAGGGCTAAAACTATCCCTGCTCCGAGTAAGCCAAACTCTTCACCCAAAACAGCGTAGATTGAGTCAGTCACTGGTTCGGGCAAATAGTTAAACTTCTGACGACTCTGCCCGAGCCCAATTCCAAATAGGCCACCGGAACCAATAGCTAAGAGTGCCTGGGTGATCTGATAACCAGAACCTGTTGGATCATGTTCTGGATTGAGGAACACCAAGAGACGTTGCATGCGATATGGTGCTAACTTGATAAGAATAATCAGAAAGACAAAGCCCGCAGCCACCAAACCTCCGATATGAGCCAATCTCGCTCCGGAGGCAAAAAAGATAGACATAGCAATGATGAAAATAAGTCCAAGAGTTCCTGTGTCTGGCTGTTTGATAATCAGAAAGCCAACAAAAGAGAGTATGAGAAGAAATGGTACTAAGCCCTCATAAAAGTCTTCCGCCTTCCCCTGACCCTTGGTCGAGAGCCAGGCCGAAAGATACAGGATGATAGAAAGTTTCATAACCTCAGACGGCTGAAAAGAAATTGGACCCAGAGTAACCCAACGCGCCGCACCATAAACTGTGGTTCCAAAACCTGGAATAAAAACCAGAATAAGTAATCCGACCGCTAGAATAAAAACCGGAACTACGAAGCGTTTCCAAACCCGATAGTCTACACTTTGAAAAAAAGCCAGTGCCAAAAGACCTACCCCCAGACCAAGAAGTTGTTGTTTAAAAAAATAATATGAATCATCAAAGCGTGATTGACCATAGAGTACCCCTGCACTTGCAATCATCAAAAGCCCGATACCTAGAAGTAATAAGAGTGCAAGAAATAAAGAACGATCAAAGTCAAAACGAAAACCTCTCATACGGCATGTGTTTTATCTTGTCTACGATTTTCTTCTCGCCAGTTCTCTATAGCTTGGTGGTTACCCGATAGTAACACTTCTGGCACACTCCAATCACGAAAAACCTCTGGCTTAGTATACTGAGCATGCTCTTTCACTCCCTCCTCACTGTATGACTCATAAATACTACTCTCCGCATTGCCGAGCACTCCAGGAATAAGACGAGCCATACTATCAAGTATAATCAGAGCCGGCAGTTCGCCACCAGTCAATACATATTCGCCGATAGAAAACTCCTCATCAACACAGTGCTCGATAAAACGTTCATCAATGCCCTCATAGCGTCCACAGACCAAGATCACTCGTTCATAGTCTCTAGCTAGCCTTTCGGCATGACGCTGATTATACAGTTCTCCCTTGGCCGAAGTAACGAGTACTCGAGTAGTCAATTGTGGAGCTAAATTCTTAACATACTCCAGACAAGCAACTAATGGTTCAACTTTAAGTACCATACCAGCGCCTCCACCATAAGGGGTATCATCTACGGTATGATGCTTATCGGTAGCAAATTCCCGTAATTGATGAAGATACACTTCTATTAGCCCTGCAGCTTTTGCACGCTTCAAAATAGAGGTCTCCAAATAAGCCTCCATCCCTTCTGGGAAAAGCGAAATAATATCAAAACGTATTTTGGGAACTCTATCAGACATATCCCTTATTCTAGCATAATTTAACAAAGAAAAAACGGCTCACCAATGAGGTTTCGAGCCGTCTTTTCTGCACATGCATACATCTTTTACTGTGGCGTGAGGGTACTTAATACAACATCACGTTCGAGATTGAATTGGTAGTTTTGAATACTACCGTTTTTGTGTTTCACGGTTACCTTCATCGGAATAGTTTTCATACCTGGTTGTTTCTGAATTTTGAGATCATACAGGTCTCCCGTATCGATAGTCTTTGGCAATTTGTAACTATAGACTAAGGTTTTTTCAGTACCGAGCGGTACTTGCACTATCGTCCCAGCAAATTTCTTCCCCAGTTCTTCACCATATACCACCTCATGACTGAGCGGGCTAATTGTATCGATAAATGAACCCTTCGGTACATAGACTCGAGAATAGCTCTGATAGTCCTTGGTGAGATAGCTTTTTTCTTTGGCAGTATGAATGTAGGTAACTGTAAGTGTTGCTGCACCCTGCTCTCCACTCAAATCAATCATATAATCATAGCTTCTCTCTACATAGAGATCACTTTTGAAAGCATTCATATTAGAGTCGACAAGAAAGAGATAGTCATTTTGCCACGCCGCATCAAGTCTTCCATCCCAACCAGCCTGGGCTACTTGTGTCTGTAGTTTTGAATCTTTGAATTGAATTTGAATATCCTTGGCATGAAGATCTCCGAGGAGTACTTGGAAAAGTCGGTATTTGTCACTAAGTGATGCCTCCTTGACCTTTTTTAGAATTTGGGCCGAAAGCTCACCCATTATTGATTTACGTTCACCAAAACTAATTCCTTGTTTGTAATAGTTTTGTTCCACCTGATACTCAAGGTCCAAAACAGCATTATCCTTACCAAATGAACCTTCGTATCCCGGCACTTCTACTGGTCCAGTGACGGCTAGTACTGATTCAAGTACTCGAGTGGTAATACCAATCACTCCATCAAATTGCTCTTCTCCGTTCCCAAGATGATAAAAATCTTCTGCTTCCTTAGCGTTCAAAGCAAAATCAGGATGATAGTTAGAGTCACGTAATTTTAGACTCTTTACTCCTAGTGTTTCTTTCATAGGATATGGCGCCGGTACGGTATCAGGAATACGTCCATCAAAATTGACCGTATCATGTACCTCAAGACTTTCAGCGTGCCCGTCTTTTATCTTGAGAATACCAAATGATCCGACATACCCTCCACCCGGACGCAATTCCATATTATTCTGAAAGAGAATCAAAAAGGTTTTCGTTTGACCATGAGTATCAGAAAGTTGATCAGCAATAGTAAGGAGTGTTTTAAGGTCAGCTTGAAGCTCCTCTTCGACTGGCACCGTCCCAAACCAACCTGCGAGGAAAGCAAAACCATCCCGCTTGTATTCAAGGACCGCATAAAATGAGGCCAGAAAAATAATTGAGACCAGCACAAACACAATCCAAAACTTGGTTGAGTATTTTTTCATAGTGTTTAGGTCAATGATTTACCTTTTAGAAGTTCGTTGAGGCGACGTTTGTACTCTTCAACCGTGGGTTCTGTAGTTGGATCAAATGTTTTGGTTTCTTCAACAATCTCATTTCCGGCTTCTGGGATAGATTGCTCAGTCATAAGATCTACTTCTTCTATACCAAATTGTGGCAAGGCTCCTGACATGATAGGGAGATTCCCTGGGGCATGAGCTACTTTTTGAGCTGTTCTTTGTGCTGTGACAGAAACTTTTTCTAGTGGTACCTCTATCTTTTCCACTGGTTCGGCCTCTTGAAAATTAAGCGTTTCTGGACGAACCGCTACAAATTTCTGTGGATCAATCCACGAAACTGACTCTCCTATATGACTTTCGATATTGGATACCTCTCCCGTATATTCCTTCTTCTTTGCCACAAAAGCGAGTAGCCCAAAGAAAATACTTGTGAAGACTACGGCTGTAACTAAAACCGTTACTCCATAACCAATCCAGCTACTTACTACTAGAGTGGTCATTGGTTTATCAATAACCCTAATTTCTACTTCATGCTGCTTGTTATAGTAAAGATTAGTAGCCAACATCAAAGTCTTGAGAGTGGCCAGCGCTTTTTCGTGAGACTCTCCCTCGCTTGCCCCTCGCTGACTAAACACCAATATGCCACTTTCCTTTTTAGTGGTTACACTGAGATTTTTATTCCAAGCTGATTTCTGATCATCTTGAGAATCCGTCTCTGGTAGAAGTGAGGTTTCCTGAGAATCTTTTTCTGCCCGAACAGCAAAAGCAAGCGTCCTCATAATAGATGACATATTGTTAGCTACTACAGGTGCTGGTTGGTTTTCCTGGGTAACAAACAACACGCTCACTTCAGTTTCGTAAGCGCGAAAATAATCAAGCCAAAATAAAGCACTCGCAAGAACCAAGAAAACGAGCGTGACCAGAAAAGTACGCGCCCAAGAATTGCTTTGCATATATTTATTTAAGACGCGAAGTGACATAGTTGTTTTTGAGAATTACTTCTTCCTGAAACATTTCTTGATAAGCTTCTAAGGTACGACGAGCGATACCATCCCAACTGTATTCTTCTTCTGCTCGCGTTTTTGCTTTTTGACCAATTGCCTTAGCTTCATCTATACGGTTAGCATAAAAAGCTATCAGTTCACGTAGACCCTCGACACTTTTGTTTTCAAACCAAACACCCGTACCATTCTGGATTGCTTCCATATTGGCTGGGATATTACTTACGATAGGTAACAAGCCATAAGCCATCGCCTCGAGTAGTGCGAGGGAAAGACCCTCATCTTCAGATGGCTGAACAAAGAGAGCAGCATGAGAAAAGAGAGCCTCAAGTTTACGACCACTCTGCTCACCAACAAAAACAATATTGTCAGAACCAATACTCATCGCTCGAAGGTATTCGGCGTAATCCTCTGTATTGGCAGGGGCACCTACAATAACTAGCTTCATATTGTTTGGAAGCTTGCTTTTTTCTTCAAGTTCACGGAAAGCCTTGATCAGGTAGTGAATGCCTTTGTGACGCACCAAACGACTAACTGAAAGGATGTAGCGCTCAGGCTTCAAATTCCACTCATGCAGGATAGTCGTATCGCTTTCAAAACGCACCTCGGCACCGTTTGGGATAAAGGTGAGCTTCTTGCCATAACGTTCTTCGGCATACTGAGCCAAAGTTTCACTGATCACAATAGTTTTGGCAGGAATGGCACAAGTGAAGTATTCAGCAATATGAAGACAGCCGCGAGCAAAGGTACTCCACTTCTGATGAAAATAATCTCGACTGTGAAAGGTTGCAATTACTTTACTACTTGGTTTCAAAAGACGCGGAACAATACTACAGATACTCGGACCAATTGAGTGAAAGTGAATCACGTCAAAATTACGCAAAAAGACAGCGTGTAAAGTCGCTAGAAAAGCATAGGAAAGAGCCTCGAGATGCTTAGTGTGAATACACGGAATATGGATCAATTCTACTCCCTTGAAATTTTTCTTTGTCTCTGGAGTATAACTTGAACGCACATATGCGGTCACCGTATGACCTTCTTTAGCCATACGGGTAGCGATTTGCTCGACGTGCTTTTCAACACCGCCGGAATGCGCTGGTATTCCTTTTTGACCAATAAAAGCTATTTTCATAGTATCAACCCTTGAAAGGTATTTAGAAAAAATATTTTCTTATGGAGAGGGAGAACTTTCTTTCTCCCCCCTGCACAAGAAACCAACCTCGTTCTTGCTTCTTTGCTTTAGAAGCCACGGATAATTGGTGAGAGTGTTCCTTTACCGTTCTTATCGAAGGTATTAGTGCTCTTATCAACACCCTGTTGGACACCGCTAAAGGTTTTATCAGCAACCGCATTCTTAGAAACACGCGCAATTCCATAACCTCCATTACCGATGAATTTAGCATCCTTAAGACTTACAACACCACTATTACCAAGACCAGCTATTTCGATACCATCACGACGGTTATAACGGAAGCTATTGTTCTTAGTCCAAATAGATGAACCATCTAAAGTAACCGTCAAACCACTCCCGCCATTAGCATTAGATTTGCTGTCTTCCATCCAAATGTTTGATCCAGCTTCAATATCAATACCATCGAGCTTGTTATTCCAAACATCCGTTTTAGTAATCGAGATACGACGCTTTTCTGAGTAGATACCAGAAAGATCATTGTCATGGATTTGTACTTTGTCGATGACTAGCTGCTTACTCTTTTCAAGTCGAGCCTTATCAGCATGAATACCATCTCGCTTACTGTCCTTGATGATTACATTGTAGATAGTTGCCTTAGCATCACTTTCTACACGAACACCATGACGTCCACCCTTGACGGTGACCCGAGTCAAACGAGTACCATCTTTCATGGTAACGGCTGGTTGATCATCCTTATCTGCTTTGATGATAACTTTTTCGCGATTACCACTAACACTCACTACCTCTACCCCACTTGGGATAGTGATATTTTCAGTGTAGGTACCATTACGTACACGCACCTCATCACCTTTCTTAGCTTTTTTCAAAGCCTTGGAAATGGTTTTATACGGGTTAGCTGCGGTACCATCCTCTTTACCCTTTGCATCTTCATTGACGTAAACAACGCCAGACTTACCAAAAGCGAAGATAGGTGCCACTACCAAAATGATAAGGGCAAAACCCATCAAAACCTCTTTTGAAAGCCAAAATTTACTCTTTGACATAGGTTGGTCTTAAAACTTATTAGACCTGTCATCATAGCAAATTTCTGATATTTTGTCAATACTGCTCTTTTCCGCTATAATAAGTCATAAAAGAGCCCTAAAAATAGCTAAAAACCAATATACATTATGCCTCTCCAAAACCTTCTACAACCCGCCTCTATAGCCATTATTGGTGCCTCTACGAATGTTGGCTCCGTTGGTAATGATGTTGTCAAAAATATTGTCACCTACGGGTATGAAGGCCGAGCCTATCCTGTAAATCCTAAGGCCACGCTTCTTTATGATCTGCCCTGCTTCGCTTCAATCAAAGAAGTACCCGAAGTGGTTGATCTTGCTATCGTAGTAGTTCCTGCCGCCATAGTTATCCCCATAGTTGAGGAATGTGGTGAAAAGGGTGTCAAAAATATTGTTATTATTTCCGCTGGTTTCAAAGAGACTGGTGAAGAGGGTAAGGCTCGCGAAACAGCTCTTCTTGACCTCGTTAAGAAGTACGATCTCACCCTCCTCGGGCCGAACTGTCTCGGCTATATCAATCCGCATATTAAACTCAATGCCTCCTTTGCTAAGCAAATGCCCAATTCTGGTAGCATTGGCTTTTTCTCACAGAGCGGCGCACTCTCAACAGCACTTCTCGACATGACTCATGAAAGCCTCTCTTTTTCACAGTTTCTAAGTATTGGTAACAAAACCGCTCTTCAAGAAAAAGATTTTCTTACCTATTTCAATACAGAAACTAACACTCATGTGATTGGTTTTTACAGTGAGGATGTTACTGATGCTCGTAGTTTCATAGAGGCTGGTCGTTCTCTCACTAAACCCGCCGTTGTTCTTAAGAGTGGCGCTACTGAGGCTGGAAGTAAGGCTTCCAGTTCTCATACAGGTTCGCTCGCTGGAAGTGATATGGCTTATTCTGCTCTTTTTAAACAGGCTCATATCCTCCGTGCGGAAACCTTTCAAGAGTTTCTTGATAATCTTCTTATTACTTCCAAAAATTCTTTTCCAGCTGGCCCTCATGTAGCTATCCTCACCAATGCTGGCGGTCTTGGGGTTCTCGCAAGTGATGCAGTGAGCAAAAAGGGTCTTAAGCTTGCAGAACTCAGTCCAGAAACAACCAAAGCACTCCAAGAGCTACTCCCACCAGCCGCAAGTAGTCACAATCCAGTTGATGTCCTTGGTGATGCTCCGACAAAACGCTATGAAGAAGCGTTGGCACTTATTGGAGCAGACCAGGGCGTCGAGATGATTCTCGTTATTGTTACTCCACAGTCTATGACCGAAGCTACTACTACAGCTGAAGCTTTGGTCCGTTTCCGCGAAAAATCCACCCTTCCTCTTGCGGCTGTGTTTGCTGGTAAAGATTCCTTCAAAGAAGCTCGCGCCTTACTTGACCCCGTTATTGCCACCTATCAAATGGCCGAAGCCGGAGCAAATGCCTTAGGTGCTCTTCATACGCTTTCTGTTTGGGCTAAAAACACTCCCGAAGAAATAACTCTTCCTAATCAGAGTAACGCCACCGTAGCTCAGATTATCGAGAAGGCTGTCAAAGAAAAAAAGACTCAACTCCTCGCTATCGAAGTTGAATCAGTGTTGATGAATTACGGCTTTACTTTTCCCCGAGCCGTCACGGTTACCTCACGAGCTGACGCCGAAGAAAACGCCCGTCTCTTTAGTACTCCAGTAGTTCTTAAAATTATTTCACCAGAAATTATTCATAAATCAGATGCTGGTGGCGTGCTCTTGAATATCCCTCCAGAAAATATCGGTAGCGCTTACGACACCCTGATTGAAACCATTACCAAAAATGTACCTCATGCTGAAATTAAAGGGGTTTCCATCAATGAACAAATCGACAGTACCCATGGTAAAGAACTCATCCTTGGCATCAAAACCGAACCAGGTCTCGGCAAGGTAGTTGTTGTAGGTTTAGGGGGTATCTATGTCGAGGTCTTCCAAGATGCCAGTTTACGCTTCGCACCACTGACACGAAATGATGTAACCGAAATGCTTGGAGAGCTCAAAAGTAAGGCTCTCCTTGAGGGTACTCGTGGTGAGCTTCCAATCGACCTCGAGCCAATCTACGAAGCTATCCTCAATTTAAGCAATCTAGCCATCAATCATCCTGAGATAGAATCACTTGATGTTAATCCTTTTCTGGTCTTTCCTAAGGGTAAAAAGGCGCTCGCTCTTGATGCTCGCATTAGTCTTCTTTAAGAAGTTCTTTATAGAGAGCCTCTATCCGTTCAAGAAACAGCTCCGGAGAAAGGTCTCTCGTATCAAGCTTAGCCTGCATACGGATAGATTCTGAATCCTGAGGATTAAGTTGCTCGAGTATTTTCCCGAGAGCCTTCTTATCCCCTATAGGGAAAAGATAACCATTGACTCCATGATGGATACGCTCAGTGACGCCACCACTTGCGCTCGCTATGACTACCACTCCGCGAGCCTGATTTTCAGTTACGACGTATGGCAAATTTTCGTACCAGAGAGAGGGTACTATCAAAGCTTCAGCACTCAAAACTTCTCGATCAAGATCTTCTCCATGAAGCGCTCCACAAAACTCTACTCGATCACCAAGCTTAAGTTCTTGTACCTTTTCCTTTAGGAAGTTTACTTCTGGCCCAGCCCCAATGATACGAAGATATTTATTTGGGGCATACTCTGCTAAGGTTTGTAATAAAAAAGCCACCCCTTTTTCTGCTGAAAGCCTCCCCACATAAAGAAGTCTATTCGGTACCTGAGAGAACTGATTTTGAGGAATATGAAGAAGTGGATTTGGAATGACAGCGATCTCTTGCTTCACACCAAGTTCCTGACAAAGATTTTTCAGGAAATGACTCGGCGAGATCAAGCGATCAACGCCCCGATAACTTCCTAGTAGCTTATGAAACCACCCCTCAAAAGCGCAAACAGCGCTCTTCGAAAATGAGTGATCTACCACCTTATCTCGAATAGCTCTAAACCCCGAAGTGTGCTTCCAAATGGCATCATTAGCAAATAACGTGTAGCTTGGAGAAACAATCTTGTAATCATGAAGGGTCATCACCGTGGGTATACGGTATCTCTTAAGCACGTGCAAGATACTTGGCGAGAGTTGATGGTAGATATTATGAAGATGCACTACATCTGGTTCAAATTCTTGGATCAAAGCATCTAGTTTTTTGTTAGCTTCATGGTTCCAAACAATTCGTAGGGCGACGCGGAGTTTCTGCCACAGACTCTGTTCTCGATGATAATCAACAGCTGTCACAAAAAAACGTGACCAGGGGGTTGGAAGATTCTGAGAATCCTGCATAGCAAAATATGCCACTTCATGTCCGGCCTGAGTCAAAATCTCGCCCATATCTAGATAGGCTCTTTCCGCACCACCCCTAAGAAAGTGGTATTTGTTGATGAGGAGAATTTTCATTGAGTAGTCTTCTTACTTGATGCTATACTCTAGTATAGAGGGTATTATAAAGAGAGTAAATTTCTTCTTGTCATGAAAAGTTTTGCCTACCGTATCTCAGCCAAAAGTCGTGCTAAGAAATATACTTTTTTTCTTTCACAACTCTCACCAACGCCCACTGAGACGATTCTTGATGTGGGTGCTAATGCCCGAGAGTATTCAGATACCGATAACTATCTCGAAAAACACTATCCCTATCCAAAACAGATTACTGTCGTCAGTCTTGATGACCCGGCCGCTCTTCAGACCCTCTATCCAACCATTACTTGTATACAAGCTGACGGCACCAACCTTCCTTTTGAGGACAATCAGTTTGATATCGCTTACAGCAACGCCGTTATAGAACATGTGGGTAATTGGGACGCTCAGCTCGCTTTTCTTCGAGAATTGGCTCGTGTTAGTCGTCGCGGCTATCTCACTACCCCCAATCGTCACTTTCCTATAGAAGTCCACACTCGTATCCCTTTCCTTCACTTAATTCTCCCTCAATCTCTTTTTGATAAATTCTTGAAACTGATTGGTAAATCTTGGGCCGCTGATGGCTATATGTCTCTTTTAAGTAAGGCTGATCTTCTTTCTCTTGCTAACCTCACCAAACTTCCTAATGCCACTCTTACCGCTCATCGTTTCTGTGGTTTTACTATGACTTACACACTGACATGGCACAAATAAAAGAACCCTTCACTATTCCCAGAAGCGCAATTATTATTACTCTCCTTATTTTCATCGGGCTTACTTTTGGTATTGCCCTTGATTTCAATTTAGCTATCCCTATAGTCATTTTTGGTGGAATTGGTTTTTTCATTCTTTTTCGTGAGCGACCCCTCACTTTCCTCAGCCTTCTTATCATTGCCCGTATGTCACTCGACTACTCCTCCCAGTATGTCACTATCACGGTCCGTGATTATAATCTCTCACTCTCACAGATTCTTGGTTTAGCTATAGGGCTTCTCGGTCTCTACCTTATCTACCTCTACCGAGAAAGACAGAAGCACCTTCTTCTCACTGGTCCATTTCTTCTCCTTATTCTTTGGGGTACAGTAACTCTTGCTTATTCTCTTTCCTGGACTACCAGTCTCACAGAAATCATTCGCATCTTCGATCTCTACGTTATTGGGCTTTTGGGATTTCTCTTTGTCCGTACCCCGAAAGATTTTAAAAAACTTCTCCTTGCTCTTTTATTATCAGCTGTCATCCCTGGCCTTGTCGCCCTTTACCAATACTTCAACCATATTGGTTTCAGTGACGCTGATGTCTCTATCCCTCGTATTTTTGGTACTTTTGCTCATCCGAATACCCTTTCCCTCTATCTATTTGCCCTTCTTATTGTCTGGCTCATCTACCAAAGAAGCGTTGCACCAAAAAACAAAAGCTTATTCTCTCTTCCTCTCTACGGGATACTCTTCCTACTTCTACTCCTTCTCTTTCTCACCTTTGCCCGTGTAGCCTGGCTCATCACCTTTCTCTTTGTTCTTGGTCTAGCCTTCTTCAGATACCGAGTCCTCCTTATTCCTCTCATTATTCTTCCACTTTTTCTCCTCTTCATATCACCCGCTTTCCAAGACCGTGTAGCCGAAAGTTTCTCGCCTGACCCTGACAGTTCCATTGTCTGGCGCAAGACACTGTGGAGTGATGTTATTACCAAAACATTCCAAGACGATCGTGTCCTCCTCGGTTCTGGTATTAACACTTTTCCTCTCTTCGCAAGCACCGTGAGAGACTCCGTTGCCGGCTCCAATGACGCTCACAATGACTTCGTTAAATTCTTTATTGAGGGCGGAATCCTCGGTCTCGGCGTGCTACTGTTCTTTTATGGTTGGCTCAGCTATCTACTTCTTCGTATCAAAAAAACCACTTCTGAACCACTCATCCAGGATCTTAGCCTTATTATGCTTCTCTTCACTGGTTGTCTTTTTATAGCCGGTTTTACAGACAATATTTTCAAAAACACTCCTGTGGAATGGATTTACTTTGTCCTCTTTGGAGCTCTTCTGGCGCTCACCCAAAAACAAGGCACAAAAAAGACCCTCTAAGTAAGTAAAGAGAGTCTAAAAAGAAAAAGCCCAGGAGGAAATGCGTGTACAAGTACAAACATTTCCTCCCGAGACTCGTGTGCCGATTGTCCGGATTTACCGGATAGGCGGCAACCCCTTGAGCCGATCACGACCAGCCCAGGCCAGAATGCGGCCGTCGCGCATAATGAACGGCGTGGCGCCACGGACGAAGTTGCCAGATACGGCAGCCTGACCATTGACGATCGGTGCGCACGCTGCCCGACGTTCAGGATTGAAGGTGTCGAGCGTCCCATCGCGCCTAATCGCCCAGTTACCGTCAGGATTCGAAACGCACAGCGAGGCGTTTGCGAAAAAATCAGGGTTCCTGGCATAGTCGACATTGCCACCGGGAATAGCCGGCATGGCGATGACCGATGCATCAGAAACGGCCGAAACACCGAGAGGTGAATCGACGCTGACCGTCGTCGGTTCAGCGAATGCAGGCGTTATGGCAAGCGAGGCCGCGATAGCAACAATTGAAAGGTACATCTTCTTCATGGTATTTCTCCATGTTCGACTTTGGAGAAAGGTGTCGAACAACCTTATCATACTCCTGGAAACCCAGGTTTGCTGAGTCCCAGGTGGAACCCTCCAAGATACTCGAATAGCACCTTGAAGAGCCATTATACACCCCTAAGGCATTTTTGTCAATAGTCCAATAATGCCTTTATCAAAAACAAAAATAGCCCTATTTCGGGCTATTTATCAGTTACTGAAGAAATTGCTTCGGTGAACGTAGAGTGATAAATTGACCATTTGTATCACCTTGCCAATCCCCTATCCAGGCTTCGCAGTTATTACTTGTCTGACAATTAGGGTCATAGCCACTGTAATCACTCTCAAGATCCCGCCAATAGTCCATGCCTAATTGTAAACGTGCCGTGCCTGTTACCCGAACTTCCGCCTCTACAATGTACTGCGCATCATTATCAATATGAATACGTGGATCAGACCAACCATGGTAGATATTGTGAGGAATTTGCCGCGCATTAATAACGAGACCATTCTTAGTGAAACTAGCTACCCCGCCACTGAGTTTTCCCTCACCTGGACCAAACCAAAAAGGTTGTCGCTGAAAAAGAGCCCCACTAAAACCAGTCCGTTTCTCTGTATCAAAAACCTGATTTAAAACCACTCTTTCTTCATCAGCTTTTTTTTCTATAATTCGTATTGCCCGTACTTCTGCTAATGCTGGTCCAGAGACCTCTGTACATGGCCACGTAGTTACCACATTCATCCAAGCTACAGCTGCATGATATCCCTCGGGTGCATGTTCTTCTCTCACGGTTTCCTGTTTCCAAAGAGCACCATGAGGTACTCCTTGTTCTCCAAAAACTGGTAACTGCCAACAAACCTCCTGTTCAAAAGGTTTTGCTATAAGGTCACCAAAAGTCTTAGTATAAGCGACCACAGCCAAGACCAAAATGGCTGTGAAGTATATTATCCGCTTTATTTGTGGCATAGAATCCTAAAAAATCATTTTAAACTAAAATATATTATACACCTAAAATGATAAAAAGTCAAATGAAAAGGTCAGCATGCGTGAGCAGAGGCTGACCTTGAGGAAAATGTTTATCGCAATGAAGTTTCATTGGCTGTACACACCAACAATCCTTTTACCTCGTGGCCGGGTCGCTTCGCTCTCAGTTGCCTGAAAGTCTGCTCCAGTATAGCGTCCGCTATACCTTGACATAGGGTCTTGTCCCTATGCTAACCGTTTTTCGTTATAGTCCTTGCGGAGCTATTTGCCAACAGTGTGAGGTTCATCACTTTGGGACGTTAGTCCCGGTTATTCGTTCTTGGTTGCCGGAAGCTGGTCAGCTGCAATAGCTGCCGCCCGTGAGGCCGTACGCTTGTGGCGTACCATGCCAGCAACATCCACCCAACAGCCGAGGCCAGGATGGATACCGCCCTTAAGCAGGTTCACGTCGATACCCGCTCCACAACCGATCGTCCGATGCTTATTCGAAGCACCAAGACGCAGACTGCCAGACAAGAAGTCGGCTCCACCCTTGCGAGCTTCACCCAGGAGTCCGCCTTGAATATACGGATTCCACTTCTTGCCCTCCGTCAGATACTTCCGAAGGCCAGCGTTGCAGACAAGCCCGAGCTTCGAGCCGTTGCCGATTTTCTGACCATTCCACGTTTCCGTGGTATGACCACCAATCGGCACTCCGCACAAGGCGAAGTACTGCGTTTCTGGCTTGCCAGTGCCGTCAATCCGGCCACGGTAGTCGTTATGAGCCAGGCTCATCCCAATCACCGTGCGATGCTCATGGGAACGGTAGCCACCTTGGCGGTAGCTTGATGTGTAGTCCATGATCATCAACTTGCCTTCGTAGTCGAGACCTTTGTCGTTCACGATCATGACTGCCGGTCCTGCGCCATAGAGATGGCCCTGGAAACGACCAACATGTTTGACCTTGCCACCGTAGAAGGCAGCTTGGCCACCGAGACCGAAACCGATTTGACCGTACTTGGTCAGACGCATGCAATAGATACCCGCAGCAGCATACAAGCTACGCGAGTCCGAGCCATGGATGAGCGGTTCCCATTCGAAACCGAGAACACCGTTGACCCGAAGCTTATTGCAGAGACGCTGGCCTTCTTCGACCGTCGTCGGCGGAACAAAGGGAGGCGGAGGTGCCGGCGGAGTTTCCTCTACCGGCGGAGGGTTTTCTTTGGCAGGCGGTGCCGGCGGAGTTTCCTCGATGCCGACATTGGCACACTTCTCAACGAACGTGATAGTCAGTCCGCTTTTGGTGCGCATCCGCCAAACCCTGTATTCGCCGTCTGCAGTCAAGATGACGTTATGCATCACCTTGACCTCTTTCTTGTTAGCAAAAGACATCGTCTTGAACTTGTCACCCTTGCGGATAACGCCTTCCTCGAAGTTTTTTGCATGAAAGTCCAGGAGGACTTGAGCAATTTCAGGTTCGCTCACACCCATCTGGCGCATCGCATAAACGCGTGCCAGATCAAGGCGTGGACCACCACCCTGAAACAAGTTCATGGTAGCGGCGCCCACCCGGCTCCACTCGACATACCCTTCGGCATTTCGAGTGGTCGCCGCCGATGCCGAACTGGAAATGAATCCAGTCATCGACACCGAGAGGGCGACCCCAAGGGTCAGGAGAAAACGTTTCATGATACTTACACTCCTTGATGGAAGTCGAGACGGCGCACAGAGCAACCGTCTCGACCAGAATTGATCGATAGGGTTGCCGTGCTGCCAGGTCATCGAATTTCTCCTAGCAACGTTTCTTGAGTGCGACGATGAGGTTGGAGCCCACTTTAACAAGGGCTCCAATACCAGTGAACATGGACGGATCCAGTGTTCCATTGCCGCAGGTAATCAAGCGATCGCCGACTGTGTCTTCCCTCGTATAGAGAGCCGCCACCGAAGGGTAACGGGTCATATCCTTGGAAAGAAAAGTGCCGGGAAGACCGGAATAGCGAAGACTGTTGTTGAGAACAGCGTGTTCGCTAAATGTGGCTTCCAGCATATCGAGGTACAACCCAGAAGGCTCACCCCGTACACTCAAAGCCGTGTCTTCCACCACCGAAGTGGCAACTTGATCGGGCAACTTGGACGTAATAAGTCGTTTCTTTCCCTTGTCGAGATCGATAATCTCACCCGCAAGAGTAAGTGCATGACGTCCGCGATCCGCCAACACAAAGGCTGTCGTTCCACGGAAATCAACGTCAGGCGGCAAGAGGATATTGATGGCCTCACCGCCAGTGGTAATCATTTCGGCTTCGCTCATAGGAAGAATGTCACCATCCTTCATAAGCAATACGCGAAACGTCGCCTTGATGACGGGTCGTCCAACAAGCCGAGGCTTGCCATCTTCTCCATCGACGATCATTCGAATACCACGTTTATCACGGTTAACTTTTGCCCATTCTTTCTTTGTTGCCTCCGAAAGTGGGATAGTAATTACCTGGAGTGCCTGCACTTGACGCGTGTCAAGCGACAGACTCTCTGGTTGCCAGGGAGCTTCGACGGCGTGAAGGCCGCGAACCTCCATCTCTGCCGGCTTCACTTCCTTGGCCGAGGCCTGGGAAGCAAAAGCGAGCGACACCGCCACAAGAGCGGTTGAGAAGGTATACTTCATGATTCAGTCTCCTTTAGACTAAAGTTTGATTGTTGATATATTCAGTTGGATAGGTACATTTCCTTACGAGAACTGGATTCCAGCCCTCTTGCTTCCCCCAGAAATATTCAGGAGGAAGACAAGAAAGTAGAACTTAATCTTCGAAAAGTCTCATGGTACTCTTTTCTGACTTTCCGAAAAAATAAAGGAGTGAGAGGAGGAAACCAACTACAAAGCTTGTGCCTAAAATCTTGATAAGAGTTAGCATCGTAGGAGTTTTCTCAAGAATGGGTCCTGAGAGAACTCGAATCTGAACACTATCTGGGTTACCGCCACGGAAAAGGGTATTCTGGTTGATCAAAACATCCGAGATACCTTCCATGATTTTCCCTACTTCGCGCTGATCATTACCAGCGACGGAAATTTGGATCACTCCAAGTTCAAGATTCTTCTTGACCACCACCATGTCTTTCCATTTATCCAAACGAGTCTTCTTATCGAATGGTAAACTTTCACCACTGATCTTACCGGTACCAATGACCGCGTTGATAAAACTTTCGGAATAGACAGCTTCGCCCAAAACTTTTCCGAGATACTCAGAAGATTTGAATTGAGTATAGAAGTCCTGATTGTTTTGACTTGTCTGGACTACCAAAAAATCAGATGATGCTCGATAATACGGCAACGTCAGAATGGTCACAAAAAAAGCTATCGTGCCGACCAAGAGTCCAAACAGGAACATGGTCCAAAACTTTGCCTTGAATAAACGCTTCAGATCAAAATAATTCATAAGTTTCCTCCTTATACAAATTACAAATATAACAGTAGATAATAACAAATTTTAGCCAAAATGTCAATAGTCCGTGCTGAGTATACAAAAACCCCTCTTTAAAGGGGTTTTTAAAGCTTTTAGGGGTTACACTCTTCTAGAATAAACCAAAGAATTTGCCAAAGATATCAAAAGTGATGAAATCTTTGATAGTGACAAAAAGCATGAGGAGAAGGAGTAGCATAAAGCCTGTCTGATGGATAATCCCCTCCATACGCTGATTGAGTGGTCGCCCCTTCATCTTTTCAATCAAGATAAAAAGAATTCTCCCTCCATCAAGAGCTGGAATTGGAAGAATATTGATAATAGCAAGATTGATAGAAAGAAGGGCCGCAAACTGCAAGAGATAGGCTAAGCCAAGATCACTCATCTGCTTAGTCAGATATACTATACCCACTGGTCCAGTAATGTCAGCACCAGCAGCACCATGTCCCCCAAGAAGTCCGCTAATCATTTTTCCAAAGGCTTCAAAAATAGCGGCTGTCACAGTATAGGTAGTAACAAAGGCATGACCGATAGCTGAGAAAAATGAATAGGTTACAGTAGCAGTGAAAGAATATGAAATACCGAGTGCCCCCTCATTAGCTACCGTCTCAACACGAGGCGTACCATGGACAGTCATTTCTTTACCAAAACGATTAATCTCTATCGCTACATCTTTACCTTTTTGTGCCCGAATATGCGTACCCACTTCCTCAAGAGTAGTCACTCTCTGTCCATCTAAGGAGTTGATGATATCTCCCGGTTGAAGACCGATACTCGCAGCTGGACTATTGGGAGCCACAGAGAGAATCTGGATCCGAGCGTCTGGGTATTGAGCGCGTTCACTTTCTTCAATAGGTTGTGGTAGACCCATCATGAAGACAATCGAGATAAGGACCCAAGCCAAAATCAGGTTCATGACTACCCCCGCTACGGTCACCTGAATTCTGATCCAAGCACTTTTCTCAGCAAAGCTATCTTTTTCCTCAGTAACAGTAATACCATCCTCACCTTTAATTTTGACAAAACCTCCAAGGGGAATCCAGTTGAGCGAATAGACGGTGTTCTTGGTTGGCACTTCCTTGTTTCCCCACACCAGACGGTATTTGCCAGTAGTCTCATCTTTGTATACCCCTGCCAAGCGTGGTGGAAAACCAAACCCAAATTCTTCAGAGTGGATACCATAGAATTTAGCCGTCAAAAAATGGCCCAATTCATGGATGAACACCAAAAGGCCAAGAACGGCAATAAAAATCAAAATACTCAACATAGGTCTAGCTATCGCTACAGATTAGACTGTCAAAATCTCCTCTTCTTTCTTTTTACGGAGTACCTCAAGTTTCTGATTATAATCATCAACCACTTTTTGGAGTTCATCTTTGGCGCTAAACTTATCATCTTCGGTAATTTCTCCACGCTTTTCACCATCTTGAATCGCTTTCCAGATATCTTCACGAGTAGCCCGAATAGCGATACGAGCATCTTCAGCTTTGGCATTAAGAACTTTGACTAATTCCTTGCGACGATCTTCAGTCAACGCTGGAAGGATAATGCGGATACCAGTCCCATCATTACCTGGATTGAGACCCAGATCTGATTCACGAATAGCAGCCTCAATAAGAGGAAGTGTCCCCTTATCCCAAGGCTGAATCAACAACTGACGAGCTTCTGGCACACTAATACTAGCCACCTGACTCAGTGGTGTACGAGTACCATAATAATCCACGCTAATATTCTCTACGAGACTTGGATTCGCTCTTCCAGTACGGATTTTTGAGGCTTCCAGACTAAAATGATCCAATGCGCTATTCCAGGCTTGGTCGTGGCTTTCTAACAATTCTTTGATCATAGCAACGGCTGATAAATACTGATAATACCCTTAGTATACGCTAAAACTTACGGAGCGTGAAGAAAAGGGTACTCGGTGTAACCGGGTCGTAAAAGAGATGGCTGACACCTCGACCGATCTTGAGTTCGGCTGTTGACCACTTCACTCCTCCATCAATAGACTTATAAAGAACCCCGCCAGAAGCATACACTACCTCATTAGAATTAGCGGGATTAATAGCCACTGCTCGAATAGGGAATTTCTTGGAGCTCTCGATAATATCTAGTTCTGTCCAATTCTTCCCATAGTCAGCTGTGCGGAAAAGGCCATTTGCAGCACCAGCAATGAACACGCCAGGCTGCCTAGGATCTTTAGCAACCGTATAGAGACTCTCTGGTAAGACTAGGTTTGTTTGGTCAGTCGTGTTAGCAACCCGGGTTGTGATACCTGATTTGGTATTATCCTCAAATGTAGCTCCCTGATCAAAAGAGACCTCCGTGCCCAAAGCAAAAATAGTTAGAAGAATGGTTCTATCCGTTACAGCCATCTCTGTTACTGGCCCCTTGGCAACTACGACGTTTTTCCAAGTTTCTCCACCATCAGTACTTCGGATAACTACTCCGGCACTCGTACCCGCATAAACAATATTTGGATTAGTGGTATCAAGTGTAAGCGAGGTAATAACCGTATTTGACCCGGGTTCAGTGTAAATCTCTTTCCAATTAGCTCCAGCATCAAAAGAACGATAGATTTTACCCGTCTTCTCATAGATACCCGTCGCGAAAATACGATCTCCATTGGTATTATCAACAGAAAGGCCGTAGATCTTGGTAGGCGGAAAGACAATTTTTTCCCAACTATCACCTCCATTGGTTGTACGGAAAAGACCGGTACTCTCGGTGCCAAGATAGACAATTTGACTATTCGTTGGATGGATAGCTACCGAAAGAACATCCGCCGAAGAAATAGATGTTTTGTCGTCGATTTTGATCTTGGGCTCAAAAGTTTCTCCACCATTGGTAGATTTGTAAACACTCCCAGTAGCTGCACTACTAGAGTTACCTACTGGTAAACTGATGCTACAGCCTGTAAGGAGAAAAAGAATCCCAAAAAAGAGAAGTGATCTTTGTATCATAACTTTTCCCTTATTATACCCTTTTGTGGAGAATAAAAAAAGCTCCCGCGAGAGAGCTTTTAATGATGATGGGGGAAAAAATGTTTAGTCTCTTTTTCCAACATCCTTGAAATGCTTTGCAAGTAATACATAATATGTCAGTACAGCAAATGTCCCAAATAACATATAAGGAAAGGTTGTTTCACCCGACCGCATCTCTACACCTCCAAAAACTACCAAATAAATAATAAAAAGGGGTAGGAACACAAACCCTGTCCAACGAATGGCTACAACCAACCCGAGAGACAGATAGCGTTGCACAAAATCCTTTCCTTGTTCTCCTCCATTACAAATATATAAATACCAAGTTCCTAAAATAGTGATGACTCCAAAAGCAATCGCGCTGTATAAGTCCCACTTATTACTCCCCTCCATAGGAATAGCTTCTAGGGAAGTAAAAAAGAGAAAAATCAGTAGATATTTCAAAGATTCTTTCTCTGAGAGAGACCCTTGTTTAAGATCCCTTTTCAAGTCTTCTATTCTCCAAATATACATAATAAAAAATATGTAATTGAATTAATTTGTGGGTGTGGCAGGGCTCGAACCTGCGACCGTTGGCTTAAAAGGCCACTGCTCTACCAACTGAGCTACACACCCAAAATGAAGGTAACAGAAGATATTGTACGCAATATCCCTCTACTAGTCAACCATATTTACTTGACTGCTATCACGTCTTTTCCTATATATGGACGCAAAATCTCAGGTATCACCACGCTACCGTCTTCTTGTTGATAGTTCTCAAGAATGGCGATCAAGATACGCGGTACCGGTAAAGCAGTGTTATTGAGCATATAGACATGCTTGCGCTCACCAGTGGCGGTCTCTCTGTATTTCACATGGAGTCTACGGGACTGCCAATCAAGAAAGTTACTCGCTGATCCAGTTTCTCCATAACGCGCTAAGCCCGGCATCCACGCCTCTAGGTCAAATGCTCTGTACTTACCAGCACTCATATCTCCGGTGCAGATCTGAAGTTTACGGTACGGTAAGCCAAGTTCCGCATGCATCTCCTCTGAGAGACGGATCATCTCATCCTGAAGAGCATTAGCCTCTTCCAGATTGGCCCGTGTGATAACAACTTGCTCTACCTTTTGAAACTCGTGCACCCGATAAAGACCCTTGGTATCTTTGCCATATGAACCAATTTCACTCCTGTAGCACTGACTCATTCCAGCTACTCGAATCGGTAGTTCTTCTTCCGCTAAGGTCTTATCTGCATAATAGGCAAGAAGTGAGGGTTCAGCTGTACCAACCAAAAACTTCGGCTCTTTAGTAGTTGCCTCTTCGCCATCATCAGTAGCCACTTGATAGATTTCATCTACACTTGGATCGTATTCCGCTCCTTTGAAGTAACCAGTCCCAAACAAGGCTCGACCCTTCACGAGGGTTGGTGGCAACATCGGGGTATAGCCATTTTGAATCAGTTTGGCCAAAGCATAAGAAACTATCCCCATAGCTAAGAGAACACCCTCGTTTTTGAGATAATAGCCCCGGTAACCAGATACTTTGGCTCCCTGCTCAAGATCGAGAATATCCAACAGCTCTCCAAGCTCTATGTGATTACGTGGGGCAAAGGTGAACTCTGGCACTGAACCACTGTTCATAATCTCCACATTCTCTTCGTCACTTTTTCCAACTGGAGTATCTGGCGAGACGATGTTTGGTACAGTGACCATCAACGAATCAAACTGACTCTTACAAGCTAGGTAAAGCGGTTCACGGGCATCAAGCTTTTCTTTAATTTCTTTGCCCTTGGCAATGATTTCTGTGCGCTCACCATCAGTCTTAGCTTCCTTGATGAGGGTATTGATATCATTCTTAAGTGACTGTAGTTCTTCGACTTCCTGTTGCAAAGTACGACGCTCCTCATCAAGAGCGAGCAGCTTATCCATATCCAAACTAAGACCTTTAGCGAGCGCGACCTCTCTTAAGAATTCCTGATTATCGCGGATGAATTGAATATCGAGCATGGATTTGATAGAATAGAATTGCTGTTTAATAATAGCAAAAAGGCTCTATAAAAACAATAAACTCATTCTATGAAAGAAAATGACTATCGAGTGTACTTAGACCTAGAATACTGCTATCCCGAAATGACTCCCGAAAAGGGTCGTCCCGATGAAAATGAAAAGCGTCAAATAGTCCAAATTTCTGCTATTTTGTTCGATAATCATACTGGAAAAGAAGTGACTAGTTTTGACGTGTTGACATGGCCAGCTTTTGAAAAAAAACTTCCACCTTTTTTCGTTGAACTTACAAATATTACTGATTCTCAACTAACTACTAATGCGATTGATTTTCCAACAGCGCTAAAAAGTCTTGTAGACTTTGTCAAAAACTATCCCATCTGGACATTCAATGCTGA
Source organism: uncultured Bdellovibrionales bacterium (assembly GCA_964594215.1). Lineage (GTDB taxonomy): Bacteria > Patescibacteriota > Minisyncoccia > Moranbacterales > UBA1568 > UBA1568. The sequence continues at coordinate 73,147 of CAZQLN010000003.1, read as the reverse complement.
TTGGGGAGTATTACAACAGAACTGTTCTTACTTTGGGATCGCCTATCCTTTTGAAGATTTACCCTTTATTAAAGTCAAGCCCCTACTTTCTGGATGGAAAATTGATGCTGATGCCTACTCTAGCGGAACACTCTATCAGGCAGCTGGACTAGAGATGTACGGACACGTACACAACGCTCTCCACGATGTCCGCAGCATGGCTCAAGCAGTCCATGTATTTGAAAAGATGTAATTTTTAGTATCTTCCTAAAGCAAAAAAATGGTTTCTGAAGTGAGATTCCTTTATAGAACCAGCTCCCTCTTTTACATTATTTTCATCATCAAGTCTATTTTGAATATTTTGTTGAAAGACCTTTACCAAATCTCCCACCTCTCCTCCATTATCACAAAAGACTGAAAATTCTGGTGATATTATATTCTGATAGATTCCTGGATACAGATGACCTCCCCTAATCATGTAACTGGGTAAATTTGCAATGTACCCACCATCAACTGGCTTCTGTTCTGGAATGGGGTATGAAAATATTTCTCCAAAAAAGTTTAACTGATTGCAATCTTTGTGTTCAAATTTTCTAGCCTTAAAATCTCTTAAAATTTTAACCCTATCAAGATTCAACTTTAAATCATCCTTGAGTTCAGAATTGCACATCTTCTCAAGATTCTCAAGAGTAAAGAAATGTACGCTCATATTAAAATCACGTCCCGGAACATTGAAGCGTTGACTAAATACATCTGCCTGATTTTGCACGTAGAGTGTTTTAAAATCTTTTTTTCTTTTTTGAAATTCGATTTTATCTTCTTCAAAGAATTGAGAAGAAGTGTTAAATAATTCCCAGTTATCGTCATCCAAAAAATCTTCTTTCATCACAAAGATAGCATCAATATCTGAACTTCCTGTTTTGTCTAAATTCTTTCGAATATTAAAAAATGGTCCGTAACTCATTGATCCTCCTATTATTATAGCTTGCACTTTTTTTCTAAATATCTGTGGCAACTTTTCAATATATGAAAATCTTTCTAGGGTGCCCTCTATACTCTCCATAAAAGCAGGCTCTCTTTTGAGCTCTCTTTCGTGACTTTCATTCAGATAGTCAGGAATTATTGGCACTAAAGTTAAACCTGTTTGAAGTTCCTTAGAAAAGACTTCTGTAGATATACCAGCTATAAATGCTAAATAGTAAGACTTCTCAAGGATTTGAGCAAGCCATCCTTTAACGTACTCTTGATTCTTAGCACTTATCTCAATTGAGTTAACTTCTTTTACAGCCTCCAAAAATACGCTTACTCCGGTCTCACTGTTTATTTGAGAAAAATAGTTTTCAAAGGTATCTCTTAATTTACTGATACCCTCTTCATTTATAGGTATGACTTCAGTCAGCCTTGGTCGTTCAAAACTTGGCATATCTTACTACATACTAATGGTTTTTTCAGTCGCTATCTTACGGTACTCCGCATTCCAGCCCATAAGATTGGCTGCTATCTGGATCAGACTTGCCACTCCTGAGAGAGCGAGTAAGACAAAGATAATCCAAAGACTTGGGTACACAAGGGCAAAATAAAGAACAAACAAGGCCACCCAGACGCCTAGACACCATGGACAGTTGAGTAGTTTTGATATGGTACGCTTGAGAGAATTTTCAGAAGGGACTCGCTCGATAAATTCTTCCCCTTCTTCTGCATAACGAACCGTTTTGACATCAAGAAAGGCTTCGCGAAGAAAAAGGGTGATATTATCATAAGCTATGAGACGAATAACCCGCATGATAGCCAGGGCGAGTATCATGAAGTCACCTAGTGAAAGGTATTGCAATTGTATATCACGAACATCAAGACAACGTATTGCTAGCAGCGTAAGAATGACAAAAATCCCAATGGCTACGATATTCCATCGCTTGATTTGCTCCTCCATCTGGTATTCTTTTTGAGTCATAAGTTTGTGGTTTACAAAATTATCTTATCTACTCTTCATCGGTGGGAAAATAACCGTTTCTCGAATAGAGCGATCCATCAGAATGGCGAAAAGTCTTTCGCTCATACCAAAACCAAAGGCTGGTGGCATACCGTACTCGAGTGCTTGTAAGAAATCCTCATCAATCATTTGAGCTTCATTATCACCATCTTCTCGTAGCTTCATCTGCTCCTCAAAACGACGCCGTTGTTCCATTGGATCATTGAGCTCTGCGAAAGAATTCGTCAATTCACTTTTGACGGCCACTAACTGTGCTCGCAAAACCTTTTTCGGATTTGCTGGATCCGTCTTGGAGAGTGGCGATACTTCAATAGGGTGTCCTACAAGGATACAAGGCTGGATCAATCGTTGACGGACAGTCCTCTTGTAAATAGTGTCAATCATCCTTCCCTTGCCATAAGAATCTTCGTACTTAATACCAAGCTCATCAGCTTTTGCTTTCAAGTCTTTGACAGAAACCTCATCTGAAAGATTAATACCAGTTTCTTTTTCAAATTCCACAAAATAGTCTATCCGAGGATAATCTTGACCCCAATCAATAGTTTCACCCTCAAAAATAGTTTCATAACCACCAGTCACGTTGAATACGATGGCCTTAATCATCTTTTCGGTGAGCGCTATTCCTTTATCTAGATCTCCATAAGCCCAATAAAATTCAACATCATCGTATTCTTGGAGATGCTCTCTGTCGATACCTTCATTACGAAACAGACGTCCGATCTCGAATACCTTTTCATACCCACCGACTAACAATCTTTTTAGATGAAGTTCAAGAGAAATACGTAAGTAAAAATCTTGATCCAAAGCATTGTGATGAGTAATAAAAGGCTCAGCATCAGCGCCACCGGGCACATGCTCAAGAACAGGCGTCTGTACCTCTAAGAAACCCTCATCTACCAGTGTATTCCGTACTGTTTGCCAAAAAATATTTTTCTTACGAAACAGTTCTCGTGTTTCTGGGTTAGCCAACAAATCAAGATAGCGGCGACGCAATAACTCTTCTTCATCTTTCAATCCGTAGAATTCCGTCGGGATAGGCCGCATAGACTTACCCAGAATAGTCCAATCGGCTACTTCGAGAGTTTTTTCTTCTTTTTTAGTCAGAAAGAGCTTCCCTGTTACTTCTATAAAATCCCCTGTTTCAATAGTATCAACAAAAAGTTTGAACTTTTCATCACCCAAAACCTGTAAATTAAGAAAAACTTGAATCTTAGCATCTCCATCTTCAATATGGGCAAAGCCGATCTTGCCGATAATACGCAATGAGCGCACGCGTCCAACTAAGATAAGTACTTCCCCATTCTTCGTAAATTCATCGAAACCATCAAGGGCTTGCTGGTTGGTATGGGTGCGATGATTTTTCTCAGGATAAACAACCGAAAAAGCCTTAGAAAGGGTTTCTAATTTCTGGTTTTTGGTCGCAATAATATCTTCTCGTAAATCTTCAGCCATAAGCAATATGCTTATTATAGGCATTTTCAAGAGAAAAGCAAAGACCGGCTCCTGAGTGAGTCCGGTCTTTTTCCTAGAATGTAGAGGGCTTACGCTACAGAAACAATTTCGTATTTGACCTTGCCTGCTGGGGCTTGGATCTCTACCTTATCACCCTTCTGTTTGCCCATGAACTCTCCACCAAGTGGTGATTCGTGAGATATACGACCCTTGCTTGGGTCTACTTCATTCGAACCAACGATTTCAAAGGTCATTTCTTTACCATGAAACTTCACAACCACAGTAGAGCCGATCTCGACATGACTACTCTTGCGGTGTTTAGCGGCCACTACAGAATCTTTCAGCAATGCCTCAATCTCTGCGATACGGCTTTCATTTTCATTTTGACTACGCTTTGCCTCAGTGTATTCAGCATTTTCAGAAAGATCGCCCTGTTCCTTGGCTTCCTTGATAGACTGTGCTATTTCTTGGCGCATACGCACCTTACGATCCTCCAGTTCTTCTTGAAGTTTTTTCAAACCTTCGGCAGTAAATATCTTGCTCATTTTTTTATACTTGGCAATTAGACTAAAAAAGAAAACTCCGCTCTAAAAAGAGTGAAGATGTCTCAAGTTTGTACTGAATAGTATACTTTTGGACTCACTCTGTCAAGAGGCTCTAAAGTCTCTATTTTAAGGCTTGAAGCCTCCCTTACCTATTCTCTTTATCACGCTCAAAATACCACTGATAGACCTCTTTGGTCACAGGAACAGCATTATAGGTCTCCTCGGTTCCTTGGCCCTCTACGAGGACTATAAGGGCCAATTCGGGGTTATTATACGGTGCAAATGAGACAAACCAGCCGTGGGTCTTGTGATCCGCTCCAAACTGGGCAGTACCCGTCTTACCAGCCACTTCTACCGGCAAATCTTTGAGGCTCTGAGCAGTGCCCTCAGTCACGGTTTCTCGCATACCTTCACGCACTATTTGTAAGATATCGGGACGAATAAAATCCTTGCGAATAATCTGACTCTCAATTGAAGTAATCTTATCATCAGCTGACTTGATCGAACTTCCAATACGAGGCGCATAGAGCGTCCCTCCATTAGCAATGGTAGCAATCGAATTGAGGATTTGTAGTGGCGTAGCGGTGATATAACCCTGACCAATAGAAGAGTTATAATCATCTCCGATATACCAGCGCTCCCCTATCTTGTTTTTCTTCCATTCAGGACTCGGAATAAAACCATTGCCCTCGCTCGGAAAATCGATACCAGTAATTTCTCCATACCCAAAAAGATTCTCATATTTTTTCATCCGTTCAATACCGAGTCCGCCGACACCGCCATAGCCTCCGCCAACCGTATAGAAATACACATCGCTAGAAACTGCGATGGCGCGTCTGATATCCGTGAAACCATGAGCTTTCCAGTCACCAAAGAAAAAATTTCCCACCTGGATACCACCTCGACTCTCTATTTCTTGCTCAGGAGTAACAACGCCTTCACTCAAAGCGGCAGACGCTAGAACTGGTTTGATAGTCGAACCTGGTGGATACTCGCCACTCAGAGCTCGATTGAATAATGGTTTTGATTCATCGTTTGAGAGTTTCTGATAATCCTCCTGACCAATACCGGTAGCAAAAAGATTATTGTCAAAACTTGGTAGACTAACTACTGCTCGCACAGCGCCATTACGTGGATCGATAGCGATAGCTGCTGCCTTGTTGGCGCCTGCTTTGACAAGTGTTGCTTCAAGACTGTCATAAATTTTTTTCTGAAGATCCGCATCAATATTAAGTACTAAGTCATTTCCAGCTATTGGGTTAATGACACCCAGTTCTCGCTTCACATGACCGAGAGCATCTACTTCTGCTTGCTGATAACCATGCTTACCACGAAGTACTGCTTCGTAACTTTTCTCGATCCCCTGCTTACCGATGGAATCTGTGAGAAGATAATCTGGATGTTCTTCCAATTCCTCGGGCTTGATTTTACCTTCATAGCCCATCAGGTGAGCAAAGATAGCGCTATCGACATAGTCGCGATGCGTCGTTTTATACAAACTGATACCAGCATATTGATCACGTTTACCTAAAAAGCGAAGGGTTTCCTCTTGGGTGAGCTGTTCTTTGATTGGAGCTCCTTGGTTGGATTGAGGTGGTAGTAAATCAAAGGTTTGGTCGAGAAATGATCGTTCAATACCAAACTCTTTCTGTAGGCGTTCTTTGAGAGCGGTTCGCTCGTTTTCTTCTGTTGGTAGATCAGCCGCTACCGCTACCAGATCAATACTTGGCACATTGTAGACAAGAGGTTTCCCAAAACGATCGAAAATGGTACCTCTTGGAGCTGGGATAACGAGGGCTCGCAAACTATTCTGAGTGGAAGCAAGTTGATACTTCTCGCCCTCTACCACAGTCAGAGCAAAGACTTTGGATACGAGAAGAACGAGAGCTAAGCAAGCGACAATCCAAAAAAATGAGAGTGAGGCACGCTCAAGAGGTTGTTCAAGTTTGGCAGTATCTGGCTGAGTCACAGTCAATACGGCATCATCTATTTCATGTTCCGTATCTCTTCCTACTCTATATTTTTGACGAAATAGTTTCATAAGACTAACGAATCATCAAAGCTCTATCAGAACGCAGTGTATCCATACGAGCCTGAAAGGCAAAAAGGATTTTCCTGGTCAAAAGAAACACTGGAATGGCAACCAAGATTTGAAAAAGAATACTTGTAAAAGAAGGTAGTGACCACGCCTTATGAAAGCCTTCCTGAGTTATCCATTGATACAAACAAGCTGAACTGATAATGCCGAGAGCATAAAAAAGAGAAGCGAGGATACTGTTTTCGATAAGCATTCGGCGAGAAAGAAAGCTCGTCCCATAGGCCAAGAGTACTCCATAAATACTGAGCAAGTGGATTCCTCCAACTACCAGTACTTCATACAGGATAAGCAGTGGTAATAGATACCAAAGAGCCTGTCGAAAACCGAGACCCACTGTCCAGACAACTACCGCTGAGAGAATGATCAGAGGAACTAGGAAATCAGGAAACAACACATCCAAAAAAGAAATTTGCACGGCAAGTAGGAAAATGAATAACAGACTATGATAGAGTGCTACTTTCATTATTTTTCTCCTCTAATGACAAATACATTACGAAGACGATCAAAACGTACTGGCGATTGGATGGTAGCTCGTTGGAATAACTTATCATCGGTCAGGCGTACGTCTTGGAGGGTTCCTATGAGTAGTCCTTTCGGGATAACCTGACCCAAACCAGAAGTGACTACCGTGTCTCCGTTTTTGAGCTGATCAGATTGAAGCACCATATCATAGACTATACCAAGCCCATGCTCTCCCTTGACTACCCCCTCAGCGTTGGTATCAAGGGTGACAGCATTGACGATACTCTCCGCCCTAGAGAGAAGTTCTACTCGAGAAGTAAGAGGAAATACTTCATCGACTCGTCCTACCAAAACCCCTGCCTCGACAATAACCGCCATCCCCGGTTTGATACCCGAGTCACTCCCCTGATTAATATGAATCCAATTACCAAGACCGGAAACATCTCTCCCAATGACCGTAGCGCTCTTGAGATCATACGTTCCTCGCGGGAGGAGTTCGAGTTGTTTCCGTAGGTCCTTGTTCTCTGCGGCCATGTCACGCAAGCGAGCGTTTTCGGTTTCCAAAACCAGCTTCTCTTTTTGAAGGTTTTCGTTAGCGCGTTTGTATTCACCAATACTTTGGAAAAACACTTTCATATCCTGAAGCTCAAAAGCCACCGGCGCAAAAAAGCTCTGTACTGGCCAAAGCACACTGGTACCTATAATTTTGATTGGACGTGTAATGAAAAATGGTTGCCACCAAATAGTCACTCCTAGACAAGCACTAACAAACAATGCCCAGAAAAATTTTGATTGGAGAAAATTTCTTCGCTCTCCCATAAGGATAGTATTTAAGACCCAAGTGGTCGGCCAGCCTCTTCTTCGATAAGAACTTCTTTGAGGTGCTCCATATCATCAAGTACGATACCCGTACCCCGCACTACCGCTGTCAGTGGATCTTCCATGAGTCGCACTGGAATACCGGTTTGGTTAGCGATCAAACGGTCTAGTCCTCGAATGAGACTTCCTCCACCTGCAAGAATAATACCTCGATGCATAATATCTGAAATTAATTCTGGTGGAGTTTCTTCGATGATAGTCTTGATACTATTGACGATGATACGAATGGAACGAGAAAGTCCTTCTCGCACATGCTCATCAGTCGCTACAATTTCCTTCGGAAGACCTGAGACCAAGTCACGTCCACGAATAGCGTACGTCAGTTTTTCTTTCTGTGGATAGGCACTACCTATGGCAATCTTGATCTCTTCGGCTGTGCGTTCACCGATAAGAATATTAAACTCATCACGACAGTAGCGTACGATGTCTTCATTCATTTCATCACCCGCAATACGGAGACTCCTCGAGAGAACTACTCCTCCAAGAGAAATGACAGCAATCTCAGTCGTACCCCCTCCGATATCGACCACCATATTCCCGGTGGCATCAATAACTGGAAGACGGGCACCGATAGCTGCAGCCATTGGTTCATCGATAAGAAAGGCTTGGCGAGCGCCAGCGGCCAAAGCCGCTTCGATCACAGCGCGTTTTTCCACCTCTGTCACACCCGAAGGAATACCGATGAGTACTCGTGGTCGACGAATAAAAGATAAGCTTTCTTGCTGCACCTTGTTAATAAAATACCGGAGCATCTGCTGAGTAATCTCAAAGTCACTGATAACTCCATCTACAAGAGGTCTCGTAGCGACGATATGGCTCGGAGTTTTACCAACCATTTTTTTAGCCTCCTTACCGATAGCTAGGATTTGTCCGGTTCGCTGATTGACGGCTACTACCGATGGTTCATTGATGACAATACCCTTACCTTTGACATATACCAAGGTATTAGCTGTTCCTAGATCAATACCAATATCCTGCGAAAGATTGCTGAAAAATCGCTCTATTAAGCTTTTTTGAAAAAAATGGATGGCTCGTTCAATAGATGACATAGTAAATAAAAAGGATATCTCGCTAAGATACCCCATTGTAGCGTATTTTGGACATTTTATCTAGGCTCCGATACTTTCCTCTGTTTCTTCTTCAATATCCTCATCCTCAGGCAAAAAACCGCCTGTCTGATGATTCCAGAGTGTACTATACAATCCTCCTCGATTGATAAGGTCGCTATGACTCCCCTCTTCTTGGATAGTACCGTCTTTGCCAAGGACAATAATCCGATCCATCTTTTCTACCGTACTCAATCGATGAGCAATGATGATCGCTGTTTTGTTTTCGATAAGTTCAGAGATGGCTTCTCGGATAGCTACTTCGCTAATGGTATCGAGCGCACTCGTAGCTTCATCCATGACAAGTATTGGAGCGTTTTTGAGAATAGCTCGTGTAATAGCGATACGCTGACGTTGGCCACCTGAGAGTTTGACGCCACGCTCACCTACTAGTGTATCGTATCCTTCTTTGAGTTTGCCTATAAACTCATGGGCATGCGATTTTTTGGCTGCCTCGATAATTTCTGCGTCAGTTGCCTCTGGCTTAGCGTAAGAAATATTCTCTTGGAGAGATCGATGAAAAAGCGCTGGATCCTGAGGCACGTATGCAATCGCTGTACGAAGATCATCCTGACGTACTTTGGTAATATCCTGTCCATCGATACTGATTGTACCGGAAGTAGGTTCAACAAAACGTAAGAGGAGTTTGGTTACGGTACTTTTACCTCCACCACTCGGCCCAACCAATCCTACATGTTCACCTGGGGCAACTGTAAAACTTAACCCTTGAAAAACTTTTTCTCCCTCGGGATAAGAAAACTCTACATTCATAAATGTTACTTTGCTTTCTGTAACCACCAATTCTTGAGGATTTTTTTGGTCTTTAATTTCTGTCTCAAGCTCAAAAATATCTACCATCTCTTTAGCATTCGCTACTGACTTGAGCATACCGGATGTTGATCGTACAAAAGACCAGGCGATCATGAAGATACTCTGCGAGTAAGAGTAGGCCAGCACAATCGTACCGGCAGTTATCTTGCCCTGACTCCAAAGATAAAGGCTTATTCCCAAGAGAATGATACGCATCAATACGATAAGTCCATTCTGAATAGCAGCTAACAGATTCCAGGCCTTGAAAGACTTGTCTTCTACTTCGGCCTGTAGCTCAGTGATCTCACGAAACTTGCGTTTCTCATAGGTACTCGAGGCAAACATCTTAACATTCAGAACATTCGTAATCACATCAGAAAAATACCCAGTGAGCTTGGAAGTAGCCTCTGCTTCTTCAGCATCATACTTCATGCGTTTTTTGAGTAACGGTATGACTGCAATAACAATCAAGAGTGTAAATAAGCAAAGAAAAAGAGCCAAAGGCCATGAAAAAACCGTTATAACAACAAGAATTCCTATGACACTAATAAGATTCATCCAATAGACAAAAACTATTCCTTCAGAAATATTCACAAATCCATCTACAAATCGTCTCGACTGAGAAGTAAGAGACCCTGTAAAGTGGTTAGCGAAGAAATTATACGAATGCTTTTCTAGTTCAGTAAATGTGAAGTTCGACAAATCCTTCAAAGCGGCCACGTGGTATTTACGAAGACAAAGTTCACCGAAACGAAAAAGGGTAAAATAAAAAACACTCATTAAAACCAATAAGTAAAAGTACTGCCAGAGAAGTGGTTGCTCGAAACTTCCAGCCGTCAGAGCATCAATGATTTTCTTATACACCACTACTGACAGAACATCAGCAACCAAACTGCCTGTGCCATAGGAAAACAAAAGAAGCCAGAACCACTTGCTGTGTTTCTTGGTCAATTTCCAATACCAGCCAAGAATCCTCTTGACGTCACGAAAACCAATTTTTTCTTCTTTTTTCTCTGTTTCCATAAAAATAAATGAGATAAATCATATTATCCCATTTTTTCTTTCTTTTATCAAGTGACCACTTATGGGGCGAGTCTTTTCACATCACGCGGATAGAGTACTGCCTCTTTGATACTTCCAAGATTAAGAAGTCTCTGAATGATGCGCTCTGAACCAAGTCCCCAACCACCGTGTGGTGGGGTACCAAAACGGAAAATATCGACGTAATCTTTGAAATCATCAGGGTTTAGGCCTTTGGCTTTGATACTTTCTTCGAGCATTTCTGGTAGATGAATACGCTGACCACCTGAGGCAATTTCTACTCCACGAAAAAGAAGATCGAAAGTTTCTGTATACTTTGGATCATCAGTACTCGGCATACTATAAAAAGGTCTGAGGTGAGTCGGATAATGAGTGAGAAATACCATATCACTTCCGTATTTTTCTTTCACATACTGACAAATCATCCTCTCCCCTTCACTATCAATATCTTGATCCTCTACTTCTTTATCAAATTCTTTCTTGAGAATCTCGAGGGCTTCAGTGAGACGTATCCGAGGCACGGCGACACGGGCAGGCGCTTCGGCATCATGCAGAGCCAGTTCTGCGCTACAATGCTTAGCAATATGTTCAAACATGGCATACATCGCTTCCTCAAGGGCATCCATGACATCTTCCACTCCTTCAATGAAACCCATCTCGGCATCAAATCCGGTGTACTCATTGACATGGCGAGTAGTGAAATGAGGTTCGGCCCGAAACACCGTTCCGATTTCGAAGACTCTCTCAAAAACACTCATACCCGCTTGCTTGTAGAACTGCGGGCTCTGAGCGAGATACGCTTCACGATCAAAATAGGAAATCTTGAAAAAGTTCGCTCCACCCTCAGTCGCTGCCTCAAGAATCTTCGGGGTCTTAATTTCGGTAAAGCCAGCCCCTCTCATAGCCTGTTCGTAAGAAGCAAGGAGCTCAGAGTACATAGTGAATATGCCTCGAATCTTATCATTACGAAGAGCGATAGTACGATTATTCAAAAGAGTATCTAGTTGAAGCCCCATCTCCACTTGGGAGACATCAATTGGCAAATCTTCTACTGGACTACCAAGCACGGTGAGACTTTTTAGTTCTAGTTCATAAGTATCTAAACTACCAGGAGTGGCTTTTTTGTTAGGTCGCTCCTTGACCAGCCCCTCTACCTGAACAGCAGACTGGATTTTGACATGAGAAGCCACCTCTATTACCTCTGGAGCATCAGGGAGTACGATACTCTGGATACGACCTGTACGATCACGCAAGACAAAAAAGATCATCTTTCCATGATCCCTTCTGACATCTATCCAACCGCTCATTTTCACGACTTCTCCAACATGCTGTGGAGCGTCTTGTATCAACACTCGTTCCATAATAATATTACTTCTTGCCGGCAAAAAAATCATTGACTGCGTAAGCGAGTTCACTTGGGGTCAGTTGAGTCTTCTCGAAGACTCGATTGACTATCCCTGCCTCAGTCAACTCATGAAGATTTTCGACTTCCACAGAAGCAGAAAAAAGAAAGATCGGAATATTTCTACCAGCTTCAGTCTCACGAAGCTTCACTACCATCTCATGACCATTCATACTCGGCATTAAGATATCTGAGATGATCATATCATAGTCATTGGCAGTTGCTTCATCTAGACCAGCCTTGCCATCACGAGCGATAGTCACTGCATAACCTTCATCCTGAAGACGCTTACCAAACATCTCTACGAAATCTTCTTGATCTTCAATAAGAAGAATCTTCTTAGCGGTAGTAGCAGGAGCTGGCGCAGCAGTTTCTGTGGTAGGAGTAGCTGGGGCTGGATTCATACGAACCTCATTTTTTCCCTGCTCACTCCACTGACGAAGAAAACGATTCACCTCTTCGATAACCTCTGAAGGTGAAAATTCTGTCTTGGAGATGAAGCCGTTGGCACCAAGGGCTATACACTGATCTCTATCCTCCTGACTGGATAGATTACTGAAAACCACTATCTTAAGGTCCTTCGGATAATCAGGTTTGGTACGAAGCTCTTGGAGCACCTCCATACCACTCATTTCAGGTATGACTAAATCCAAGAGGACGATATCAAAAGGTCCGTTTTCAGCTACCGCCTTCAATACAGCCTTACCGGTTACCACATTGAGCACGTCAAAACCAGATGCTTCAAATTTTTTGATATAGATTTCACCGATGAACGGATCATCTTCTACAAGAAGGACTCGAGCCATAAAATATCAAATTAGTACCTTAAATATACCTCAATAGAAGGGTTTTTACAAATTACCCTCTAATTCTCGATCATCCAGTTTGGAGAGATGGCATTGAGCATAGGATTGATATATGGAAGTTCGATAATGAACTTAGATCCCATATCCCTACCCTCTGATTCAGCATAAATCCGTCCTCCATGAGCCTCCACGAAGTTCTTGCCCACATACAGACCCAGGCCCGTACCAGAAACATCAAGAATATTTGTCTCTTTACTGCGTACGAATTTGGCGAAAAGTTTATCTTTGTTTTCCGGAAGAATACCAATACCCGTATCCTTGACACTAATAACCGCTCGATCTTGTAAGGCTTCCAACTTGACCGCCACGCTGCCCTGTTTGGTATATTTGATCGAGTTATCAATCAAATTTGAACATACTTCCTGGATCTTACGAGCATCAATCATCATTTCTGGTAGCGGAGTTTCTGGTAGGTCGAGGGTCAAAACCAGACCCTTTTCTTGAGCGGTGAGACGAAATACCTCTACCGCTTCCTGTAGCACTTTTTCAAGTACAGCCTTGTGATAATTGTACTGGACTCGACCAGCATCGATACGGGTCACGTTCAAGAGATCCTCTGCCAGATTAACCATGCGACTATTCACCAGATAGAGCTTATTCAAAACATCTTGCACACTCGCACTCACCTCACCATAGGAGCCTTCGAGAATCAATGAAATATAGCCCTTGATAGCGGTTAGCGGCGTACGGAGCTGGTGAGAAGCAATCGAGAGGAACTCCGTCTTAGCATTATCGAGCTCTTTGAGTTGCTTGTTAGCAGTGGTGAGAGATACGGTTAATTCTTGAAGATCTTCTTTACGTTTCAACTCTGTCTTGATAGCCCTTGTCATGATCATACTAAACAAAGTAGTAAGAATAAGAGTACAAATGATCAAGATGATACCTAGTGTCTCCTCCACGAAGAACAACTGTGCTCCAATAAGGAGCATGACTGAAGCCACGAAGAACTGCACAGAAACCAGCTTAACTCTAAGGGTCTCATAACGAGTAGTGGCATAAGCTAAGAAACCAATAAACACCGGCAGACCGAACAATCCTGCCTGACTCAAAAGCCAATCCTCAGTGAAAGATCCAGCCACCAAGCCCCAGAAGAAGGTAGAGAGGAACATCAGAGCTCCGAAACTAACCGTGAGAATCTCTCGAGCTCGCTCACGTTGCTTCCAGGCACCATAGAGTGCGATACAAGCAATAAGGGCCATGATAGCTCCATATGGAATATAGAGATAAAAGATCACTGGACCCTCTACGACATCACGATCACAATTCCGTAAGTCATAAAAATCAAGAGTATACTTAGTTGGCAAAAGAATAGCTGGTGCTAAATAAAATAAAACTCCTAGCAGTTTGAAGAAAAAGTGTGGTGCTTTCTGCTGAATGAAAACATACGTAAAATACAGAGCTGAAACATAGATTGAGGTTTCAAAGAAAACTAGAATTGCCCAGAAGAACATTGTTTCATGACCAGTGGCTGCTACCCAGAGATACATATCTGTCATTACCCACAGACACACAAAACCAATCATGGTCATCAATACCTTGTTAAGATAAAGAGCTCTGTCAGTAAAAAAGATAAACAAAAACATAGCTACGGCCAAAAGAAGCGGCCCATAGTGAGAATAGTAGATGACATTGTCCGATACATTGGCAGAAAGCCCTATCAGTGTCGTTGGTACCCATTCACAGGCAAGTGGATTAAACATAGACGTACTTTAAATAGGCAGGTTATGGGTTGGCTCTGAATCTAGAGGAGCTTCCGTAGGGGCCGGAGCTGGTTCTGGAGCTGTCTGAGGTATAGTCTCTTCAACCACAGGCGCTGGAGCTACTTCTGTTTCTGGAGAAGCTGAAGGAACCTCTTCTTCGGGGGCTGCTTCAGTTGATTCTTCTTCTACAGTCTCTTCTTCTGGGATAATTATCTCACTACACTCAGTGCCCTCATCTGCATACTCTGCTAACGTTTCTTCGTTACAGGTAATTATCTCGCACCCCTCTTCATTTTCCTCACAAACAAGAGGCGCACATTCTTCATCACGAGAATCACACTGGTCTACATTCTTCATTTTCTTTCTAATATAGTTGAAATACCTCTCTGTCTGCCCTTCTTCTGCAGTCAAACAGATATCTTCTAAGTATGTGTCACTCTCTGGATCACACGTTGCCACAAAACACACTTCTGTCATAGGATCACAAGGAACTAGAGTCACAAAATCATAATCCTTGTCTAAGAAATACACCTTGAAAGATACAGCTGTAGAAACGCCAAAAATGATGATCCATAGAACTACCAGAAATGTATCTTTGACATTCATAGGCTAAGAAGCATTTGGATTAATCAGAGGCAACTCTACGATGAAGCTCGAACCCTTACCTACACCCTCACTCGTAGCATAGACTCTTCCGCCATGACCCTCAACAAAAGTCTTGCCCACAAACAAGCCGAGCCCGCTACCACCAGCATCCATCTTCTGAGTAGTCTCCGTACGGATAAACTTCCCGAATAAACGCAAAGCATCCTCTTTGGAAATACCGATACCAGTGTCCTCGATCACTACTCGAGCTACTGTAGCATCTTGCTCTACTCGGATAGTCACGCTGCCCTTCTCTGTGTATTTGATAGCATTATCGATCAGGTTAGAGAGAATCTCTTTGATTTTATTGATATCAAGCTTCATTACTGGAAGCTGAGTCTCTGGTTTGATCATGTGAAGTTTGAGCCCTTTCTTCTCAGCCAAAACAGCAAACATATCATAGAGTTCACTCACAATAGGATCGAGAGTGACACTCTCCCATTTGTATTGCACTTTACCAGCTTCGATCTTAGAAACATTGAGCAGATCCTCCACCAACTGTGAGAGTCGCAGATCGATGGTGTACATCTTATTCATTATATCTTCTATCGGAGTCCCCTTGACCTTACCATAAGCTCCCTCGAGTGCCAGCGAGATATACCCTCGAATAGCGGTCAGCGGTGTACGAAGCTGGTGTGAAGCAATCGAGATAAACTCCGACTTCTGCTTGTCGAGCTCCTCGAGCCGATCATTAGCCTTTTCTAAGCTATATGACAACTTCTCTAATTGTTCTTTCCTTTCAATTTCTTTTTTGACTGAACGAATTAGAAAGTATCCTACAATAAGTACAGCAATCAAAGTAAGTGCATCTAAGGTATAGTCAGTCTGAGATTTTGCATAAAAAAACTGAGACCCAATAAGAGCAACCAGAATGAATATCAGCGCCTGTGCTCCGATTAACTTAACATCAAAAGCTTTAAAACGAACAACTATATAACCAATAATAGCTACAAAGATAGGCATTCCAAAAAGTCCATACTGTTCAAAACCAAATTCTCCAATTACTCCGTTATTCACAAGATATGAGACCAGAAATCCAAGAGAAAAGAATAACGAAAGGAAAGGAATAAGGCCTGCTAATAAGTACAATATTTGTTGTTTTTTCTCCTTTTGTTCAGTTTTTTTATAAACAAGTATGCCCTTTAAAAAGACAGCAAAGATTATAAGGAGACTTGCTAAATAGTAGTAACTTGAATAGAAAGTGCCCTCCGTAACAATGCAATCAACGGCATCGTATCCAACCACGTTGTACTGAAATGGCATCAAGAGAATTACGGGGGCAATTAAAAATGAAAGAAATGTTTTTTCTCCGAGAGAAATGTCGTCCTTTTCTTGAGAAAAAACAGCAAAAAAAATATATGCGAAAACAAATATAAGAAGATAGAAAATTCCAAAAAAGGCCCATAAAAAAACTGAAAGAGCCGAGAAATCATACGTGAGCCATACCGTAAGATCAACAGAAGTCCACAACGCAAAAGTTAAACACATTACAAAAAGAAGCTTAGCAGCAACAGAACTTCTATTTTTAAAAAAAACAAAAGATGAAATAAAAAGTGAGAGAATAATGGTAGAAAAGTGTGAATAATAAAGCAAATCCACAGTATCTTGAACAATCTCTCCGCAATACTCTAAATTTCCTACAATTAAACTATCCATATCTATTTTGTTATTTCTTCTCTAATTTCTTCGAGTAAAGCGTCCTTATACCCATACCAATTTTTATGTTCCTCAACTTTGATAGGCTGTAAAGGAAAAATAAGAGGTTTAACACCGAAAACTCTCTCTATTTCCTCAAAAGCAGGCTTAACTATTTCATCTGTGAAATTAGACTCTTCTTTGTCTCCTAAGAAATTTTCAAAAAGGACGCCATGACAAACAAAAAGTGCAAGATAGTCGAAATAGTAGAAACCATTCTTATTCCTATGCTTTAGAAACCATTCTGAGAAATCGTATATAAAAGGCTTCTGTATTCCGGCACTAGATTTAGTGAAAAGATCATGGTGGAATTGAACTAACCTTTTTCCATTCAATGTCTCAATCTCACTCAGGAGCTTACCCTCATACTTATTAAAATCTACAACCTTTACGGACTTTTCACCACTATTTTCCTCACTTACTGAGGATAGTTTACACAAATGATACTTTGAGGGATTTTTAGCTACAAACTTATCTTGTGTAAACTCAAGATATAAAGGATCCAAGCCACTTAACTCTGCTAAATCATGAAAGTAATAGGACTCTACATTAGGACTAGCAATATACCTTACAATAGTTGCCTTTGGACCTTGTTGAAA
Organism: uncultured Bdellovibrionales bacterium; assembly: GCA_964594215.1. GTDB lineage: Bacteria > Patescibacteriota > Minisyncoccia > Moranbacterales > UBA1568 > UBA1568. The sequence goes on along the minus strand of CAZQLN010000003.1, from coordinate 55,878 downwards.
AACTTCTGGTATATCACCTCCCAACCTTTCTTCGACAGCCTTTCTTAAATCATCATTTTCCCAGCGAGCCTTTACTTCTGTTATAGCATCAAAAAACTTGCTATAAACGCCATTTTTATCGTGATTTACTAATTCATTCATAATACTGTTTCAATCTCTTCTGTAGCACCGGTGTCTTCTAGTTCCTGAACTTCTTTATCCTCCTCACCGCTACAACGTTCTTCTTCAAGAACATTCGAATCATCACAGTACTCAATTTCGCAATTTCCTGACTCTTCACTACAAGCAAAATCATACAAACACCTCGGATCTTCTAAACCACAAGTTGTGTCAACTGCTCTCACTTTAATATTCCTATAGTAAGTAGGTCCTTCACACTCTAAATCACCTTCAGTACAATCAATAACAAAACAGGTTTCTAGGTTAGGGTTACACTGGCTCTGAGCAGTAATGATATAGTCCTTTAGGATAAAGATCCTATAGAAAAGGATTGCCGAGGAAAGCAAAATTAAAAACCCCAAAAGATACACCCAAGTTCGTCCATTCCTCATAGAAGTTTTTGTTTCTTAATTAAATTGTATAGAATTTAAGCAAAAAGGGCAAGAAAAAAGACGCATGATTAACCCTTAGTTAAATCATGCGCCAGTTGATCCAATAAACATTCGAAAGAGCCATATCAAGAAGCCTACTCCGAGTGTCCAAAAGAAGTTGCTAATCAAAGTTGAGGCAACAAAAATCTGCCAGTCACTTCTATCTAACTTATTGTACTCGTGGGCGCCACGACGCATATACAGCGTTGTAACAACAGGTTCAGAAAACACTGAGAGAAAAATGAACGCTAGCCAATTTCCTCTTCGCATTACCTGGGCCATATATTTTTGCCACCGATTTGCACCAGAATGCTCTCTTAAATTCTTTAGAGTTTCAATCCCTAGCCAATCACGCTTTGACCAGGTGTACCCCAAAAGCATAAGATATGATAGTACAAAAGAGAGAATTGTCATCACACTGCCGCCTATTATCAGGCCAAGACGTGCAATAACTAGTGGATAGAGTACGAATTCGAAAGTCCAATTAATGGTCTTGTTCGTAGCAATACCTACAGCTATCGTACCTATCCGTACTCGATGAGATATAATATTCGCCGCGATCTTCGCGGCGAATGTACGCAGCGAATGAAACACGGTTTATCTCCTTGTGTAAGAACTGTTGTGCAGAAGCAAAATTACCACTGCAACGTACTATTATACACCCAAAACTCCTAAAAGTCAAGGGTTCCGCTATGAGCTTATTCTCCAAAAAAAGAAAAAGCGGTGAGGTATTAACAATACCCACCGCTTTACTTAAAGTACTCTTGCTCGATACATCAAAAGGATAACTATCCCCCCACCAAGAAAAAATACTCCGCCAGTGACTAGAAGGGCCACTTGTAGTGAAACACTATCACTGATATAACTCACACCTGGTCCAAGAATCATAAAGATCAATCTTCCTGGCACACTCTTCACCGAAAGAACTGTGGCTCGTATATCTGATGCTATCAGTCTATTAGTATAATCCAGAAGTACTGGATTAATCACTCCCCTTGTCACATAGAAGCAGAGTAGAAAGCTAAAGCTCCAAACTGGCATAAAGATCCCAGTTAAGGTATACCCTAAGACAGGGAGCAGCCATAAAGTAATCAGTGCATTCTTTCTTCCGAAGAACTTTTCAATACGTTCAGCTTTACCCGTGAGAAAACCTGTTGTGAGGAGAAGTCCAGACCAGACAATTCCGAAATACATAATAGGCAAACCAGAAGCCAACATGTACGGCTGACTAAACCAGACCATGGTAAGGGTAGAGGCACTCACTAATCCATAATATAAAATGAGTAATCCGACCTCTTTATGTCCAAAAAGGGCATAGCGTACCACCTCAAGCATCTCTTTGAGATGTGACTTCTGCTGAGAGATTCTTATCCTCACTGGCTCAGTCAAAGAAAGAGCGAGTGGAATAATAAGAGCTGTGGTGAAAATATCAACTATCAGCGGTAGTCTCAAGCTAATTACTGCCAGTGAACCCCCTATCACAGAAGAAATTGCCTCAGAATAAAGTCCTAGTCCCTGATTTTTTGACTCTTGCTTTCCGTACTCCTCTTCTCGAGTCATGGCCTGGAGGGTATCATGGAGCATCGCCGAATCAGCACTTGATATGAAGCTCATGCCAATACCCAAGATAATCTCAGCTAAGAGAAATCCCCAGAAACCAAGTGACAGAGCGTATACCACCCAACCAAGAGTTGAGATGATGCCTCCAATCACAATGGAGGCTCTGCGAGTAAATATGTCAGCAAAATACCCCGTGGGTATATCGAGCGACAGAACAAAGAGGGAAAAAATTGCTTGAAGCAAAAATATATCGTGTACTGTCAAACCATTCTCTCGATAAAAGAGAGTGATCACTGACATGATCAACATGAAGCTCCTGAAAACTCGAATCATCGACAGCTTCCAGATATTTGACTGAAGCTTTTCCATATCAATCTCCATTTTTGATTGTTAACGAACTTTTACTCAAAAAAGCCCCAGCTTTTATATTGAGCTGGGGCCATCTAAATGGAGAGAGTTACTACGCTTTAAGAGGTTTTTGGTAAGATATTTTGATAACTCCAGCTTAATACAATTGCCTTGCCTTCAAGATAGGCAAAACCACGATCATTGTTTGTGATCGGTGACTTAATTGTATTCATTTGCTGGACCTGTAAATTCATATCTTTACACCAAAATTTAGATTATTAATATATAACACACATCTCAATCTCTGTCAAAGTTACCTCATACTCTCACTAATTTGTAGTGCTAACTTTAATTCTCATCTTAAATATAAATCAGAGTAAATTTAGAGCTTCAAATAAAGGCTTCAAGTACTCGTCACACTTTTTCTCATTTTGCTCAAAGAATTTCTTTATGAATTCCTTATTATCAAGTGGCAACGTTACAAGTCTTCCAAACTCAGGGTTTTCTCCTTTCTCTATAAGCTTTTCCTCAAAATCTGCATAGTGTTCTAAAAATTCTTCCAGAGACTCATTGAGTAACAACTCGTAAATGACTGTCATTTTACCTGTTGGACCACCGGACTTCAGATATTTTTCGGTAAAAGATTTGACTCGCGTACTATCCTGCACATCAATACCAAGTTCTTCTTGTAATTCTTCTTTAATATTCTTATCTAAATCAAAAACCTCACCATATAGATACCTAAGCTCAATACCTCCACCGCAAAGCTGGTACATACCAGCACGAGCTGTCTGAGATCCCATTTCACCCAATACTGTTTTATTATCGCTCGTAATGACGAGGCAAGCTGTGTGGATAATTCTCACGCCATACTCACCAAGCGTATCGACATTCTGGCAGTACAGGTAGTGTGCGTAGTCGCTCTTCTCTACCAACACTTCTATAGTTGCATCCGTTTCCGTAACCCTAGTAACGGTAAACACCTCTCCCCTGCGGTAGTTCTTCCCACTATCAAGGAGACTCTGCCAATAGACATCAATCTTCTCCCGAACTTCTTGGGGTAGCACTATCGTCTTATCACTAAAACGCACCACAAGCTCCTTGTCTAGCTCTTTTACTTCAATAGACTTGTTCATACTTACAAGAGTCCGAGATAATCAAGTCCCAGATAACCTATCTCAATATCTGTTAGCTGGCCAGAGCGAAGGTGCTCACGGAACTCTGACAGTGACATAAGGACTACCTCTGTCTTTTCTGTGGCTGTATTCTGAATCTCAGCTACTTTCTCACAATCAGTAATCGCAACGCAGTTTCTCCTTCTGGTAGAGTAGCCACAATCCAAGGCCTGGACGACAAACTCTGCCTTGCCGGCGTAACCAGTCTCTTCTAGTAGCTCTCTTGCTCCCGCGACTTCTGGCGATTCCCCCTCTTCGATACCCCCACCAGGAAGCTCAAGGAGTACTTCGTATGGCCCAGGACGAAACTGTTTAGCCAGGATGACCTCATTATTCTTAGTAAGAGCCAGTATGCAAACGGTATCTTCCTCTTTTTTAAGATAAAAATCAGCCACACTGCCATCGGGTAACTCAAAATCAACTCGTTCTACTTCTCTCCCATATTTTTTGAAAATAGATTCCCTACTCACTACTGGCCATTTCTTGATTTCCATAGAAAACTATATCCTTTACTCTATTAAGATTTTTGTCACATCCTCATCACGAAGATATGCATCCATCATTTTCTCAATCTTACCATATCGCCAAGTCTGAATTTTTGGCCACTCTGCCATCCACACACAAGCCCAAACGCCACGAGCTATGATAAATTCGGAAAGATACTCACTCAACTTGGGAAGATTCCATTCTTTAAAAAGTTTGTCGAAATAACTCATATATCTCTGTCTTTGTTCTTCTGAGAACTGAGACCTTCTCTGAAACTCAAAGGTTGGTGATTCAGGAAAAAAATATGTGGTGAAAAGATTGCTCACAATATCAAAGCCAAAAGGCGCTTCGTATGAATTTGCGAAATCGATAACCCCTTTTGGAAACACATTATGTGGATTCAGGTCACCATGAGTAAGGACTCTCGGAAAAACCCTGAGTCGCTCTTCTATCTTTTCAAAAACCTCATCCGCCTTTTCAGCTAACTCTGGTTTTTCTTTTAACAAGTCGCCACACTTAATGCCTCGGTAAAACTCATCAAAACTGCTCTCGGTACTGGCTGTTTGATATTGTGCCCTTGCAAAGTCCGACACTACAGCCAACATTTTGTTGAAATTTTCTTCAGAAACATACCCTTGTTCTTTATATTCTTCAGCAAAAACATCTGCGAGAAGCTGATCGCCAAATGATGTCTCAATATAGTAATACTGACCCGGCTGATTTTCCCCTTCTGCTAATATATCTGCAACTGGAAAACCATATCTTTGGATCTTCTTATGAAAAGCTAGCTCTTCTTTGATCAATTTCTCCTCGCCAATACGCAGAAAACTCCCTCCATCAGTATAGATAGAACCGAGACCATATGAACGATCTTTAACATGCTTATACTCTTTACCAGCAATATTCATAAACTCTTACAGAAATGGATTTTCACCCTCAAAATCAAGAACGGGAGTTTCGTTATTTATGACATCTTCGCTAACACTATATTTCTTGGCATATAGTGTGCCTACAGCACAAAATAATGCTTCCGAATAGTTAAATCCCAATTTCTCCGCAACAGCTTTTACGTCAGCTTCTGATTTGCCCTCAACTTCAACAAACGGTTCAAGAAACGGCCACTCATCAATGGTTACTTCTACACCATTGAGCTGCCAAAGTTCACGTTTCGTTACCTGGTAGGCTTTTTCTCGACAACCTAGATTTTTTACCAACTCGCAAGCTGTCTCAAAGTCATTAACTCCCAGATTGATCTCTTTTTGATTTTCTATTTTCTCACCATCAACAATCTTGAGGGTAATCATGATCTTATCTCCCTCATCTCTCACTCTCATCCAACCACCGTTAATTTCATGACCTACTGGTAAGTGGTAGACCCTTCGTCGCTGAGTATATTCAGGACGCAAAAGACTCGCTCCAACTTCTTGGAGCTTCTTGCGGACAACGTCTTTATCAACATTAGGAAAAGTAGCTTCGTATTCTATTTCCATGCCTTTTGGATATCTCTTATTATGAAACTATACCATATACCCAAAAAGAGCTCTCTAGGAGCCCTTTTTTTGGTCTTATTACCGTCTGAAGTGAGCGAAACAAAAATTATTTTTTGTTTCCGAACGAGGAGAGGTAAACTAATTTAGCCTCTTTCTCTCCTAGAAAAGGTTGAAGAACCAGCCAAAGGCGCTGAGACGGTCTTTTTGGCCAGAGACAAAGGTCTCGAGCTTAGTTGTCTCCATCTCTAGATCAGTCACCTGAGCCAAGAGAATAGCACGGACTTCTGGATCATCTATTTTATCAGCTGCCTGAGTCAAAACTTCGATACGAGCCTTGTTAGCAGTAATTTCCGTTTCCAATTTCTCAATTTCACTCTTCTTCGTACCAAGGAGGAACTGCAGTACCTGACTACGCTTATCGATAGCCTCTACTGGACCACTAACCTTATCTACCGAGCTCTTCTGAGCAGTAGCAATAGAGCGAATCTGTTCACCTAAGTCATCCCCTTCAATTTCCGCAACATCATTGAGTCCTTCGTAGATATCTTCTACTTCATTTTCATAATCATCATCATAGCGCTCATCAGTGCCACCGAGGGCATAAATAGCTGCCTCGACACTACTCTTAAGACGCTTAACCTTGCGCTCGAGAGGATCGAGAGCTCCAAGGGCATTAATCTGGTCTTGACCACCCTTGGCTAGATTTTCTTTGAGAGCATTGAATTCTGACTCCAATGTAGCCAATGAGGCACTCAGTGCTCCAGCATCGCCTCCCAGACTCTCATACAGACTGATCTTGCCTTTGGTTTGAGCAATACGTTTGGCTATCTTACTCACATCCTTCTCCATATCGCGGGAGCTTTTGACATCCTTGTGACTAGCGAAATGAGCTAGTTTTTTGACTTCACGGGCGATACTCCGCAATGCCTCATACGAAGTGTCAGCAAGAGCTTGCTCAGCGGCACTAGCCTTCTCCTTGGCAACAGCTAAAGTAGCCATCGCCTTGGTTACATCAATACCTTCAGCCTGAGCTCGCGCTATGCGTTCTTCGGCATCAATAATGTCTTCGTTGATATCTTTGAGGAGATCTGCTTTTTTGTCATCTTGCTCATGTTCTTGCTCGTCCTCATTTTCATTCTCATCTTCGTCATCATCGATTTTGTTTTCAGCTTCACGACGACTCTCTACCTGTTTGCGTAACCATTCTGACTTTTTCTTGAGTTGCTCACGCTGGAACTCAGCCTTGTGCTTAGCTTCTTCTTTAGCTTTCTTTTCAGCTTCTTTTTCTACCTTATCCTGATCATCATTCTCATCCTCATTATCGTCTTCGTTATCATCCTCGTTGTCGTCCCCACTATCATTACTATCTTCATTGTCATCTTCACCATTATGAGCCTGTGAGATCATGGCCATAAAAGGGGTACCTGTACTTACCGTATAGGCAAAAGCGAACCCAGAAAATGAGAAAAGGGTTATCAATAGAGCGGTAAAAAAATTAACTGACTTACTTTTTGTATTTGGCATATTGCTTTATTTAAACAATTATTACGCCCTTTCATTATACTCCTTTTTAGCCTTTCTGTAGATGAGTTATCCACAAAAGCTTAAACTAAGCTCTCAAATAGTTCGAGAGTTTCTCTGGCTGTACGCGCCCAAGAAAACTGAGTTGCTCTCTCTAGGCCTCGAGCCCGTAGTAGCGAAGCAAGCTCCGTATCTTTGAGCAAAGCCTCAAAAGCATCGAAAATTTCCTGCGGTCGGTACGGATCAATCAGGATACCAGCGTCAGCTACGAGTTCTGGTAAGGATGAACTGTGTGAGACAATCACGGGCACACCACAAGCCATAGCTTCAAGAGGTGGGAAGCCAAAACCTTCGTAGACTGAAGGATAAACGAAAACACTTGCTAAGTTATAGACGCCAGGTTTATCTTCCTCACTCACAAAACCAATAAGATGGATCTTCTCCCCCACCGCTGAGTTACGGATACGCTGATAAAGAGCTCTCTTCTCCCAACCAGGACTCCCAGCTAATACCAGATGGTAGGGAGAGGTAGGGTTCTGTTTGATAAACTCTTCGTAGGCTTCGATAACTGAAATGAGATTCTTACGCGGTTCAAAGGTAGCGAAAGAAAGAATGTATTTGAAAGGTAACTGGTAACGTTTCTGCACTGCAATGAGGCTTTCGTTATTACGATCAATCACCTGACAGCGAGTATCATACCCGCTTGGAATCACCTTAATCTTATGTTCCCCAGTGCCATAAGTATCCACGATATCTCTCTTGGTAGAATGAGAAACCGCGAGCACCTTAGTGGCGCGTCTAGTGAGGCCTCGGAAATTCACAAAATAGTGCCAAAATCGCTGCTTCCACGAAAACGTCTCCGCAAATAGCTCAAAAGAGAGATCATGTGCGGTGACCACCAGAGGCACTTGTCGACTCACCCCTACAAAATTTTGGTTAGGAAGAAAGACTACATCCACTCCGCCCATCAGCCAATCTAGAGTGGGGAAACGGAGGTACCACAGACAAAAATTGAGTAGTTTATTGGGAAAACGATAGGCCTTGAGGGTCACATTCCCGTGATGAGCCAGTGCTTGAAGAAAACGTGGGGCTGGCTTCCACGAATTAAAAAACAAAACATACTGATGATCTCCACCAGTATGCAGGAGCTCTTTCAGTAATCCTAATGTATATTCTTCTACTCCTGTGCGCCGTCCCTCCGCCAGACACCGAATATCAATCCCGATGCGCATGTAGTTGTGATCCGTATAAGTAATGACGTATTAAAACCAACCAGAAACCCAAGAAAAGGCCAGCGAAGAGTGCGAGTACAAATACCAGCGTCTTCCCTGCTCGAGCATCACTAATTACTGGATCAGCAGTGATAACACGGAACCAGTTTTCTTTTTTGACCTCTTGAGTGTTGAGGTTGTCAGTATAGGCAGTAAGCACCTTGTCCAGACTCGCTCCAATTATCGGTAGAGTCTTGGGATCTTTACTCTCAAAAGTCACCTCTACTACCTGCGATGATAAGCGTCTCGCCGTAAAATAACCAGCCTCAGGACTTGGTGCTATTTGAGCGTCTGCAAAAATATCTTCAGTGACCCGTGGTGTGCTCAAAAGTCGTACCAAAGTATCAGCAAAACGCTCATCCGCCTGAAGACGATAGAAACTATCGTAACTGTACTCTACGGTTGGGGCACTCTCAGTCCGTCCAATAGTAATCAAAAGATTTGCCTGATAGCGTTCTGGTTCATAAAGGGTAAACAAAAAACCCAGCAAGAGACAAAAACCAATAACCGCTAGATAGAGGTTACGCTGTTGATAGAAGAGTTTGAGTATGTCTCGGAGTTCCATAAAGTTAGCTTTTCATTTGATGTTCGGTCACCACTTTCTCGAGGTAGTCCTTTATTGTAGCCTTGAATCGCTCTTTGTCAAAAGGAAAGGCTTTATCACGGATGTAGTTTGGGTCATATTCGCTTTCCTTGAAGCGTTTTAGAGCTCCAATAAGGGATTCTTTGGTCTGTTCATCAAAATATTCACCCATCTTTCCCTCCTCCATATGTTCTACAATATCACCACCTCGATAGGCGATCAGGGGTTTACCCGAAGCCATAGCCTCAATGGCTACAATACCGAAATCTTCTTCTTGTGGGAAAACAAAACCTCGACATTCAGCATAGTAACGAGGGAGTTCTTCTTCGGGTACGCGACCCAAAAACTCAATTGTCGGTCCAGCCAGTTTCTTGAGGCGGTCAAGTTCTGGTCCTCGACCAATGATTTTGAGTGGCAGTTTGAGTTCATTGAAAGCTTCGATAGCAATGTCATGACGCTTGTAGGCAATGAGGCGGCCAACCATCAAGAAATAGTCTTTGGAGGGCTCTTGAGAGAGATAGAATTGTGAGACATTGACTGGCGGATGAATGACTGTGGAATCTTTACGATAATACTTACGAATACGATTAGCTACGAAGCGTGAGTTAGAAATAATATGATCTACTCGTTCAGCGCTGGCTCGGTCCCACAGGCGAATCGGACTCATGAACAACGGCACGAGCTTTTTGATTAAACCAGGTAGACCAAAATCCTCTGTGTACTTCTGGCAATCATCCCACGCATAACGCATCGGGGTGTGCATATAACAGACATGCAGTGTCTCTGGACCAGTGATTACACCCTTAGCAAAACTCGATGAATCTGAGAGTACTACATCATAGGCTGACAAATCAAAACCCTCGATAGCTAGAGGCATCAGTGGCGGAAACAAACGGTGGCGTTTTTTGGAGAAAGGAAAGCGCTGGAGAAAAGACGTGTGGATACGGCTTTTGGCGAAGTGACCATGCATAGAATCCTGATCATGAATCAGGGTATAGATAGGAGCATATGGATAGAGCTCCTGAAAGGCTTCCAACACTCTTTCTGCTCCCCCGTACTGCACCAAATAGTCATGCACCAATGCTATCTTCATGGAAACACTTAGTAACGGATATAGCCTTCATAGCGTTCTTTGGCTAGAGTCACGATGGTATCAAAAGAAACGTCCATCTCTAGGGCGGTGAGGGTACGATCACTCGCTCCAAAAGCCAGATGGAAGGAATAACTCTTCTCCCCTTCTTTTTCATAAATAGCGAAAAGTTCACTCTCGCGAAGCAGCTCTCCTCCACCTTCTTTGATCACTTCGCGAGCCTCAAGTGCAGTTACTTTGGATGGAAACCACAAGGTAATATCACGAGTAGCAAAGGGAAATTTCTGCAATGGCTCAAAAGTCGTGGCTTTACGTCTAGCGTGCTCCAATTCATCGAAACGTAAACTTGCTACCGCTACCCTCCCCTCTGGGAGAGAAAAATTCTTGGCGATTGCTGGATGAATTTCACCAAGCGTTCCTACTACCACGCCCGAAAGCGTGATGTCAGCTCTTCTGGTAGGATGGAGAAAATTGATATCCTCATCCTCATCTATTGGCACTACCTCTATATCACCAATATCAAGCGATGCGAGGAAACTCACTACTTTCTCTTTTAGAGTAAACAGGGCTGGCTCAACAGCTTTAGGCTTAACCACTTCGACAAAAGCAATTTCTGACCACTCGATCAAGGTTTTTTTGGGAGGGAGGAGGAAAATGTTTCCTATTTCAAACAAGGCGAAGTGATCAAAATGACGAAGATTCTCTTTGGCTTTACGAAGAAGAAGTGGTAAAAGCGACTGACGAAGATAGGTATATTCTGGTGAGAGTGGGCTTTCAAGATAGGCATGGGTGTTCTTATCGAATTTACTGGTCTGAATATCTTTTTCACTATAAAAGGAATAAGTCATCACCTCATCAAAACCAAGGAGTGTCGCGTGACGCTTAGCTACATACTCACGTGCTCGACTATTTTCTGTCTGACGAAAAGTGAGCGGTAAGAGCGGTGCTTCCGCTTGAATCTTGTCATAACCTCGCATACGACCTATTTCCTCGATCAAATTCCAAGCATCATGCAGGTCGGGTCGTCTTTCTGGAATAGCTACCTCAAGGACTGCCTTGTCAGCCTTCTTTTTGACCTTGAGTCCGAGTAAGGCTAAGAGCCTCACAATTTCAAATAGGGGCACCCGCACACCCAACACATCATGCACTAATTGTTCAGAGAGAAGTATCTTGTGAGTCTTATGCTCGAGTAAACGCACATCTCGCATACCAAACAACTTACCCCCTGCAAGATCTGTATAAAGAGCTGCTCCAAGTGGCAATACCTCGCTCGCAAGCTCCAGGGAAACGCCTCGTTCGAAACGATAACTGGCATCTGTCGGTAGGTTATGAAGCTGTTTGGTTTTTCTGATACTGGTACTTTCAAATACCGCTACTTCAACAAAAATATTCGTTGTCTTCTCGGTCACCGCTGAATTCATTCCTCCCATTACCCCAGCGAGTGCTAGAACTTTTTTACTATCGGCAATAACAATATCGGTCGCCTGGAGTTTAATAGTCTCTCCGGTAAGAATTTTCAGTTTTTCATTTTTCTTAGCCCGACGCACTACAATACCACCTTCGATTTTATCAGCATCAAAAGCGTGAACTGGTTGACCCGAAAGAAGCATCAAATAGTTAGTGATATCGACAACGACATTCTTGGGTTTCATACCAAGAACAATCAGTTTTGTCTGAAGCCACAATGGTGATTCACTCGTAGCAACCCCTTTGATAAGTAGCCCGCTATAACGACCACTTGCTTTTTTGTCTTGGATAATTACTTTGGGTGCACGGTTATAGGCTGGAATTTTAAGTTTCTTTCGTTCCTTTTCGGTAAAGCGTGGCGCATAACCATCAAGAGCGGCGATTTCTCGAGCCATACCCTCATGGGAAAGAGCGTCTCCGCCACGATCTGGCAAAATCTTAATATCAAGAATGCTGTCATCAAGCCCATAATGTTTGGCAAAATAAGCGCCGAGTGGGGCATTGTCAGGTAACACCAAAATCCCCTCGTGACTTTCTCCTAGACCGAGTTCTTTTGGTGAACAGATCATGCCTCGTGACATCACATCACGCAGTTTAGTTGCTTGAATCAAGGTGCCATCAGGAAGAGTACTCCCTGGCAATATGACCGCTACCATTTGGCCAACCTCTATATTTCGTGCTCCACAGACAATTTGCTGGATTTGTTCTTTAGCTACGCGCACTTTAGCTACTCTCAATCTATCAGCGTTTGGATGCTTTTTGAGAGTTTCTACCTTACCGATAACTACACCATCAAGACCATGGGGGTACTTAACCACCTCTTCGACTTCAAAGGCTCGCATCATCAAAAGTTTCGCCAGTTGTTCTGGTGATTTGCGTGTACCGGAAAGTTCTTTGAGCCAGTTATATGAATATTTCATGTCGCTTGTCTAAAACTGTCGAATAAAACGAAGGTCCCCTCCCATGAATTGTCGGATATCCGTGATTTTGTATTTCATCATGGCGAGTCTGGTTAATCCAAATCCCCAGGCAAATCCCTGATACTTTCCCTTCGGATAGCCTGCGGCAGTAAGGACATTCTGATGGACCATCCCCGCTCCTCCAATCTCCAACCAGCCTGTTTGTTTACAAGTAGAACAACCAGCACTATCACAGAGAACGCAGCTGATATCAAATTCAAATGAAGGTTCCGTAAATGGAAAATAACTTGGGCGGAGTCGTACGGTCACTTTTTTACCAAAAAAGTTCTCGAAGAAAGTCTCTGCAACGTGTTTGAAAGTAGCTACACTCACCTTGCCAGTCTCATCGAGCATAAGACACTCGAACTGATGGAAAGTATGCTCATGAGAAGCGTCAGTAGCTTCGTTTCTAAAAACACGCCCCGGGACAATCACTCGAAATGGTGGTTTATTTTTTTCCATAAAACGCACTTGGTTCGGTGAAGTATGTGTACGCATGAGTAGACGCTCTCTCTCGAGCACTTTCCCCTTTTTGATCTTGGTGCCACCTCCGACAATCCAAAACGTATCCTGCATATCACGTGCTGGATGATCTTTAGGAAAGTTGAGAGCATCGAAGTTGTACCATTCTGTTTCCGCTTCTGGTCCTTCGGCCACGGTAAAACCAAGGTGTTCGAAAATACCCAGTACCTCGTGCTCAAGAGTAGTAATAGGATGAAGATGCCCGATACGATGAGGTATGCCTGGCGCAGTCACATCCAAACGCTCCGCCTCCCAGTCACGAGTATTATTTTCAATTTCTGCTTGCTTTTCACTATGAAGAGTTTGGAGTTTCTCACGCAGGGCTTGGAGCTTCGGTCCGATGGTTCTTTTTTCCTCAGGCGAGAGGTTTTTGAGTTCTTTGAGAAGACTAGAAAGCTCACTTTTACGTCCTAGAAACTGAGTCTCGAAACGAGCAAGGGTCTCTAGATCCTTAGTGAGACCAATGGCCTCCAAAGCGTTCTTTTCTATTGTCGCGATGAGCGATACATTCATATATCTATTCTACTTGAAATCACTCAGATTAAAAAACTATTTTTGCAAAGTCTTTCTTACCAATCTTAAAAATCTTACCATCAAACTGTTGGTCAACATTTAATGAAGGATCCAGAAGTTTCTCACCATCAATGCTGATTCCACCTTGTTCAATAAGACGCTTAGCCTCTGAATGACTCATTGGTACTAAAGAGATTCTTGCAATAAGAAACGAGAGGGATTCCGGGACATTCATGGCTACTTCACGAACCTCCTCTGGTATTAGACCTTTAGAGAAAGTATTCACAAAATATTCTACTGATTTCTTAGCCTCGTCTTCTCCGTGATACAGAGCCACAAGAGACTGTGCTAAAAACACCTTAGCATCACGAGGATTCTCTCCGGAAGAAAGCTTCTCTTCCCAAGCCCTCACCTGCTCCAGAGGCACACGAGTACAGTGAATGAGGTATTCCACAATCAATTCATCTGGCACGCTCATCACTTTACCAAACATATCATTTGGAGAATCAGTAAGATTGATGGTATTCCCCCAACTAGAACTCATCTTACGACCATCTGTGCCAAGAATCAGATTAGCCATCAGAATGTCTTGCGGCTCCTGATTATACAAAGGTTGAATATGACGTCCTGCCAGCAGGTTGAAGCGTTGGTCTGTTCCACCCAGCTCTACGTCCGCTTCTATAGCGACGCTGTCATAGCCCTGCATGAGTGGATAGAGCAACTCACGAAGAGAAATTCTCTTACCAGCATCATGACGTTTGGCAATATTTTCTCGTGCCATAGTTTGAGCCAATGAAAAGACATCTGCCTGACGGCCAATTTCTGCATAGCCTAACTTGGAAAGCCAATCACCATTTTCTCGGAGTTCTACCTTATCCATATCGAGAATCAGACCGGCCTGCTTAGCGTAGGTTTTCATATTGGCTTTGAGCACTTCCTCATCAATCATCGGACGCTCCGCCTCTTTATCAGAAGTATCTCCGATAATTCCTGTAAAAGTCCCTAGAATAAGGACTATTTGATGTCCTAATTCCTGAAAATCACGAAGTTTCAAGAGAAGTACCGCGCGACCAATATGCAGATCTGGACTCGTTGGATCAATCCCTAGCTTGATACGCAGTTTGTCACCAGAAAGCAGGCGCTCTCGCAGGTGTTCATGATCAATCACCTCAGCTACACCACGAGTGAGAAGTTCGTCTATTTTTTGCGGATCCGTGTTTATCATATTTTTATAAACCAAAACGCTTCTTAGCGAGTCTGTATTGGTCATCTGATATCTGCTTCGCCTTACGCATAGCTTCCAGTGACTGAAGAATCTCTCCTTTGTGTTTCTCGATATTCTTTGGAGTCATCGCCTTCTTCACCATTTTCTCGCGCTCAGCTGGACTCATCTTAGCAAGACGCTTGAGAGCAAACTTCTGCATCATGCCCATATCCTTAATATCCTTACCACCGGCAAGCTCCGCCATCTTAGCAAGCTCTGCGTCATCTTCTTCATTTTTACCAAAAGGATTCCACATACATCTGTATATCTAATTCTGAAACTTCTTCTTCATATTATAGCGCGTTACGAGCAAAGCCGAAGATACATAGATAGATGAGTATGTACCGAAAGCAACACCCGTAAGGAGAGCGACACCAAAGTAGCGGATGCTGTCACCACCAAATAAGACAATGGCTATAAGAGTAATGATGACTGTAAGCGAAGTATTGATCGAACGACCTAGGGTTTCATTGAGCGAACGATTGACAATAGTTTCAAAATCTTCTTTGAGTGAGGAACGGGTGAGGTTTTCGCGGACACGATCATAGACCACAATAGTGTCGTTGACCGAGTAACCCAAGATGGTGAGAAGAGCAGCGATAAACGGCACGCCAACCTCGACATCATAGAAATGACCTAGGAAAGCAAAAACTCCAATCGTGATGATGATGTCGTGAGCTAAGGCAATGACCGCCCCAATACCATATTCAAATGACTTCACCTTACCACTGACCCCACGGAAAGCGTAGGCAATAAAGAGGGCAATGGCGATAATAGACATGACCGTACCAGTCAGTGCATTTTTGGTGATCTGGCTGGATACTGATCCTCCCACAAAGTCTGTACGCACTTGAGTGACACTTGGATCAAAAGTTTGCAGTGCCGTCAGCACCTTGCTATTAGCAGCATCATCTGAAGCAAGGTAACGAAGAATCATACCCTTGTTCTCGGTAGGCTGGACTGTCAGGCTCTTAAGCTCGAGTGGTGTCAGTGTTTCTTGGACGGCGGTGGCTTCGGGCACCTGTTCTGTAGTGAAGCGTACCTCCATAAGGGTTCCTCCCTTGAAATCAATACCGAGATTAAGCCCCCATATCATGATAAACACAATACTCAACACCGTGGTGATGATCGAGAAAGCGTAGGCATATTTTCTTTGCTGGATAATTTTGACCATACTATTCGATAGGTTTCTTAGGAGTAACAAGTAGCCATGGATGTTTTTCCATCCACTCTCCAATGAAGAAAGTGGTAGTCGTACGCACCAAAACTACCGCTGTAAAGAGAGAGAGCAACACACCTAAGGCGAGAATAATTGCGAAACCTTTGACGAAGCCCGTTCCCAAACCTACGAGAATAAAGGTGGTGAGAAGAGTCGAGACATGACCATCACGAATACTTGGCCAGGCTCGACGGAAACCCTCCTTAATCGATTTGATAGCCCCCTTACCGTATGAGAGTTCTTCGCGAGTACGTTCGAAAATAAGCACATTAGCATCCACCGCAATACCAATTGAGAGAATAAACCCAGCGATACCAGAGAGAGTCACCGTGATCGGAAATGGTGTGAGCACAGAAAGTTTGAAAAGTGAGAAAAGCATCGCTGTGTAGAGGATAAGTGCCAAAACAGCAATAAGACCGAGGAAACGATAGAAGAGCAACATGAAAAGAGCAACCGCCACCAGACCGATAAAGCCAGCTTTAAGACTCTGACTCAATGCGACTTCACCCAAAGAGGCATCGACACTTTGCTGACCAACCAAATTGATCGGTACAGGCAACGCTCCTTCGTTGAGGCGTTTTACCTGAGCATTGGCTTCAGTGATAGTGTAATCTCCCGTGATCACTGCCTGACCATTTGGAATTTCTACTTGAATAACCGGTGCCTGAAGGAGTTCATTATCAAGAAAAATAGCAACCGGCTTACCTACATTACGCTTCGTAATATCTGCAAACAATTTTGTTCCTTCATCGTCAAACTGTAACTGAATCTGTGGCGACCCCAATCCTTGCGACTGATAGGTTACCGAAGCGTCTTTGAGGTTTTTACCAGAAAGTCCGGTTGGTTGATACGCTAAGAGTGGGTCGGTTTCAATAGATTTCTTGAGAAAAAGAATGTGGGCCGCCTTGACCTCTCGATCATCTCCCTCACCTCGTTCATCTAGTTTCTTGATAATATGGTAACCATAGTCAGTTTCGATAAGAGAGTCATTGATCTTACCCTTTGGAAAATCTGCCCGGAAAATGGTTTCATCAAATTCTGGAACAAAAGCACCTTTTTTCACGAAATCCAATTCTCCGCCCTGATTTTTGGAACCAGGATCCTGACTGAACTCGGTAGCCAATTTCGAAAAATCTTCACCGCTCTTAGCACGATTCAAAATAGTTTCCGCTTGAGCACGAGCTTTTTCATTATCTTGGGCTAACTGCGCCTTGAACTCATCACTCGCTGGCTCACGAAATTCAAGAAATGGGGTTTCTTTGATCAGCGCCTTGGCTTCTTCAATATTTTTAATACCAGGCAGCTCTACAATGATACGATTTTCACTCCCTGCTTTCGAGAGCTGAACCAATGGTTCACCCACACCAAAAGCATTGACGCGTCGCTCGATGACTGCCTCAGCTGCTTGAAGAGCATCTTTTTCTTTATCCTTAGCTATATTCGAAGTATCAGCAGCATATTCCAAGTGAATACCTCCCTCAAGATCAAGTCCCCGGTTTACTTGTAATTGATTGAGCCAATTGTAGCCAGCTGGGAAAAAAGAAATGGCTTTTGGATATGCAATAAGCCCGGACACGAGCCCCAAAAGGAGCACGGCCGCGAATTGCCAGCGGATTTTGTGTTCACGTCTCATATAGACAAAAGTATACAGAATATCCCTATTTAGAGCAAATAAATGGCTCTATTATTGACTTTTATCTGGTTTAGGTGTATAATCTCAGGTTGGGATTATGGTTTATGATCAGATTTCTAACAATTTTTTCTTATCACAAGAGGAGGAATAAGTGCACAAAGTTCTTTGCGTTTGTCTCGGCAACACCTGTCGATCACCGATGATGGAGCGTATGCTTCGTCATGAGCTGGGAGAAATAATCGGCTTTGCCAATGTCACGGTGGAAAGCGCTGGCCTCAGAGAATCTGCTGCAGGACAGCCCATGGCAGAATTTTCCCAAAAGGAGCTTCGTGATCGTGGCATTAATGCCGACGGCCACGTGTCCCGTTTCGTCGGGACACTTGATCTCAGTGAGTACCAACTCATCCTAACGGTCGGCGAAGAAGAAGCGAACGCTCTCACTGCAATGCGAGAGGGTCACACGCCCATCATCATTCTCGGTGGTGGCGTGCCCAATCCCTGGCAGCAAGGCGAACAAGCCTACCATGACTGCGCCAACCACATCGAGCAGTCACTGTCGAGTATCATCGAAATACTGGATAAGTGGAGGAAGTAATACACCTCTCTTTCTAGATCCATTCGCGTCAACCTCAAGCCCGGGACTCACAACCATGTGTCCCGGGCTAAACTTTTTTATACCATTTTTATATGCCTTCTTCTATCCTTTCTAAAATAGTAACGAAACCTTTATCCGCATCCACCTCTACCAGGTCCCCTTCTTTCAATCTCCGAGTAGCAACCTCCGCCTGGATCACACAAGGTACACCAAGTTCCCGAGACACAATTGCAGCATGAGAGAGCAGTCCCCCTTGATCAGCTACTATGGCCGATGCCTTACGACACAAGGACATCAAATCTGGACTTGTACTTTCTGCTACCAAGATATCTCCTTGCTTCATTTTAGCATCAAGCAGAGCAATGGCTCCATGGTCATTGAGCATAGGGGCGATAATTACCCTTCCGGTGACCTTTCCTTTATTGGCAGTCACGCCTTTTATTACCAAATCATCTGGTACTCGGGTAAATTGTACGTATAGTTCTTTGGCTTGTGTAAAGCCCAATACTTCCGCTACGCCGTCCGTGACATTCATACCATAGTATTCTCTCCGCTCTTTCACTAATTCCTCAGTTGGGCGCCATCCATCAAACAACGCTGTAAGCTCAGCAAGAAAGAGAAACTTGGCATCATCATCTTTAAGAAACATCTGGGAAACACCGAGGAGGATGTTCGGTATCGGACCACCCTCAAACCAAAAAGCATTCAATACTTCACGGCCTGTGAATTTAAACTGCCCAAAATCTTCTAGTCGTTTCTGGACTTCTGCATTACTCTCTGCTTTGGCTTTTTCATAGGCTTTATCAATAAAAGGAAACTCTGTAAAACCATAGAAATACCACAATTTGCCGAGAAAATTTGCTGCTTCAATAAATTCTTCTTTGGAAAGAGTTGTCGGAATTTTGCTCCACTTTGGTACAAAAACACTCAGAGCCTCATCTGCATAGGCCTGGAAATCTCTCAGAAAAATCTCATACCGTTCTTGATCAAAGAAAAGCTCGATCCCTTCTTCAGCACAACGGTATTCTTTATCCTTGCGCAAGAAAACATGAAACTCTAAGCCCTTATTGAAAGCCAGCAAGTCTGCAGCAGCGAGTGGGCTCTGACGCATGAGAAAATCACAATGCAAACAAGTAATCTCACATTCTGCTGTAAAAAACTTTTTGTAATCTTCTGGTCGCTTACTCATAGTATTTTATAAAATTCTTACTACCCCATTATCAGCATCTACTTCTAACAAATCTCCCGTCTTCACTATTTCTGTTATATGCCCTGTCCCTACTATACAGGGAATACCTAGTTCACGGGCGACAATAGCCGCGTGAGACATCATCCCTCCTTGATTGGTGACAATCGCGCCAGCCTTCTTGCAAGCAAGAATAATTTCTGGTGCTGTAGTATCCGCTATGAGTATTTCCCCTTTCTCCATTTTCTCAATCTCTTCATCCATCAAATTAATTTCTGAAAGAGAAAATCGAAAAACCCTTGCACGCCCCTGATAGTAGCCTTTGTTAGCAATTTGCCCCTTCACTTCATTTGTTTTAGCCACTTCTGCAAAAAAGTCACGGATTTTTCTCAAGGCTGTATCCCCGGTAAGCACCTCCGCATGAGATCCTCTCCCATGCATGAAGTATTGATTTCTGTTTACCAGTTCGTCCGACTTCACACTCTTTCCATCAAACAACTCCAGAATCTCATTAATAGAGTGACACTTAAGGGCACTAATGTCATAACTCAGTTGCTGTGCAATTTTCTCAATGAGCCTATCAAGGTAACAACCTGGAGCTAATGCAATTTTATTCAAGTATTCTCTGCCCTGTAATTTCAATTCATCAAAAGTTTCAAAGTTCTTTTGAATTTGTGAAACGTTATTCATTTCAGAGTACGCAAGATCGGTAAAGAAAAATTCTGTTTGAGAGTAATAGTTGTAGTGTTCTAATGCCTGATCAAAGAAGGCCCCCACTTCTTCTTTTGTAAGGGTATCTTTTTTCAGTACCTGATTGAAGTGGGCAGTAAGCTCTACAAAGCCTTCTGTCAGACCTTTTCTCAATTCCTCATACTCTTGTTTAGAAGAATACAGTGCTAATCCTAACTTAAGCGTTTTTTCCTTTGATGTATACGGCAAGAAACTCTGCCACATGTTTCCATCATGCAAAGAGATGGCCTTGTGCTTGTTGTATATGGCCATAAAGTAAGACGAGAGAAAATGTGAAAACTCTCCTGGCCACTGGAAAAGTTTTTGATAGTTACCTATCTCTAATTCCTCCGCTTTTTCCAAAATCCTCACCACACCATTATCAGCATCCACCTCTATAAGGTCTCCATCTTTAAATACTTGCGTAGCTACCTTGGTACCTATAATACAAGGCTTATCAAGTTCACGCGCCACAATAGCAGCGTGACAGAGGGCTCCGCCTTCATCAGTCACAAAAGCTCCTGCTATTTTCATAACAGGAAGAAAGTCCACCATAGTCATTGGTGAAACTAATACATCTCCTTCCTGAACTTTTTCAAAGTCGTTATGTCCCATTACTCTCACTACTCTTCCAGTGTACCTTCCCTTACTAGCTGACTGTCCTTCTAATTCTTCACCTAACATCTGAAATGATTCCTCGACTAACTCCAATCCATTTTCTTTAAGAACATCATCAAAGTTTTTATCAATGATAATTTCGTTGTTGATAAGAACAAAGCCTTGATCTCTGGTTCTTAGTACTTCTTCAGATGGAATATTTCCGCCTTTAAGCTCATCAAAAGAAATCATGGCTGAAAGTAAACCAAGTTTCGGATAAAGTTTTTCTAATGATTTACGGATAACTCTATCGGTAGCGGCGGAAAGTGTCTCTGTTTCTTCTCGAAGTCTCACGATATTTGCACAATCAATATCCTTAAGATTTTCGTCAGCCATCCCCTTAATCCACCACATTGCCTCTATCCAGAAGTAAGCCGCCATAAATTCCTCCACAAATCGAATCAAGCTTTCTCGATCAATAGCTTTCTCCGCCTCATAAACAGGCCTAATATAGGAAATTCCCTTCCTGACATTTTCTTCTACCAGTTTCAGGAAATCCTTATTCTCTCGAACTCTTTTCTCTAACTCCCTCTGAATCCACTCCACTCCCTTTGAATTGAAGTAAATTTTATTTGTCCCATCATTCCGCCAGAAAACTAAGTACGGAGAATACGGATTCTCTCCTTTAGCCCAAGGACGAGCCCGTTGGTATTCCATACGATAGTCCATTTCTAGAGCGATCATCGTAAAATCACGAGAAAAGATTTTTTCTATCTTCTGTAAGTTTATGTTTCCTTTTGTACTAAGAGTAGTAATTGGACGGCTTTGTACTATAAAGAATTTTCCGTCTTCAAAAGCCCATTCAATATCACATGGAAAACCGTAGTGTTTTTCAATCTGCACAATAATATCTGAAAGCTCTTGGATTTGTGCCTCATTTAATACTTTATTACTCCCAAAGGATTCTCCCAAGTCTCGCCACTCATTCCCGCCACCATCAATACGATAAAGAGCCCTTCCTTGATGACTGATATTTATATCAAGAATCTTCCATGGTGATTTTTCTACCACATAACTATCGGGTGTCACTGCGCCAGATACAATCGCCTCACCCAAACCAAAACCAGCTTCAATAATCAGTTGATTATAATCCTCTGTGACTGGATGAACTGAAAAAGCAATGCCTGACTTTTCGCTATTGACCATACTCTGCACTACTACGGCCACAGAGATTTTGGTACTATGAAGCCCTTTTTCAAAACGGTAAAATATAGCTCGCGGCGTAAAAAGCGAAGCCCAACACTTACGTACCTTTTCTATTAAGTCTCTTTCTGTGGTATTAAGATAACTATCCAGTTGGCCAGCCCAGGCGTGCTCGATACCATCTTCTGCTGTAGCGCTACTACGAACCGCAACATATTGACTTCCAAGATCCGCAAATTTTTCTTGAATCTCTTTCTGTATCACTTCTGGTATGGGCCGTGAAAGTATCAGCCCTTGAATACTCTCAGAGGCAGCTTCTACTGTATGAATAGCTTCATGATTAACACCGTCTAAGATAGCCTCAATTTCCTGTAACAAGTCCGTCTCCTTGAGAAAGAGATCAAATGTATCAGCTAAAATCACAAACCCATCTGGCACAGGAATACCAGCCCGAATCATCTCTCCAAGAGATGCTCCCTTACCTCCCGCTACCAGAGCATCATTCTTCCCAAGTTCTTTAAAATTGAGGGTATATTTCATATATTTAGTATACTACCCCACGCATATTGAGACTATTTGAAGGCTAGAGGCTCTTTTTCAGTATTTCAAACCATGACGCATAGCCAGCGCTCGATGGATGAAAACCATCAGCACTGAAGTAGATTTCTGGTTGTGCTACAAAAGGATCTTCTGTTTTAGGAACATAGAGATTGACGTATAATCCACCGAAGTTGGTCACAGTGCTCTCAAAAGCCTTATGAAAAGCAAGGCTTTTTTGCGTATAGTAGAAATGCACATACCAAGGCAACAATGGCGCCCTACCAACATTACCACACATCTGGACAATCAGTTTTTGATGAGGTGGTAATTTTTGAAGGACACTAAGAAGTTCTTGGGCCACTCTTTGTGGGTCATGTCTGGCCACTACATCATTACCACCGATTTGAATCAGAATATAGTCATACTCTGGAAGATTTTTACCATCAAGTTGTCCTGCCAAATCGGCTACCTTCGCACCCGAGACTCCCCGATTTTCCAAATAAGTAGCTCTTACTTCCTTGGCAAAGAGTCCTGGTATTGATGTTTCTTTATTACTAGCTCCCACCCCTACCGCTGTACTATCACCAAGAACCAGAACTGAAGTCGTCAGATCGCCGCTCTGATTCTCGTAGGCTGTGGTAGTGGCAGCTAACTTCTGCGAAAAAGCTATTTTTCTCTGCAGTGAATAAAGGGAATACAAAAAAGCCATGAGAAGAGCAATTGATACAATAAGGATCCCTTTTACAAACATACTATTCTTTGGGTAAAGCTGTATCGAGAACTGGGACTAGCTGGCCATTCTCTAGTTTCATTTTTTGATCTAAATGAATCCTCTCAAGAAACATCCGATCATGAGTAACAAGAATAACTGTACCCGGAAAAGCATTAAGCGCTTCCTCGAAAGCCTCGATAGATTCCAGATCCAGATGGTTTGTCGGTTCATCGAGAATTAAACAGTTCGCTTTTTGTTCCACAAGGATCAACAGAAGGACGCGGACACGTTCACCTGGTGAAAGATGCTTCATTTTATGACCAAGGAACAACGGGGAAAGCTGATAAATACCTACCAGAGTACCGATGCTCTCATGAAGCTCAAATGATAGACGTTTCTTGAGGTAAGCATCGAGAGTCATATTCTCATTCTGAAGCAAGAGGTCATGTTCTTGAATAAGATAACCCATACGTACTTCTGCGCCAACTATAAGTTGTCCAGATAAAGGTTTCAATTCGGAAGCCAAAGTTTTAAGAAGAGTTGTTTTGCCAACACCATTGTCACCAAGCAAGGCTACTTTTTGGCCGTAAGTTATTTCCCAATCAATAGGTCCAACAGAAAAGTCAGTGCCATAACCGGCAACCAAGGAACTGAAAACAATATCGTATGAACCTTCGATTTCTTGAGGTTCTACAAACTCAAGTTCCAGCGGCTCTTTTTCTACTGGTTTATCAAGTTTATTCAAACGCTTTTCACGACCTTCGAGAGCTCTGGCTGAGGCTGAGAATTTTTTGGCAGCTCGTTCTTTTTTGAAATGATCGGCTTGCTTATCATTATCTCGCTTCTTCTTATCCCATACTCGAGTGACCCAATCAATCTTTTCATCTTTCGATGAAGTAAGTCGTGCTCGTTCTTCTTCTTGAAGACGGTACTGCTCTTTGAGACGACGTCTGGCATGTTCTTTGGTTTCCATAAACTGACTCCAATTACCCGCAAAGATTTCTGTATCACGACGATACCAATCAATCTCAATGACTTTGGTAACAACACTATCAAGGAAACGGCGATCATGAGAGGCAATAAGACAAGTGGTTTTGCTATTCTTCAACCAATTCTCTAAGAAAGTAAGAGCTGGTAGGTCGAGGTTATTTGTCGGTTCATCAAGAAGAAGAAGGTCTACTCCTCGAAGCAACACTCCAGCTAGAGCAATCTTACGACGCTCTCCACCAGAAAGAGTCAGAATTGAGCGATCGGGAGCCAGGTGCTTGATACGGAGACCTGTCACTACTTTCTGAATCCGTCGATCAAATTCATAACCGCCAAGACGTTCAAACTCGGCCATGAGAGTATCATACTTTTCCTGAACTTCTGGTAGCGCAAGTTTAACTTCAAGGGTTTTGAGTTCAGTCTCAATAGCTCCAAGACCAGCCATTTCTCGTAGATACAGTGCTAATGTCATATCCTTATCAGCGACTGCCTCCTGTGGAAGGTACCCCATAAGCACTCGGTTTGGCTTCATCACTTTGCCAATATTCGGCTCTTCAATACCAGCAATAATTTTCAGTAAGGTCGATTTACCTACGCCATTAAGGCCAATCAGAGCAGCTCGCTGACCCTCACCCAATGAAAAAGAGGCCTTATTTAAGACCCTCTGCCCGCCGACATTTTTTTGAATATTTTTGATGGTAAGCATCGATTCTGGCTCTGTAAAATTGAAATACTAGTATGCCAGAGAAAAAGAAAAAGATCAAGCCTTCTTGATAGATGAAAACTCCTCCTCAGTCATACGAATGACTCTGCGGGCGTTTTCGAAGGTCACTCGCTCTACTGCCTCTTCATAAGGAAGCCAAAGATAGCCAATATGCTCATGCGAGAGCTTAACTTGGCTGATTTTAGTCTCCGCTGGGTAAAAATGGACTTGTTTAAAAATAGAAATGCCACGACCCTCCTCTATTCTACGAATGCGTTCATTACCCTTGGCTACATAGTAATAGCGAATACTAACTCGTTTGGGGAAGACTCTAAGATCATTAATGCCGGTTTCTTCTTCGGTCTCACGACGCAAGGTTTCTTCTTCGGTTTCCCCCTCTTCTACATGCCCCTTGGCAAAATCATAGTGGCCGCTCGGATACTGAAGCAAAAGATATAAGCGACCCTTGGTCGTCTCACGGAAAATCGCACTCCCAACAGAAACCTCCCATTCTACTGGTAGGCCAAGAATCTTCAAAAAAATATAGAGGGGTTTCCAAACAGGCAACTTCATAACTCTGTTAGGATAGCATTCTCTCGTGTATAAAAAAAGGCTCCCGGCGTGCGCTGCACACCGAGACCCTATTCCCTCTTACAAAACTGGATTGAAACCGTGATGCTCAAGACGCTCATTGAGCATCCCGATGATTATCGGACTCACACCCGCTCCTTCCAAATCCTCGACACTGATATGGTCTAGATCTGCAATATGCGACAGGCCGAGATTCCTCAGCGTATTACATTCCTCCTGAGGCAACTGCCCCAGCTTATAGATAGCATCCCGACTCGTAAGTTGCCGCTCATCGTTTTGTGACATCTATTTTTCTCCTACAGTTTCACGCGAAAGTAATATTATAGCCTCTACGAGCCAGAAAAACTTCGAGTTTTCTGACTTCTAGTCCAATGCTTTTGATTTCCTTCCCTGTTTTGGTCTTCAACTGGTTTATCGTGAATACACCAGCTTTTTTCAATTTCAAGACATCTCCTGATGGAAAACCTTGAATGAGGCCAATATTTTCCTCGCCAGGCTGAAGCCGGTCAGGTTTCCGTAGTGTGGAAAATTGTGACATCGTTCCCCTTTCTTTCTTGAGTGTATCTTGCCAGAGCCACTTTTTCTGCGCCAGTCAGATTGATCATATATAGACCCTTCTTGTGGAGCATATCTTCCAAAATAGCAATTTCAGATATCTGAAAGCCGTGATGGCTAAGGCGTAGCCTTGGAAAAGCCCGTAATTGTCGCACATGGGTTATACCGTACTCAGCTTGCAAGCGCCATTCGATTCCCATCGGCAAATCAAGTTCCTCTATGAGAGGATTTCCTTGAACTGATAGTTGCATGTTCATGCCTCTCTACTCTATATTGTGAAGATTACCAGAGGCTACCGTACCACATCTTAATCCTTCCGTAAAGCCTCCATAGGTGAAAGTTTAGCCGCACGATAGGCCGGAGCTAAACCAAAAATAACACCCACAATAAGTGAAAAAAGGGCACCAAGGAAGAGGGCGGTCCAAGTGAATTGAAGCTTAAAAGCAAAACCAAGAGCCTGAAAAATAGCTGACAAACCTAGAGAGGCCCCTATTCCGAGAATGATACCAATAACACCTCCAAGTAAAGTAATAATAAGAGCTTCAAAAAGAAATTGAGTCAGAATATCTTGTGAGGTAGCTCCCAAAGCCTTCCGGAGACCAATTTCACTGGTTCTCTCAGCAACTGAAACATACATGACATTCATGATACCCACGCCCCCCACTACCAATGCGATAGAGGTCAATGCCAGTAACAGAATAGTCAGTGAGCCCAATACATCTCCGAGGGTTTCCTGAGCTTGTTTGGTAGAGGTGACTGAAAAATCATCTTTGTCTGGATGAGTAATATCATGTCGTTTACGAAGCAAAGCTACTATATCAGCTACTGCTTCCTCTTCTTTGGAAGCATCCTTCATTCGTACCGAAATCATCTGCACATAATCCACACCCAAAATTTTCTTCTGGAGAGTTTCGGCCGGCACATAGGCTAAACTATCAAGATCGAAAAAGCCAGCCGACCCACGACTCTCAAGTACCCCTACTACTCGGTACTTCTCACCTTTCATGGTAATACTCTCACCAATAGCGCTCCCTGCTCCAAAAAATGTTTCTTTAACACTGTGACCCAAAACTACCACTCGAGCCTGACTTGCATCTTCTTCCTCAGTATAAAATCTTCCTTCAGCTAAGGTTGCTTTTTGATCTACTAAAGCCACCTCACTACTCGCTCCAAACAATAAGATACGTTTGCCAATAGAACCACTCGTGGCTCGTTCCTGACCAATGGTTCCTCCATAAGCCGCAAGAATATTCGGTAATTTCTTAATCTCATCTTTGTCATCAAGAAGGAGTGTAGTTATCTGGGTACCTTGGGTCCTTGATGAAGCATTATCATTAGAGAAAGTGCCTGTATTCGGTACCTTAACTTCTACTTGAATCAAGTCTGTTCCAAAACTTTCTACTTGGCCTAGAACAAAATTTTTGACACCGTTCCCCAGAGCCATTACTACCACTACCGAAAACACGCCGATCATCACTCCGAGAAGGGCAAGGGCTGTACGAGGCTTGTGTGAGCCTACTGTACGGAAGGCGAAACGCAATGATTGCAAAGTTTTTTTCATAAATTACTCATAACGAAGAGCTTCCATAGCACTCACCTTAGATGCTTTGAGCGCTGGATAGATACCAAAGATGAGACCAATACACAGTGATACCCCGAAACCAAGAACAAGTGAGATTACTGGTACGAAAAACTGCCATTCATAACCAAGTCGAATGATAATGAGACTTGCCACAAAAGTCAGCCCCACTCCAAAAATAATGCCGATGATTCCACCACACAGGGTGATAAAAATAGATTCGATAAGAAACTGGGCGATAATGTGTTTGGGTCTAGCCCCTACCGCTTTGCGAAGACCGATTTCTCGAACACGCTGCGATACTGAGATAAGCATTGAGTTCATAATCCCTATACCACCGACCAATAGAGATAGCGAAGCGATAGCAATCAGGAAATACTTCAAGAT
This sequence comes from uncultured Bdellovibrionales bacterium, assembly GCA_964594215.1. Taxonomy (GTDB): domain Bacteria; phylum Patescibacteriota; class Minisyncoccia; order Moranbacterales; family UBA1568; genus UBA1568. The sequence goes on along the minus strand of CAZQLN010000003.1, from coordinate 27,823 downwards.
ATCTGTAATAGACGTAAGTGCTCCAAGAGCAGCGGCTGTACTCCTGACTGAAAAGTCAGACTCTTCGTCATCATCAAGATCATGCTCTCGACGAAGGAGAGCTGTCACATCTGCCCGGCTACGTTCTATATTAGCCACATCATCCACCTTAGCCCGAGCGAAGTTAAGATAATTAATGCCTAAGAGTAGCTTCTGAGCCGTCACCAGAGGTACATAGACATAATCATCTGGACTTGAAAAAGCGGTCGAGCCACGCTCTTCAAGCACTCCAATCACCTGAAAAGGAGTGTCTTTGAGTTTCACTGTTTGTCCTACGGCATCTCCATTGGGGAAAAATTCTTTGGCTCGATTGGCACCCAACACAATGACTCGAGAAAGATCTTTCTCTTCATCATCTAAGAAAAATCTTCCCGCCTGCACATCAATGCTCTCTACCGCTATCATATCTGGAGAGACTCCTTGATAACTCACCTCTCGATTATCTCGTTTAGTCTCAAGAGTAGCACTCCCTGAAACATACCCTGATACCGCTACGAGATGAGGGGCATTAGATCGTTCACGTATTTTTTCAAGATCACTGTTTACAAAAGTGGTGGTGACAACACCAAAAGCCGAGGCTGGTGGACCATCTTCCTCGGAAGCTCCCGGAAGGATGCCGATAAGATCAGAACCCACTTTTTTGACTTGGGATAAAACTAACTCTTGAGCACTCGCTCCAATACCCATCACCATGATCACTGCTGCCACCCCAATAATGATCCCGAGAACTGTCAAGAAAAAACGCAGCTTAGCTGAGAGAAGTGAATTATAGGCTATGCGAAGCGGACCAGTGATTTTCATATTATTTGATGAGGTCAGTAGCATCGAGAGCATTGCGTCTTTGCAATACCTGTTCGTCAGCCACTATTTCTCCATCATGCATACGCAAAATACGTTCGGCATGTTCAGCCGTAGCAGTCTCATGTGTGACAAGAATGATAGTTTTACCCTCCAGATGTGCCATCTGGAGTATGCGCATCACCTGAAGACCGGCTTTGGAATCTAAATTTCCAGTTGGTTCATCAGCAAAAATAATGTCTGGATCATTAACTAAGGCTCTTGCAATCGCTACACGCTGTTTCTCCCCACCGGAAAGCTGGTTTGAAAGGTAATCTCGACGATGCTCCATACTTACCGAAAGAAGCGCTCTGTCTACTTTTTCCTTATCGTTCCCTGTGGACTTATTACTATATAGGAGTGGCAACTCAACGTTTTCAGCTACTGTCGTCCGTGGCAGAAGATTAAAGGCCTGGAAAACAAATCCGATTCTTTCGTTACGAAGGATAGCAAGCTCGTCATCAGGAAGTTTCTCCACATTGATACCAGAAAGTTCATAGGTACCCCCCGTTGAACGATCAAGAAGACCCAAGATCTGCATCAAGGTAGATTTACCCGATCCCGATGGGCCCATAATAGCAACGAATTCTCCCTGCTTCACACGAAACGTAGCCCCTACCAGAGCTCGGGTTTCTACACCTTCATTTTCGTAGGTTTTGGTTAAATTATTAAGTGTGAGTAGATCCATATTATTGCACCTTGAAATATTCTTTGTACCAATCAACAAAATTTTTAATACCCTTTTCTATCCGCGTAGTAGGTTTCCATCCCAACTTACGTAATTGGCGGATATCAGCTACTGTACTCGGTACATCACCTGGCTGCATCGGCATTAGTTTTTGTTTGGATTTTTTGCCAGTGTGTTTCTCTACAAGAGCAATGTAGTCGAGGAGAGCTTCATCTCTATCTCCTCCGATATTCATTATGGCGTAAGATAGGTCAGCATCTAGTGTAGTCAAAACACCAGCTACGATATCATCAATGTATGTGAAGTTACGACGCATGTTGCCATGGTTGTAGACTTCAATAGTTTTCCCACGGATTATATTCTCGATAAATTTGAAAACTCCCATATCCGGTCTGCCCCATGGTCCATAGACAGTAAAGAAGCGCAGACCCGTAGTCGGAAGCTTATAGATATGACTATACACATGAGCGATAAGTTCATCCGCCTTCTTAGTCGCTGCATACGGTGAGATAGGTGTGTCGACTGGATCAGTTTCAGAAAAGGGTACCTTGGTGTTGTTGCCATACACTGAAGAAGATGAGGCATAGACAAAGTTCTTGATTTTATAGGCGACAGCCCGGTCAAGAAGTTTAGTAGTGGCTACTATATTGACATCAACATAAAGGCTTGGGTTGGTCAGAGAATAACGTACTCCTGCCATAGCAGCCAGATGCACTACTTTATCAATCTTTTCTTTCTTGAAAATTTTATCAAGAAGTTTGGCGTCACGGATATCACCACGATACAAAGTGTAGCCATTTGGTCGCTTAGCTGAACGACGATAGCCTTTGAGGAAAACCTTCAAACGATCCTCCTTGAGATTGGGATCATAGTAGTCATTGAAATTGTCGATGATGATCACTCGGTCACCACGGTCTATAAGAGCCTTGGTCGTCGCAGCTCCAATAAAGCCAGCCCCACCGGTCACTAAAATTGTCTGATTTTTTCTTTTTGCTTTTTTCTCTGTCATAGCTCACTTTTAGTAACTTATTTCCTCTCTATTATCCGCTATTTCAAGCAAAAAGTCACTTACAGCCATTGACAAAAACGTAAAATAAGAGTATACTATACGGTTGAAGATGCGAGGGTCGTATCTAAAACATTTCGGGCATAATGCCCAGGGAGACAGGCAGTGATTACGAATGTTCTTTTCTACAATGGTTTCGCAGTTGTGACCTTGGTTATTTTTGGATCTCTCGGCTTCATGGTTGGTTTCTTCCTTGCGAAGAACAGGGTCTGGTTTGGGTCTCTACTCGGTACGTTAGTTGGAGTGTCGATCATTTTGATTGGCATAATCCACAACAGACCCCCGGCAAATGCCGAGCTCATGACTGACGTCGAGATTGCCAGCGGACAATATGCGGATCTGATCCGCTACGAGCGACGCTACTACTGTGACAAGGCAACCCAAATCGGTTTTTTGACTGGGGACTGGGGACACTATGTTCTCATCATCGACAATCATTCGATTCTGGCCTCGTCACCGGTTGTGATGCTCACTGATGAAACATCACGCGCGAAAGCGCTTGCTTGCTATCAGAAGAATCGACAGATCTTCTGAGTCGACATCCTACCTCAAAAAAATGACCCCTTGGAGTCTCATCTCCTTGGGGTCAATTTTTTATCTATTACGAAACAGGCTATTGAATATGCTCTCGCAAAAACTCATAAAAATCGGGTGATGATCCGTGTTCGGTGGTGTAATAGGTAAGGGCTCCAGTAAGGGCATTATCACGAACTCTTTGTCTCAATTCTGGGTCAGTAATCAGCATCTTTAACTTCTCGTACCACTCATCGGGTGAAGCAGCCACAAAACCATCTACTCCATCACTAATCGCTCCTTTATAAGTCTCATTGGCTACAGCTACTGTCGGTACTCCAAGAAGTCCGGCTTCAAAAAACTTCAATTCACTCTTGGCCTCACAGAAAGGGTTGCCGAGTTCAAGAGGAGCCACATTGATATCCATACTTGCTACTGTGCCAAAATACTCCTTGCGGGGTGCAAAGGGTACCCGAATAATCTGATTCTGAAACTGATTAAGTTGATCTTCGGTATCAAGCGGACCAGCCAAGACAAGGCGTGCTTGAGGAAACTCTTCCAGAATACGACACAGTGCTCCCGTGATTGTAGCAAAATCCTTATTATGACTCGGGGTACCAGAAAGATAAGAGATACGTACAGTACCGTCGTTTGGATGACCTTTACCCCTCAACTCTTCAGCCCAATGAACATCCTGCATACTCATCTTATTTTTGACAAGAAAAACCGTCTTCCCTCGTTCCTCAAGTTTACGTTTCAAAAAAGTGGTTGAGGTAGTAGCGTGAGCAACGTAGGAGTCAGCTAAAATCTCACCCCCGATACCATTCTCATACAACTTCTTCTCGAGAACATTCATCTGTGCGTAGTAATCCATGTGCTTGAGATAGACTGGATCATAGACTAAATCATCGGTTTCAAAAAGTACTGTCACTTGATTTTTCTTCAGACACTCCAGATATTTCTTCATTTTTTCGGTAAAAAGAGTGCGGTGCAAAATCACTACTTTAAAACGTTTCGCCGTAGAAAGTAGTTTGGGATTATCTTGAACTGTATAGGCTGCTCGAAAGCCGTGGAGATTGAGCTCCTCAGCGATGTGTACCGTTCGATAGCGCGCACTGTCTCCGACACCGCCTGAAACAAGAAGAATGTCCCCTTCACGGATAGTCTGAAACAAAGAAAAGAAGGCTTCTAACACTCGCCTACCGCCACGAAGAAAACCATCACGACGAAGAACGCTCCAAGCCTTACCAATTTTAATCAAAAATACATTCATAAAATAATGTGCTAGCTAGTGGTCTCTTTTTTGAGCTTCTGATAAATACCTTCGGCAACTAAAGCGGTATGTTCCCAACTAAACTCTTCAGCCCGTAGTCGATTAAGCTTACCGTTGCGCTCACGAAGCTCTTGATCCTCAGATAGAATCAGAATGGCTTGGGCCATACTGGCGGCATTGATTTCAGTAGCATACGTACCTCCATCTCCAAGATATTCGCGATTATTCTCCGTGTCAAAAACCACTATCGGTAACCCTGCTCCCATGTACTGTAGAGTTTTGCCACTAGCCTGACGTACCGTATCATCTTTTGGGTCAACACCGATATCGCTCATACGTAGAATCTTCGGCAAGTCAAAATAGGGTAACGGGGAAATAACTGTGGCGCGTTCTTGGAATATTGGCTCCTTGAGGTAGTCAGCAATCTGATCCACCGGAAACCCTGCAATAATGAAGTGTACCTCAGAGCTTTTAGCGGCCACAGTAGGGATAGCTTCTAAGAAAAGTTTGATCCCCTTATTTGGAATAAGGGCTCCAGTATACGTCACGATCACTTTATCCTCGGGGATATTGTATAGCTTACGAAGTTCTTCTCTGGAGGCTAGGTGATCAAACATACCAAGACGGGTGCCATCAAGAAGAGTCGTCACCTCACCATCTCTCCTCAGACCCTGTATCTCTTCGGTATTATTCCATGAACTCGTGACTGCAGCGTCTCCGAGGTTATCTATCCATACTTCAAAAGCGCGGAATACCCTTTGCAAAAAAGAAAGTTTAAGATACGCGTGAGACACCATCTCTTTGGTAAGACTGCCGTGAAAATCGGCTACTAGTTTGATATCTCGCCAAAACAAAAGCTTCTGAACCACCCAGCCAATAAGGACGCCTTCATGTAAATGAGCGTGAATAATATCGGGACGGGTGGTTCGTGCCAGAAAAAAAACTTTCTTGATTAACAAAAGGTCGAGAATGATTTTCTGCCAGTCAGGACCTGCTTCAAGTTTTCGATACCAAAATAACCACCGTCTAATACGCCGAACATCTATCTTACTACCGAGCTCAGAAGGTAGGCTTTTACCAATATGATAAGTGGCGATAGTAATAAGGTGTCCACGTTTCTCAAGAGCAAGTGCTTCTTCGAGAATGCGGATATGAGTGCCCCGATCTGAGAAAAACGGGGTTGGGGCAACAACAAGAATTTTCATACAAGGATAGTTTCTCTACGGATAAGCATTTCTCCCCCACTTGCTACATCACCATTAATAAGTGCTTTGGCTATCTGGTCTTCGAGTGTATCACTGATAAAACGATTCAGCGACCGAGCTCCAAACAAAGGATCATAGCCTTTTTCTACCAGAGCCTCGGCTACACCAGCCTCGAAAGTCAAAGTAATATTCTTCTCTGCTTGTAAGCGCTTAGCAAGTTCCTGAAGTTTGATATTGACCACCTGGAGAAGCTCTTCTGAGACTAGCGGTAGAAAGAAAATAACTCCATCAAAGCGATTAAGAAATTCGAGTCGGTATACTCCGGTTTCTACGATATGATCAATGACTTTGCGCTCAAGATCTTTTCCCTCAATGCCTTCAGCGTGAAGTTGTTTCTGAAGAACAGAACCAGCATTCGAAGTAGCAATAATAATACAGTTACGAAAGTTGACCTTCTGCCCATATCCATCTGTCACAAAACCCTCATCCAGAATTTGCAAGAAAAGATCTAACGCTTTGGGATAAGCTTTTTCGAGTTCATCAAGAAGAAGGATGCTGTATGGTGCTTTGGCAACAGCACTCGTCATTGCTCCATACAGACCCTTCGAGGCAGAACCAATCAATCTATCGACAGCCTCATCGGTCTGAAACTCACTCATATCAAGTCGAATCATTTTCTCCTCTGCACCAAAATAGACATGGGCAAGAGCCTTGGCAGTTTCTGTCTTTCCTACCCCAGTCGGTCCTAAGAAAAGAAAACTACCAATTGGCCTCTTGGTATTACCGAAGCCCGCACGAGCTTTACGCAAAGCCTCAGCAATTTGATCAATAGCTTCCACTTGACCAATAACCCGACCATGAAGAAGCTCTTCAAGATTAAGTAACTTATCTTTTTCGGCCTCATTGATAGTACCTCGCGGAATACCAGTTTTTTCTACCAGATACTGATCCACTAACTCTTCTGTAATCAGATGGTCCTGATTCTGAGCACCCGAAACCATAATGGACTCAGCCAGATCAATAGCGCGTTCGGGAAAAGGCGTCTCCCAATGCATACTCTCACTGTTCTTGATGATACTCTGCAGAGCCTTAAGAGTGAACGTGCCTTCATTTTTTTCACGATCATGAAACTCTGAAAGTAGAATAAGAAGTGTGTCTTCTTCATTGGGTTCAGTCATGTCCAGTGTTTCTAGTAGACCGAGCGCTTGAGCTGCTTCCTGCTCAAGAGCGAGTTTGCTCACCGTGTCCGTCAACCCAATCACTCGGAAATTTGGATATCCAAGAAACTCTTCAACAAGCGGTCTAAAATTACGTCCTTTGTTATCAGGTAGTAAGATACGTTCGAAGTGTGGAATGGCTAGAATACAGTTACCTGCCATCGTTGCTTCTGTAAAGAGTCGGCGGAGAGTATCTTCTACCTCGAGACCGCTTGCGTCCGCATCGCTTACTACATGAGCAATATCAAACCACAAGACACGCATATCATCAAAACGAGTTCCTCGTAAAACATTCTCTCGAATGAGCCGAGCGAAGTAATGTACCAATGACTGCTTACCAATACCAGGATCACCTACCAACAAAACGGAATTTTGAGCGTTACGCTCAAGAGCGCCAAGCATAGCTTGAAGCGTCGGTTGCTTACCATACAATTCGTCATGTCCGTAATTTGAGTAATCACCTGCCGAAAGATCCGTGCTGTAACGATCCAGATGAATAGTGTAGCCGTACTTCCAACTTTTGCCGATACGTGACCACTTCGCTAATTCGCTCCAATTCCAGAAATGACTCGCTGTTTGTCGTTTATCAAAAAAATATTTCTCTATGGCTACCGCTAAATAGAGATCTTTTTCTCCCAGGCCTCTCTTATGAAGCCACTCTCCAAGAGTATGCTGACTTAGTTCTCGTAGTTCTTTTTCGGCTACATGGTCACAGCCTAAGCGTTTGGCTACAGAAGGAAAAATACTCGTCTGACGAAAAGCGAGTAAATCACCCTCAATCACAATTTCTTGCTGACGATGAAGGTAGCCATAGACAGCTAGCGCAAGACCGAGGGTACCGCTCAAAAAAGTAACCGCCACCAAACTACTCGTGGTCAAGAAAAAAATCACTGTCAGAACAAGCATGAGAGGCGCTGTCAGAAAGGCTAAGACTACAAATAGTCCTCCAAGGGCAAAAAGGGCGAGTGAGATTGTAAAAACGCAAATGCTCAAAAATCGTACTATCGCACCCATGAAGCGAGAAAGTGCATTCATAGTGAGACGCTCTAAGAAAAGTAGTGGGTGTAAACCTATCCAGTTACGGGCACTGACATCACGATGCCAAGGCGAGAGAAGGGTAGCTGCCAAATCCAAAATATTACTCTTCAGCCACCAGGCTTTAGTCAAATCAAACCACACTAAAAAAGCGTCTTTTGCCCCCGTCAAGTAATACCAACCAAAAAAAGACTGCTTCATTGTATTTTTAGGCGTCAATCATTTTTCTTCTATTTTTCACTAGCTTTATTCTAAGCCTAAACTATACCCTTGGCAAACCAGAATTGATTGTTTCTTCGGATAAAAAAGGGTATACTAAGGCTATATTTTCTATGTCTCTTAAATTTCTCACTCATAAAGAAGCCACTCTGTTTACCCTGTTTGGTGTAGCCCTGATCCTTTTGGGGTGGCTTTTTTTTGTGCTCACTCTTTTTAACTTCTTTGTTTTTCCAGTCATTCTTTGTGGCACCATTCTTCTAGGTGGCACGGCTCTTTTCTTCTTGGGTCGTTTCCTCTGGTTTACAACACCCTTGGTCCGCATACTGATTGCGAGTCTTGTGATCATCGTAGCCGTCAATGCTTTTTTCAGTACACCGACACTCCTGTCAGGACGAGATCAGGGAGCTATCAGTGAGGCAGCAATACGCCTAGCTCAGACTTCTGTACTGACCTACCGTAGTTCTGCCGTAAGTTCATTTTTTGAAATTTATGGCCCTGGTCTCGCTCTTAACTTTCCTGGTTTTTCCTATACTGACAAAGGCTCTCTCATCACCCAATTTCCCCTTACCTACACCAGTTTCATAGCTGGTTTTTACAGTCTCTTTGGTATAGCGGGCCTCAACATTGCCAATGCGATCCTTCTTTTCTGTTTCTTATTGACCTTCTTTGAGCTCTCACGCCTTTTCATCCCACCAAGTCGAGCCTTCGTAGCAACTCTTGTCGGTGGACTCAGTTTCATCCCACTCTATTTTTCTCAGTTTACCTTGACCGAAAATCTTGCTGTCTTTCTCTTTACTTTTCTTGTTTATAGTCTGATTCGCTTCATCCAAAAGCCGACTTTTCTCAACTATACAGCCATTGGACTGACTGCTGTCCTTCTAGCCTTTACTCGTATTGAGGGTTATGCTTTTTTGGGACTGACCGGAATTATTCTTCTTTGGAATAAAGACGCTCGTCAACTCTTCCGTACATATCCTTGGAAGAGTCTTGTCTTCCCGACAGTGGTCATGCTCTTCTTTTTCCTGCGTAATTTTTTCATTAATCTTCCTTATTATAAGACCATTGGTCGAGCTCTCGAGAAAATGCTCGGTGGTTTCGGTAGTGATGTTATTGCTAAAACCAGTAATGACCTTGGGATTCTCGCTGGACACTTTCCGGTCGGAGGCGTCCTTATTCTCTATGGTATCCTCCCCCTATTTCTCGCTGGTGTTTTTGGCTACCTTATTCTTTGGCGTTCAAAACAACACCTGACATTTATTCCACTCCTCATTGCCCTTCCAACTCTTCTCTATCTTTTCCTTCCCAATATTACTCTTGATCATCCTTGGATGCTTAGACGTTATTACTTCAGCCTGTTTCCAGTTTTCTTATTTGGAGCAGCCGTAGGACTTTCGCGCATTGCCGATACCACCAAACGCGGCTTCACCATCTTCTTTGGTGTTTTTGCTATCCTCTTTGTTTTTAGTATTCCAGCCCACCTTGCTATTAATACTGTGCGTGAAGATAAGAATCTCTTACCCCAGATAGAACGCTTTTCTACGGGCTTTGCACCTCAAAGCCTCATCCTCGTTGATCGGCTTGCTACTGGCAGTGGCTATGCAATGCCAACAGCACCTCTGACTAACTTTTTTGATCGCCAAGCGGTCTACATTTTCAACCCTGAAGATATCACCAAAATTGACTTCACTCGTTTTGCTTCAGTTTATCTCTTAACTCCCGAGAGTGAACTCTATCGCTATGCAAACATTCAGGATCGGCTTATCTACAAAGGAAGCTATACTTTTAATCGTACTGGCCTTACCGAAAGTCTTTTGCGCCAGGATGGCGACTTCTCTTTTCCAGAAAAAAAGGTTTTCGAAACTAAGAACCTTCTCTTCCAGGTTTACTGATAAGCACCCTTCTTATGCCCTTTGTATCACTTACCAAAGAACAGCTCCGTTACTATCGTGTTGCTCAACTGATTCTTTACGTCACCACTTTTTCTCTTTTGTTCTTCTTAATCCTTAGATCTCTATTTCCTACTACAATTGATACCTTTAATTTTGAAGATCCTACCAGCAGTAAATATACCCTCTTCCCACCACAAAATGAGAAACGAGAAGTGGTCTACAATGGACGACTCGATGAGAATACTTCTCTCATTTTTAATGTTGGTGCCTCAGCTGAAGACGCCGAAGCCACCCTCACTGCTCTGGTCGAAAAAAAATCACCACTTCCCGATAAGCTTTCTTTTACTCTCCGTCATGGTTATCGTGCTTCCTGGTTACCAACTGGTGATAGCATTAGCGATTTTCCCGCCATTGACCTCTATGTTTCGGATGGTACTTACTACATGCTTCGGGAAGGTAAGCTCATTCCCTTTGTAAGTCGCGATGCCTTCCTCTCCCGTTACCCAGAAGAATTTGCGAAAACCCTCACTTCTGAACAGCGCTCTGCCCTTCCTGTGGGAGAAGGCGTCATCGGTTTCCGTCCAGGACTCCTTGCTGCTTATGGGGATGGTGTCTTCATCATCATGAATGAAACTGAGATGCGACCAGTGGGAAGTGCTCGCATCTTTCAAGAAATTGGTTATCGCTTTGAAGATGTCCAAAACATCAACGCTGAAGAGCTTGGTATCTACAAACGAGGAAAAATATTTCTTTCTGGTGATCGTCATCCTGATGGTACTGTTTTTCAAGATAGTGTTACCTCAAAGTACTTCTTAGTTTGGGATGGCCAGTTTCGTGAACTTGTTCCAGGACGTTATTTGGATTTCCTTTTAAGCAAAGCTCGCCCTGTTATCTTCTCCAGTGAGACTCGTGAAAAAAAGGTCAGTTGTGATGCCAAGAAAAACTTACTTACCTACGGTGTTCATTGTACCGTACCGCTTGCAAGTATTAGTGGCACCATAGGAAGTGACTACGAGATACGTCTGGATAATCATCATACTATTAGCGATCTCCGCCTCTTTGAAGCTCGTTTCAAAACTGCTAAAAATAAAGCTAACCTCATTTTCATTGCTAGCCAAGTCAAGGACTTGTTTTTGAGCCGTTTTGGCAATAATTAATGCCTATGCCCCTTTCCCCGAAACAATTCTTTTTGAAGCTCATTGAACGTCACCCCGTTAAGACGCTCTTCGCTTATTCTCTATTGAGCGAGCTGTTAGTACTCCTATTTCTTTTTCTCGCTTTTTTACAGACTGCTGAGATTTTGCTACCAGGTTTCATATCGCTTCGTCTAAATCTTACCTGGTATCTCATCTTAGTTATTGCAGGAACAGCTGTTATTCTCTTGATTGGTCACCGCCAAAATATCAGATCTCTACAAACGCGCCGCTTCGAAAAACCCCTACTCGTACTTGGTGGGTTATGGGCCTGTGGCGTAATCAGTTTTTCACTTCATCACTTTGCTTGGTGGACTATCGCCCTGATAGTGGTGGCTCTCCTAACAATAAGTGTCTGGGCTTGGAACTTCTTCTTTGCAGACAACAGAGAGTAGTTCTTAGTTTTTTTCTTGAATATATGTAAGTGTCTCTTTTGCACACTTCTCCCAAGAGAAATGTTCAAGTTGTTGCTGGCCTTTGAGAAGTAACTCTTCTCGCAGCTTGGTATCTTTCCATAATCTCTGTAATTGCCTTGCGATATCTTCTAATTCGAGAGCATCACAGTAGAGAGCTCCTTGTCTCGCTACCTCAGGCAAACTAGAGTTATCAGCAGTAAGCACTGGTACCTGACTAGCAAAAGCCTCAAGAATAGGTATTCCGAAACCTTCATACAAAGAAGGAAAAGCAAACACCTTTGCCCCCTGATAGAGAGCCCGAAGGGTTTCGAAAGAAATTTTTCCTGTTAGAATAATATCCTCTCGATAAAGACTCTGCTCTCGTACCTTGAGAATGTCCCGAGTTAGCCAAGCTACTTCCCCAGCTAAGACAAGTTTCGCTTCCGGGATATCTTGTTTTAGTTTCTCAAAAGCCTTAATAAGACGAACTAGGTTTTTACGTGGTTGCAAGGCTCCTACGTATAAGACATACTTCGCGACTTCTAATTTATATGAGGCTAACTGGCTCGTAAGAGCCTGCTCTGAAAGTCGTTCTGAGAAAAAGTCACGGTCAAAACCATGGTAGATGACTTTTATTTTGGCTTCCTTGAGAGTGGGAAAGTAATGTAGCAAGTCTCTCTTCGTCGCTTCAGAAACAGCAATAAGTTTATCCGCTCTTTCAACAACCCGTTTCAAAAGTAAATTAAGTTTGAAGCGATCTTTCCAAGTGAAAGTTTCCGGATACTGTTTCCAAGCGAGATCATGAATAGTAGCAGTCACTTCGATAGATCTTGGGAGTAATAACGGGGCCGCCTGAATAGGTAAGAAGAGTTTCTCTGGCTTATCTCGAAAAAGTCTCCAGGTAAATCTGGTTTGCATCCAAGCGAACGGAAAAGGGATTCTTTGTTCTTGATAGTTTGGATACGCCTTCGGTGCTAAACTCGGATTGAAATGCTCCTCATGGTAAAGCGTAAAAAAAGTCTCTGGTGCTAAGCGACCAAAGACTTGCAAAAGTTCTTTGAGATACACGCGTGTACCGTCAATACGTTGTCGATCCAAATCACTCGTCTGGATAGCGATCTGCATACTGTTAAATATGATCAGCAATCTCCTCGAAAGGAACTTCTTTTATCTCACCAGTGGCACGATTCTTGATCTCCGCTTTACCTGACTCAAGACTTCGTTTACCGACAATAATTTGATATGGCATACCCATAAGATCTGCATCGGCAAATTTTTCTCCAGCAGCCTTATCGCGATCATCATAGAGAACCACAATGTCTTTAGTTTTTAAGATATTGTAAATCTCATCTGCTTTTTCATTTACCCCAAGGGAAAGAAGGTGGGCTCGAAATGGTGCTACACTCTGTGGCCAAACCATGCCTTTGTCATCTGCAAATTTCTCTACAACCACTCCCATCAAACGAGTGATGCCAATACCATATGAGCCAAGCCAGACACCTTCCTTACTCTCATCTTGTTTCTGAAATAGAAGTCCCACATCCTCACATTTTTTTCGTCCAAAATTGAAAATATTACCCACCTCAGCTGTCTTAACAAGCGTGAGCTGCTCGCGAGTCACGCCTAACTTCGTGAGAGTTTCATCATTATAAACCTCTTCGTTGATAGCAATATTTTTTTCTCTATTAATATAAATCTGGTCTTCCCCTGCCTCACAGATTGTTTGAAACTCATGACTAAACTGTGTAAAAGCTCCCCCAGAAGCAAAGGTGATAAACGTATCATCGCCAACACCAACTCGTTTGAAAACTCGATGGTAAGCCTCAATTACTGCTTGATAAAATTTCTCATGCATCTCTTCATCAGTAGCATATGAATAGAGATCTTTCATGACAAATTCTCGTCCTCGCATAATACCACTTTTGGCACGTAACTCATTTCTAAGTTTAGTTTGAAATTGGTAGACAAACACTGGTAGATCACGATAGCTCACGATAAAGTCTTTCATCATCTCAGTAATTGGCTCTTCGTGAGACCAGCCAAAACCAACCTCCACCCCATTCTTTAGTTGAGACTTAAACCATACATCCACCGCCTCATCACTCCAACGATTGGTGTTTTCCCAAATTTCCTTGCGCTGCAAACTGGTCATGATAATCTCTTGTCCTCCGATGCGATTCATTTCTTCGCGAACAATGGTCTTGATATTTTCTAGCACCCGAATTCCAAGTGGTAGATAGGCATAGACACCTGCCATTTCTTTGTAGACATAACCAGCCCGAATCAAGAGTTCAGCATTTTTGCTTACCTCGTCTTTTGGAGCCGTTTTTCTGGTTTTGGTAAATAGAAGAGATTGTTTCATGTTCTTCATGATAACGGACAAAAAACCCTCTGTCAAAACAAAAGGATCCTCTTCGGGATCCTTAGATAGCAATCATCTGTCTTATTAGAACTGGACTGATAAAGCTTTTTCTTCGCCATTTCTGATAATAAGAATTTCTGCTGTATCTCCAAGATTATAGTGGCTCAGAAGAAATGGGAGTGGATTATCAAGATTGACCTCTTGTTTATCAACTGCAATGATAATATCCCCTACCTGAATACCAGCCCTAGCCGCTACTCCATTCGCAAGAACCGCTAGGCCTGTTTCACCACCTGGCGAAAAGACGAGCGCTCCACGATCACGATTGAGTCCCTGACTCAAAGCAAAGGCTTTGGTAAGTGGGAGGTAGTACACTCCAAGAGCCACTCGTTTATCAAGAGTATTTCCCACTACTCTTTCATATGAACTTTTGACGGTGTTGGCCGGAAGAATAAAACCTACTGTCTCGTTGTTATACACATAAGAGCCTACCAAACCAACCATTTCACCGTTATAGCCAATAGCTGGTCCACCGACAAATTCTTTAACATGAGGGATATCCATTTCGAAAACACCTTCCCACTTATCAGAAGCCGAGACAGATTGAGCACTTAAATTAAGTGTCCTGTTTTTATTCTGCAAAGCTCCAAGAGCAATACGATTCTGATACTCAGCAAAACTGTTACCAATAGCAATGAGACGCTTACCAATACGAGCGTCATCAGAATTAGCCAGAGCAATTGCTGGTACGGTCAAAGTTTCTTCGAGATGAAAGTAAGCCAAGTTGGTCAGAGTATCATAACCAACAAGACGGGCTTTATAGTTCTTGCCATCGAAAAGCAACACAGAATATCCGACACCCTCTTTCTCGGGCGCAGTATTGGTGTAAGTCACAATCAAGCCATCATTGGTGAGGAGAACGCCCGTGCGAGTCTCTACCTGACGGCCACCAAGAACTGGAGTGGTTTTCTTGGTTGTTGCATTGTCATCAAAAACAGTCACTACATTCACAACTGCCGTAGCTGGCTGAGAAATAATACGCTCAACAGAATCATCCTCACGAATAACTACTTGTTCGGTCTTATTGATAATCGTGGTACGTTCACCAGCTTTTTTGAAAAGTGAGTAATCAGAAAGAGCCTCGATTGAAGAAAGGGCTGGTAAAACAAAACGCTCAAAAAAAACTCCTCCAAGACCACCTATAAGAAAAATAAGGCCTATAAAAAGCCCTTTACAGACTATTTTTTTCACAAAATTATACATATAAGATAACGCTTCTTTTTAACACAAATCCGATTATTTGGCAAGAGCTGAGCCCTGTCTAGACCAGAATACGCCAAGGGGTACTCATAAGCAGAAGTCCTACTAAGGCGAAAAAAAAGCCCAGCCGAAAGAGAGTGCGTTTAAGGGTCAGCTTATTTCGCAGCGCTTGCCAAGCAATATCCCAAGAAATATAAAAGAAGATCAAACTGATAGTGCCTGTAGTTAGGTAACCAAACGGCCAGAAACTCACTACCCAGGCAAGTTCAGTCAGCGTCAAACCTAGAAGCACGCTATAGAGCTTAGCCTGTGGGTATTGTTCTTTTGGGAGGTCCGGTACCAACGTTGCGAAACTGGTTAGAGTTGTACCGATAAAAAATAATACCATCAGTGCCCAGAGCGGAAAATTGAAGTTGAGGTAGAAGCCGTACATGCTACCGTAAAAAAGAAATAGTCCTGCGAGCGATGCGCTCTGCAAGAAGGCAATGGCCGTCTGATCTTGAGGGGCCTGTTTCAAACGATACGACCCCATGAAGGCCATGTAAACCATTGAACTCGCAAGAAAAACGAATATCTGTTGCTCTCTAGGATTGTCAATGAAAGAGAGTAGGGTTGGGGTAGTCAGGGCGAATAGACCGGGCAAAAAAATATCTCGTAAACGTCCAGTTATTCTTTTTGTTGCTAAAGCGACAATAACTAACAAGAGGCTGATACTAAAAAAATACCAGCTCCATGTAGCACTTGTATCAATATAGAGAATACCCTGAAGACCACCGTAAAAAATAACTGCCCAGAGAAAAACCGTGAAATGAAAAATCATACAGAGAAAACCGGTTTAAGGACTACTTCTTTTCTTCAATAGTAAGTTTAACTTCTTTGGTTTCGCCTTTATGCCAGACAAATAGAGTAACTTCTTGATTGACTTCCATCTGAGCAAGCATCTTACCAAGTGGATTACTCTCATCTATTTTCTTACCATTAATTTCTAGGATGATATCATTTTCTACCAGCCCCGCTTTATCAGCTGGTGATCCTGGGATCACTGCAAAGTCTGTAATATTCTGTCCACGAAGGATAAGTGCTCCATAGGTATATGGAAGATTAAGTGACTTAGCTGATTTCTCATTCAAAAGAGCGTAGCGTACTCCAATGTATGGAGTAATAATACGCCCTTTCTCTCGTACCTGAGTAATACTCTGTTTTACATCGTTGATAGGTAGGGCGAAACCAATGTTTTCAGCGCCCTGAGCTACTGCTACATTGATACCAATAACCCGACCATTGATATCAAAAAGGGGTCCTCCTGAATTACCCGGGTTGATAGCAGCATCTGTCTGAATAATGTTAGTCAAACGTTCTTCCTGTCCAAAACCTGAACCAGCTGTCACTTCTCGTTTCATGCCAGAGATAATTCCTCGGCTGACTGAGTTAGCAAACTCACCTAATGGATTACCGATAGCAATAGCTGTCTGACCTACTTTGATAGCATCTGAGTCACCTAGTGGCAAGACTGGAAAACCCGTGCCTTCAATTTTCAGGATGGCTACATCATTGTTGGGATCTCTCGCTAATACCTTAGCCTCAAATTCTTTGCCACCACTCTGAACAACTGTGTAGGTAGCCTCCTCATCACTCACCACATGCTTATTCGTCACAATGAGACCATCCTCACTTACGATGAAACCAGAGCCGCTACCAATCTGCTGTTTCTTAACTTCTCCTGTTGTATCCTGCTGTGGAGCAGTATTATTGAATGGAAAAAAGAAAGGGAGACCCCCAAAACTTGGTGCCTGTTTCACTTCTTTGGATATAACAATACTGACTACAGCGGCACTCCGTTGTTCTACCAAACGAATCAGACTTTCATCTTCTATACCCGGCAAAACAGCCATTTGTTCCTGAGTTGCTTTTGAGTCAGTGTTTTTTGAGCTGGTAATACCAAAATGATTGATGAGTCCAAACATAAGTCCCCCACCCACTAATCCAGCAAGTACCATCTGAAAAAAAGCTCCACGAGTACCTGACGATTGGTTTCGACGTTCCATAGGAGAATTGTCTACCTCTTCCGCTCGAGATGTCTCCTCTTTAGGTGTTAGTGGTAACTGTATATCATTCATCATATAACGTAGCGCTACTGTTTAGAAAAGAAAGAGTGGATCTCCTTCTGATTTGTTAAAAAGATCCGCCTCAAATTGACGCATATTCTCACTCTTAAATTCTATCTGAGCTTTATCCTTGTCAAAACGATACTCTGGTGACAAAACATAGATGGGAATTTCTTGCATCTTCTTGGTCAGCCAATCAGTGAAAGAGGCTTTGCGAGTAAAAATCTGGCTAATGCGATAAAGGGTCTTACCTTCTTCCTTCTTAATCTCCTGAAGCATGACGATATGGTAACCAAGAGCACTTTCAACTACGCTACCCGGAATACCTACTGTCTGACTAGGTACAACACCCTGTAGCTCTGGAGCCAAATCCGTAACCTGAAACCAACCCAACTCACCACCAGCTGCTCGTGTCTCTCCTTCGGAAAACTCTTTGGCTACATCTGCAAAATTTTTACCTTGATCAAGCATCTTCTTAGCGTTGTCTATTTTATTCTTGGCCGCTTCACCTGGTTTGGTCGTTTCGTCGAAAAAGGCCAAAATCTTCTCCTGATAGAGCTTCGGCATAACAACCTTATCCTCAAATTGAGCAAGAGTGAATCCATACAAACGCTCTAAATCACCCTGAACACGCTCACTTGTGCCATATTCTTCCAAACTGCGCCGTACCCCCTCGCGTGCCATATCCTTGGTAACAACAATGTTTTCTCTTTTAGCAATATAGCGCAATGCTTCATCTTCAAGCATCTTGTTGAGAATTTCTTTCTTACGAACCAAGAAACGCCTCTGACCTTCTTCGGTATGAAGATCTACTCGAAGACCAATCTGTGAAAAATCTTGATTCTCATAAAAACGCTTCACGGCCTGGCTATTCTCCGCATACTCTCTATAGGTAATAATCTGTTTTGGAGAAATGTATACCAAGGGATACGGCATCTTTTCGCGAAGCATCAGCCCTCGAGTACCAAACATATTTGGCCAAGCATAAACCCAAAGAAGTGACAGGGCAAAAAGGAGAACTAAGCAAGTCAATGTAGCGTAAGCGATGATACGTAAAGAGATGAGGGGCGGTCTTTGCTGAGAATCCGTATCATCATTTTTTTGCCATGGAAATTTGGGAATCTTCATACTGTTTTAATTTGAAAGCCTTTGTTTAGCGAAAAAAGATTTGCCACCATTTTCGATAATTAGGAATTACCACTTCTTGTTCATCGTTTCTTTGTTGATTATTATTGATCGTATTGTCCCCAGAATCTCTCTGCACTTCTTCCTTGATAGCAATCACTGTTTCATCAGCCTTTTTGAGTCCAAGTTTTTCACGGGCTTCTTGTTCGCGAAACTCTCTCGTTGAAAAATAACTCATCCGTTCTTCAAGGGTCTGATTCTCAGCTTGAATACGTTTGGCCTCTGCCTCTAATTGATCCACTTCTTCTGTAATACGTTTGTGACGCTCAAGCTGTCCCCAGGAGACGAATGAAGCCCACGCGGTCACAGAGAGTGCGAACAAAAGGAATAATCGCACTAGCCATTTCGATGATTGCATAACACTTTAGTAGAGAAAGAACGGGGCCAGCAAAAAGAGCACCATAGACAAAACTACCAGGCCAGATGAAATGACCCAGAAAGCGTAGGCTTTTTTGTGCATTTTGCGAAAACTCATAGAGATAGTATAGCAAATCCTCTGTGCTTTCGGAAGAGACGAAAATGACTATTCTGAGACCACTCCTTCACGAGTCGCTTCAATCATGCTCCGAAGTTCAGTCAGATTGACCTGTGGTTTTTGACGGAGGTTTTTAAACTTCTTGGGCCCCATGGTACGGGTTTGGGAAAGCTTCATAGGAGCACCCTCTGGTGCATACACATGTTTTTTGGGTTGATCAGGTGATTTTGATGGACTATTTTTTTTTGGAGCTGAAGCCGTACCGTTTTTCTGTTCTATTTCTAGACGTACTTTAGCTGTAGCACGTTGATAGTCGCGCAGACAATCCTTGCAGAAGGTTGGACGTGATCCATCTGGCTTGAAAGGGACTTCAATTTCTTCGCCACATGTCGCGCAGGTAGCCTTGTACATGACTTTTTCCTCTACTACTGTCTCTGGCTCTACCATCGGAGGTTCTGGGGCTGCTTCTTTCGGAATACTCACTGGCGGAGCTACTTTTACGACTGCTGGCTGAGGTGCTGGCTTTGGAACAGGTGATTTACTCACAGTGGGTGCTTTGGGTGCCGTAGCCACTGGTGTTTTTTTAACCTCTGGTTGTAATTTCTTCGGAGGATTGGCTCTCTCAGGAGCGGGCTTTGCGGCTGCTTTGGTTGTCACTTGATTGTATAAGACTTGTTTCTCTTCTTCAGTCAACATACCACTCCAGCGACGAATCTTCTCTTCCACTTCTTCTTTAGATCCAGAATAACGCTCACGAGAAACTTGGATCACCTTCTCATCGTTACCAGCATCCTCTAGAGCAATTGGCGGCAGAGTAGTCGCACTGAAAGCATCTCCCGCGATACCATCAATCATCAGCTTGAGATAGATCTGAAACTTTGGCAGGTTGACGATATCATTCATCATAAAAACTGGCTCGAATTCTTTCTCAAGAAACTCGGCATCCATGGCACCAACACGAAAAGAGATAATGCTACCGGCGTTACCGAAGATGGCATCACGCACCTTCTCATCAATCTGATTCACATACTGATTGGCCAGAATGAGATTGAGATGATACTTACGAGCTTCGGAAAGTATATTAGCGAAAGATTCCGTAGCGAAGTTCTGGAACTCATCAACATAGAGGTAGAAGTCAGCGCGTGTCTCTTCTGGAATATCCACGCGACCCATAGCCGCCAACTGAATCTTAGTGATCATCATAGCTCCAAGGAGGGCACTATTATCCTCGCCGAGGCGACCTTTAGAGAGGTTCATGATCAAAATCTTCCGTTCATCCATGATTTTACGCACATCAAAAGAAGAAACCGTCTGACCCACAATATTACGAATCAGTGCACTAGAGAGAAATTGACCCACCTTATTCTGAATAGGTGAAATAACCTCCTGAAGCACTCGATCATTCCACTGGGTGAATTCATCTACCCAAAAACTTTTCACTACTGGATCAGTAATCTTTTCTACCACTCGCTCGCGGTAAGACTTGTCTACCAAGATACGAGTCACTCCAAGAAGAGTACTTCCAGGATATTCAAGTAAGCCCAAAATGGCATTACGTAAAATATATTCCAAACGTGGCCCCCATGAATCGGCCCAGATCTTTTTGAAAACACCAACCAGTCCCGAAGCAACCAGATGGCGAAATTCCGGATCTACTTTCTCCATCACATTAAAAGCAATTGGGAAAGCTTGGTCTGCCGGATTAAAATAGATGACATCATTGATACGGTTACTCGGAATAGCCTTGATCAACTTCTCAGCGGTGTCACCATGAGGGTCGATAAAAGCAATACCATGACCCTTCTGAATGTCTTGGATGGCTAGATTTTCCAGAAGATTCGTCTTACCCATACCGGTCTTACCAATGACGTACATGTGACGACGACGATCGTCTGTTTTAATACCAAAAGCAACATCCTGATTACGGAAGTTTGTCTTGGCGAAAAAAGTAATGTCGTTTTCAGTTGGTGAGGGCATAGTATTTTGGCTAGATCGGTAGATTAGTCGGCGCCCCACTGCGTTTAGCAGCTACTCGTGAAAGGGCTGGTGCTGTCACTGACATGTCTGGGATATGGAAAATAGTTGCAAGCTCTTCAGTACTCAGAAGAAAACGGACATCATAGGGCTGTGGGTCACGATCTATATAGCGACGAAAAATGCGACGCTGCATATAACGTAACCGAGGAGCTTTCAAAATGAATTCCGCGCTTGTTTTTGTCAGATTATTTGGTTTGAAACTATTCAAATTCTGATCATTGAACTGCTTGATGCCGCCAATGAAACCCGAGACACCTGTTGGCTTATCAAAATTCTCACGACGCCCTACATAGACATATCGTACCTTGGTTTTGAACATCATTTTACCAAGATTTTCCTCAAGAGCTTTGATAACTTCCTTCTGTCCATATGTGATTTTTTGTTCATCGAATTCTTTTTTCTCCTCTTCATGACCTCCACCAAAATGCAACTCTGATCCCATTAACCAAGGAATGATATTGAGAAGAACATCCTTGATATCCGTAAATACCTGCCTCAAAAAACCAACCTTATGAGCCTTCTTTTTACCAATAAAGTCATCTACTGTTTCACGGCCCGTTGCGTACCAACTCTCCTCTTCGCAGGTAATCAAAATCTGAAACCACATGTGCTGACCCGGACCAGCCTTACTCATGATTTCAATCATACCGGCCAAAGGGTCAAGCATTTTACCCGTGACTGACTCTTCAAATTTTTTGTAGGTGCGAATAGGGTAGAGATCATCTTTGACCAATTCAAAATCAGTCCCCCACAGATCCCAATCTTTATTAGGGGCGGTACGTGGTACTAGTTCCGTGTAGTCAGGAACCTCGACCAACTCTATATTTGGATACTGACCATAAAAGTGTGACTCTACTAAATTGCGAGTTTTTTTTCTGCAACGAATATAGAAATGCACCTGGCCTTCGATACTGGCTATTTCTAGAGCAAAAGATTCAGCGTACTCACCCTCAAGGTACTCTTCATGAACAAGCAAACTTTTCTTCACTCCTGCTAAACCAGCAAAAATATACTCCATTGGAAGTGGGCTGGCTTCAATATCTCGTGGTGGAATAATTTCCAATAAAAGGCTCGACTGTTTGTCACCAAAACGATGCCATACATGCGGCATCCAAAGATTCATGAAAATATAGTAGAGCAGTGGCGGTAAAATAATGAACCAGATATATGAAAATATACCAGCAGCCTGCCCGAGTGATGCAAAAAAATTGGCGAAAGCACCTAATAGAATATCCATGGTAAGTGTGAGGTTCGTTGACCCCGTTACATACCGACACCCTTTTTTTACGAACGAGTGTCGCCTAACGGCTTTGAGTTATGTAAAAATAAACTACTAACAAGATCCTTCCAACAACTATTTCTTTTTAGAGACGTAGGTATTCTTAGCTACGCGTTCAAAAAAAGTATTGAGGTTGATAATGATAGTTGATTTTTTGACCTGTCGTACCTTGAGGACTTGTTCAAGAATTTCTTCACGAGCTAATGGTTTCTTAGCACCAGCAAGAATTTCTTCAATTACCTCTTTGACAGTACCTTTTTTATACCCCCATTCAGCGAGAGCATAGATACCTCGTCCGACAAGGACAAAACGTTTGTCTTTGATGAGTTCATTGTGGACTGTCTGCGGATGGCTCTGACGCTTCTTCTGGTGAAGACCATGCTCATCAATAAGGCGCGCAATTTCACGAAAATGAAGGGGCTTACCTCCAGTCTTCAAAACCAAGTAGGCTTTCTCCCGGGTACCACGTGGCTTGATATCGCTCCATGTGGAAAGTCCCCAGCGACCAAAGACATTTTGCTTCACGTCTTTTGCAACTTTCAGAAAGTTAAGATAGTGCTCATACGAGAACTTTTTGCCATATTTTTTGGTAAAAAGAGCATAGAGTTCCTCAGAAGAAACTGTTTCTTTCATATTAGAAAGAATTTCCTTAGTTCCCTCCTTCATATCTTGCCAAAGTTCGAGTGAAAAATCTTTCAAGAAATAAACCTTTTCATGGTCTGAAGAAAGTTTTTCAGAAAGAATTGTTGGCAAAGCTTCCAAAAAAGCAAGGATGGCGCCAGCTTCACTTTTGTTTCCGTGAGACAGTGTTTTAACGAGCTCATCTGAAACCATGATACCATTTTTCTTCGCCAAGGTCGATTCAACTGTTTTAGAAATAATTGCAAAACGCTCCTCATGAAGCAAGGCCTTCTTCAATTGTTCCAAGGCACTACAGATAACCTGACGGACTCGTTCACGAGTAATGCTATAAAGACTCCCAATCTCTTCAAGTGTCTTAGCCTTACCACCACCAATACCAAAACGAGCTTTGACAATCGCCTGAGAGCGTTCCGGGAGTCGTTCCAAAAAGGCATTCATAGCCTCTCCATAGAGGCTTACGCCTTCCTGTAAGAAGTTTTCAGTTTTTTTCTTCTGATCAGTCATAGGAAAACAAAAAATGGATAAAATTGGGCCCACTTAACAACGTCTTATATTACCGCATGAACCTTGTTTTTGTCAAGGGTTGTCAGTTTCCCTTCTTCGGTGGCTACTTGTTTCTTGGAAGAACACCTCTCGCCCTTCCGGTTGAGTCCCTTTTTTTATAGCTAGCATATACGACTCTACTTTTACTCTTCAGTCTTGCTTGACTAAGAAAATTTCAGTATAATAAGTACAGACAAAAAATCAAAAACAAAATTACTTTACTTATGTCGCATCTTGCTCCCGAGACCAATGAGTCTCTCTCAGAAACAGAGCAGCTCCAAAAAATTCAAGCTTTGCGTGAAATGGTTCTTAGTGCTGAAAAGACCATTCAAAGCGCTAAAGCTATGCTTTTGCAAATTGAGGGAAAGAAAAAAACTGGCCGCCCACGTAAACTTGAGGCTCACGAAGAAGCTCTCGGAACCGTTGTTGAAGGTACCTTTGATGGCCAAATTATGATTGGTACTGATAGCAAACAATACCCTGTACCTGCTAACTACGCTTCCAAATCCAAACTGGTCGAAGGTGACATGCTTAAGCTCACCATTACCGGCACCGGCACCTTCCTCTATAAACAGATTGGCCCTATTGAAAGGCGTCATGCCCTTGGTATCGTCACTCAAGACGAAAACAGCAACTACTACGTCGTTTCCAATGGTAAACCCTACCGTATTCTTTTGGCTTCCGTCACCTATTTCAAGGCAGAGCCAGGGGATGAAGTGGCTATTGTAGTACCCGCTACTCTTGATTCCAGCTGGGCAGCTATCGAAAACATCATCCAAAAGGGTATGCACGCTGACTGGAAGAATGATCATGAGCGAGCCACTGAAGTTCACAGTGTTATGAATGCCTGGAAACAAGATATTACTCCAGATACAACTACTAGCAGCTCAGAAGAGGCGCCCTCCGTATCACTCCATGATACTGATCAGTCCGAAGCTCCGTCCTCCTCACTCTTGAATGATTGGGTGCGTGATATGGAAGAAATTGAACGTGAAATTAATCAAGGAAAATAGATCTTCTCTCTCGATAAACTTTTAGTTTTTAATCGCTATTTTTTAATACAACCTATGGACGCTCCAACCAACCCATCTTCATACCGTGGCGGCAAAAAAGATTACCTCCTTGGACTACTCGCTGGTATCTTGATCGGACTCTTACTTCTACCTATTCTCAAGAATGCCAAACCCAGCCTCTATGAAACAGTTTGGCTCATAGTTGTCCCCTTCTTTGCTATCAGTGTTCCTCTAGGTCTGATCGTAGCTTCCTTTATCGCTAAAAAAATAGCTCTCGTATGGCAACTTGCCAAATTCTTGGTTATTGGAGTTATGAATACCCTTGTTGATATTGGTGTTCTAGCTCTTATTACTATTGTGGTAGCTAATGATGTTAATCATTCTTCAGAAACAGCTTGGTTTAGTATGGCATCTCTGGTGATCACTTACTACTCTCTCTATAAAGCGATTTCATTTATCATTGCCAATATCAACAGTTTCTTCTGGAATAAATACTGGACTTTCGGTTCAGAAAATAGAAGCCGTGCTACCCATCAGTTTTTCCAATTTTTTCTCGTCAGTCTGATTGGTTTCGCTATCAACGTTATCATCGCTTCACTAGTCTTCGCTTCTCTTAGTGGTGCTGGAGCCTTTACCGTTGCTCAAGCGGGACTCCTTGGAGCTGCAACTGGTAGTATCATTGGTCTTGCTTGGAATTTCGTTGGTTACAAGTTTTTTGTCTTCAAAAAGTAGCCTCTTTTTGAACCCCGTCCTCCTCTTGCGACGGGGTTTTTTAGTTCTCAAAAGCACGCTATACTAAGACTATTATTGAATCTCCCTATACCTCTATGTCTACACTGTACCGCAAGTACCGTCCCAAAACCTTTCATGACGTTGTCGGACAACAGCACATCGTTACTACTCTCTCAAACGCCCTTACTCTTGATCGTGTTGGCCAGGCTTATCTTTTTACTGGTCCTCGAGGGACGGGGAAAACTACTCTGGCTCGTATTTTTGCTAAAGCAGTGAACTGCCTCAACAGAGGTAAGTCAGCTGAACCTTGCGCTAAATGTACCCACTGCCTCCTCATGGAAGAGGGTCGTTCAATGGACATAATCGAGATCGATGCTGCTTCCCACACTGGTGTCGATAATATTCGAGAACTCCGCGAAACCATCTCACTACCACCAAGTCTCGGTGCTCGTAAGATCTATATCATCGATGAAGTGCATATGCTCTCTATGGGTGCCTTCAATGCACTCCTAAAAACGCTCGAAGAACCTCCTGCTCACGCCATGTTTATTCTGGCTACCACCGCCCTACACAAGGTGCCAGACACTATTGTTTCACGCTGCCAGCGCTTCGATCTCGGGCGCTTCCCAGTGACAAGTATTATCGAAAAACTTGAACGGATCGCCAAAGCAGAAAAAATGACCATTGAGCCTAAGGCTCTTCAAGTAATTGCCCTCGCTTCGGAAGGCGGCATGCGTGACGCTGAATCTCTTTTGACTCAGATCCATTCACTCGAGGTCAAAAAAATTACCGAAGACCTTGTTATTGATATTCTCGGTACCGCTAAACATGAGACCTTTGTAGAATTATTCACAGACATACAGAAGGGCGAGCTCCTCGCTGCTCTGTCTCATGTCAGGAAACTCAGTGAGGAAGGACGGGACTTCCGAGTCCTTATCACTGGCTTCATGTACTTCCTGCGAGATCTCCTTCTTTTTACCGCAAGTTCCTCCGTACCACCTCTACTTAAAAGTGGTCTCACTAAAGATCAAGAGGTTGAACTCAAAAAAATGGCTACAACTACTGATAGCCTTTCTATCGTGAGTCTGTTGGAGATTCTTGCAGAAGCCCAGAAAAATAGTTCTCAAGCCGTTATCTCAGAGCTCCCCTTAGAAATAGCTCTCGTAAAGATGATTGCTCTCCTAGAAAACAATCCTCATATGGATTCTCACCAAACGACTCCGGCGGCGGGATCTTCAGCTAGCAATTCTGCTCCAGAAAAAAAGAAGAGTGCCCCTACCTCTCCTGATTCTACCAAGAATACAATAGAAGTTCAGGTAACCCCACAAACTCTAAATCCCGTTATCAGTGAAACTGTTGAGACCCCCGAAACTTCGCTTAGTCATATTAAGGAAAATTGGCATGCTATTCTAGAAACTGCCAAAGAAATGAACGCATCTCTCTCGCTTGCTCTCTCAACCGCTATCCCTAAACACCTTGAAAACAATCACGTAATTCTTGGAGTGAAGTATCCATTCCACAAAGAACGCCTCGATGAGAAGGCTAATCAATTGACACTCGTAGAGGCCTTTGATAGGATTTTAGGGTTCAAATTAGACTTTAAAGTGGAGGTAGAAGAACCTAAAGAAACCTCAACTATCCAAGAGAGTTACTCTGATAACCCCCTCATTAGCCAAGCCTTGAACCTCCTGGGCGGCAAAGTAGCCTCTTAGGAGTAAATTTTATACCCGGTAGCCAAGCGGTAAGGCAATAGGTTTTGGTCCTATCATGCGCAGGTTCGAATCCTGCCCGGGTAACATGTGTGCAATGCCTAAAAAAAAGTTTAAAGCCATTGTTTTCGACTACGGCGGTGTAATAGAATTAGCTCCACCCGAAAGTAATGGATTTTTCGAAAGTATAGCTGAGATCTGTGATATTCCTATCACAGATTTTCGTAATCTCTATTTTGAGAGAAATCATCTCAATAACATTCATGACCAAAGCCAAAAGGAGACTCTTCTTTCGGTTGTCAAAGATCTTGTGCCAGATGAAGTTGTCTTTAGAAAGGCTTCACAATTTATTGATGCTTTTGAAGCGGGCAAAGTCCTCAACACAGAACTTGTCTCTCTTATTCATAAATTAAAAGAGCTTGGTTACCCAATGGCCTTACTTAGCAACTACACCTCTACCCTACGAGATAAACTAGCCAAACACGCCCTCGATGGCTTATTTGATCATATTATTATTTCCTCAGAAGTAGGCCTCCAAAAACCAGATCCTCAAATCTTTTATCAGACTTTTGAAGCTCTCGGTATTCGCCCAGAGGAAGCTATTTTCATAGATGATTCGCTTAAAAGTCTTTCAACAGCAGCTCTGGTAGGCTACCATCCGATTCGTTTCATAGATAACCAAGGGCTTTTGACTCGATTGAAAGATCTGGGAATTAAACTTTAAATGGGGATCTCGTTAGATTAGCTCTTTACTTTTTTTAATTCTTGTGCTATAATTGACCCAAGCAACTAATGCACAATGAAACGTAGTCGAATTTCAGAGAAACTATAGCTCACATAAAACTATGAACGGTACAATCAAAACCCTCACAGACAAAGGATTTGGATTCATTTCACGTGAAGGAGAAGAGA
>CAZQLN010000002.1:176596-178318 GCA_964594215.1 uncultured Bdellovibrionales bacterium | reverse complement strand
ATGTGAATAAATATGTTTCTTCAGCTAGAGCCGCTTTGAGCGTTCTCAGTGAATAGTTAGCGAGCGCCAGCCAGGATGGCGGAGGGCTTTTTTTGAAACGCATTTATTATCTGTTAATTCTCTCCCCTCGTCAACTAGAGTGCTTGTCCCCGTCTCAAGAAGGTCGTACACTTAAGGGCATGGATGAAAGGAGAATACTCACTATGGATAATTGGCAAAAATATCTTACAGGAGCTCTTGTAGTAGCTTTTTTATTGAATATTCATAAAGTTTTAATAGCAAATGCCCTCTATCCAAGGCAAGATTTTAATGAGTACCTAGATGTTTCGATCTATCTTTTTGACGCTGTTTTTTTTGGCTGGCTCCTATATTTATTAATAAAACACAAAAACTTAATATTGTCAAATAATAGGAAGATGTTCCACGTGGAACAATCCAATAGGACTCCCCTAGTACTTATTGGAGTTTGGATTATCTGGCAATGGATATTAACATTGCAATCTCAAGAATTAGCATTAGCTCTCCGTAATGCTCTTACTATGACCGAGATCGCTGTTTTTGTTCTGGTACAGTTTTTTAGTGTGTTCCACATGGAACATAAAAAAATAAACTCAATTGTTCCACGTGGAACACGATATTTTTTTAATAGCTGGATGATTAAAGTGGTCACTTATTTTGCTTTATTTAATACTTTAGTGGCTTTTATACAAGTTAGTACACAACAATCCATAGGTTTAAGCTATTTAGGAGAGAGTTTT
This sequence comes from uncultured Bdellovibrionales bacterium, assembly GCA_964594215.1. Classification (GTDB taxonomy): domain Bacteria; phylum Patescibacteriota; class Minisyncoccia; order Moranbacterales; family UBA1568; genus UBA1568. The sequence goes on along the minus strand of CAZQLN010000002.1, from coordinate 177,560 downwards.
TTAAGAGTTGGTAACCCAGGTGTCGCAACCATAAGTATTTTCGGTGAAAAAATCCTTCGAGGTTACGGTTTATTTGTCCACCCTAATATTTTAGGTGCCTTTTTGGGACTTGCCTTACTGGTAGTACTTTTTAGACACTTTGTTCCACGTGGAACAGAAAAAATTGTAAGAATCTCAAATAATAGCAAGATGTTCCACGTGGAACAATTGATGATTCCCATTCTTATTTTCGGTCTCTTATTAACTTTTTCAAGAACAGCTATTATACTAACTTTTTTAGGAGCCTTGTTAATTGTTCCACGTGGAACAATACTTAAGTATTTGGGAATCAAGAAGATGAATATGTTCCACGTGGAACATAAGATAGCAATTTTTTTGATAGTAGGTTTAATTTTTTTGCTAAGCCAAGTCTCTTTTAAAAGTCTTTCTGAAAGAGAACTTTCCTTATTTGAATATGCTCAAATAAGCCAATTTACCCTCATTGGTAATGGTTTGGGTTCTTATGGAGTTAAACTCTACTCCCAACTAGAGAGTCTTAATAATTGGAGCATTCAACCGATTCATAATTTTTTCCTTTTTACCTACTACGAACTTGGTCTAGGAGGTTTATTTATAATTATTCTCCTATTTCTAACACTCTTCTTTGGTCCAAGAGATAAGAAGAATAGATTGTTCCACGTGGAACAAATCAGAAAAGAGCATCTTGGAGTAATCACATTTTTAACCTTTTTTGCTTTAAGTGATCATTTCTTTTACAGTATTCCTCAGGGGCAGATAATTTTGTGGCTAGGCCTTCTGTTTATCTCTGAAGAAAGGGGATGGAGTATATTGACAAAATAATAATATATTAACAATATAATTTATGGTATAATGAAAAAATTTTATATTTAGTATAATACATAAATAGCGAGGTTTTAAAATGTTACCATTAAATTCTCAAAAGGCTTTATTTTCTGGAGAAGAA
>CAZQLN010000002.1:0-176586 GCA_964594215.1 uncultured Bdellovibrionales bacterium | reverse complement strand
TAAATTATCCAAAGTCATTCTATAAAGATGACGAGATACGTATTTTAGTGATGCACCTGAGAGTATTTAGATAAAGAGATTGTTTTGAAATACTTAATATGATCTTCTACGAGAAGTGAATAAAGATGACGTACAATTTTTTGCTATTCAATGATATACTAGAAAAAACAAAAAGAACTTTGTATGCGAGATTTACTTCTACGTGATAAATTCACTCTCACTCTTTTTTTGAGCCTCTTTTTTTTGGTAAGTTTTTTTGCTGTTCAGGCAGAATCTAGCACGAGCTCTAAAAATATTTTTGTTGATAGTGATCAAGATAATCTCTCAGCAGATGAAGAAAAACTTTACGGTACGAATCCTGATAAAGCAGATACTGATGGCGACGGTTACTCTGATGGTGTTGAAATAGAGAGTGGTTATAATCCACTTATGCCAGCTCCGGGGGATCGTATTATAGAAGGGGCTGAAGAAAAAAAACAAACTACCTCGGAGACAAAGAGTAATGAGAAAAATCTAACCAATGAAATTTCACAGCAAATTTCTGGAGTACTCAGTACTATAGATAGTGATAATAAAGAAGTTACTTTTGATCAAATCAATGGTGCTGTTGAAGAGGCTCTTTCGAGTCAATCATCTGAAGTGACGTTACCGGAAGTAGATGTGAAATCTATCAAGATCAAGAAGGCGCCGAGTAGCAGCTTGAAGGAAAAAGAAAGAAAGTCTCAAGAGCGTAAGGACATCCTCGAATATCTTACGACTCTATCTTATTTGGTTGCTGAAAACTCACCAGCTCAATTTAGTAATGAAGATGAACTCGGGGGAGTATTGAGTAATGTTTCCAATCAGGCCATTCTGACTTTGGCAAGTGGTAACAAGGATTTTACAAATACCTTAGCAGAACGTGGTCAGAAAATCTTAGACAGTACTCAGAAATTAGAAGTTCCTGAGGCGATGCTGGATATCCACATCAAGGCTCTCAAAATGGGCCTTTATGCCGTTTCCCTCAAAGACCAAGTTAATCCAGGGAGTGATGATCCTCTTGGTCAAGTGGCAACTCTCTCACGTTTGCAAGGACTTCTTGGTGTAACTACACAGTTTACAGAAGAAGTGCAGGGGGCGCTCAAAAAATATGAGATTAATGATATACCACTTCAACTCTAAGTGATCGATCTGTTATGAATATACTAAAACAAAAAAATACCCTACGAATACAAAAAGTACTTTTTGTGATCACCGTACTTAGCTCGTTTGTTATTGCGCCACAGTCACATGCCTGGGGTGACGCAGTGATAGGTGCTGTAGTTAAGCAGACTATGGAGAATATCGCGAGACAAATAGAGGGAGCTTTATTGGGGACACTGAAGGTGGCGGCGGTACAGTTACTTAATAACCAGGTGCTACAGGCTATTGATGGTAGTTTAGGAGAAACAAGTATTATCACAAATTTTGATCAATTTTTGAATACCATACCTCAGGAAAAAGCCAACAAAGTGATTATCAAAGATTTTCTTTCGCAGTCGCTGCGTGGGACAGAGTCATCTGCTAATTACGTTGATCCGGCGAGTAGTGGCAAGGTGACTGGTAATTACAATAGCTATCTTAAAGAAGTTGTACTTGAGGCAACGGTGAATAGAAAAGAGATTCCCAAGAATAATTTTGCAGAATGTAATACCGGAAAAAGTGATCCGCGTGTAGCTATTGCTGAAGGGGATTTCCGAGCAATCAATTGTTTGGTAGCTAGTCCGGCCAACAATCCAATTGGCATTGCTATTTCTGCAGAAAATGTCTATAACAAAACGCTGGAAGAAAAAAAGAAAGAACAAGAGATTATAGCTCAGAGCCCTGGAGTGAAGCCTATTCTTGATGCAGCTGGCAATATTATTACCCCAGCTGGTACGGTAGGTAACACGATTAATGATGTAACAACTTTAGGGACAAAGCTTATTGCCGGAGCCACTAACCCAGGAGAGTTTCTTTCGGGAGTGGTTTTGTCTGTAGTCAACAGAACTGTTTCTAAAGTTATTCAACAAGGTACAGGAGATATTCAACGGACTATCAATAAAGAGATAGGAAGTATCAATGCCCAAACCAACAAGGCTATATATGATGCCCAGGGTATTTTGGGTCCAGCTGGAGCAGTTATCAATAGTCGGGTCAACCAGACTACTGGAGGCACTGGTACCACAAGCCCTATCTCAAGACCCTCAGTTCCATCAAGCACCCCTTGTTTTTCAGGAGCAAGCTCTTGCTAGGTTAAGAAAATTAGTCAGATACGAAAAGCTCCCTTTAGGGAGCTTTTTATATGAGTGTGAGTCTGTCCAGATTCGAACTGGAGACCTCTACAATGTCAATGTAGCGCTCTAACCAGCTGAGCTACAGACTCATAAGATACAAGTATACTTGAGGATAACCCTTCGTACCGAGTTTGGTTCAGTACGAAGGGCATGATAACAAAGGTTGTTAGAAAAAACAAGACTCTTAAGCCATCGCTGGATTGACAATACTTTCAAACTCATCCTTCTCAATAGTTTCTTTTTGGAGAAGAGTTTGAGCAAGTGTTTCAAGAGTTTCTCTTCTTCTCATCAGGATATCAGTCGCTCGCTTGAAAGCTTCATCGATAAGGCGAGAGACCTCCATGTCTATAGACTCGGCTGTTTTCTCAGAATAGTTTTTTTCTTCATGCATCTCACGACCCAGGAAAACTAACTCTTCTTTCTTGCCAAAGGTACGAGCACCGAGACGACTCATACCGTAGCGAGTAACCATGTTGCGAGCCATTTGAGTAGCACGCTCTAGATCATTAGATGGACCAGTGGTGATATCGCTAAAGATAAGTTTCTCACTGGCGTAGCCACCAAGGAGCATAGAGAGCTCATCGTAGTAGTATTCTCTTGAATGAAGGGTTTTATCTTCTGAGGGGACGGCAAGGGTGTAGCCTCCAGCATGACCACGTGAAATAATAGAAACTTTCTGAACAGGATCAGCATGTTTAAGGCTGGCACCGACAAGGGCGTGACCGCTTTCGTGGTAAGCGACAATCTTTTTCTCATTTGGATTAATGACACGACTGCGGCGCTCTGGTCCAAGGATGACTTTTTCAATTGACTCGGTCAGTTCGCTCATACCAATAGAGGTCTTATCTCGACGAGTAGCAAGAAGAGCAGCTTCGTTGACGAGATTAGCAAGATCAGCACCGGAAAAGCCAGGGGTACGTTCAGCCAAAACACGAGGCTTTACTTCGGGTTCAAGATTTTTATTCTGAGTATGAATGAGAAGGATTTGTTCACGATCATTGATATCAGGGAGATCCATAGTTACGCGACGATCAAAGCGGCCTGGACGTAAGAGAGCAGGATCCAAAACATCGGGACGGTTGGTGGCAGCGATAACAATGACATTAGTTTCTGTTTCAAAGCCATCCATTTCAACAAGGATTTGATTAAGAGTTTGCTCCCGCTCATCATGACCACCACCAAGGCCGGCGCCACGATGGCGACCAACAGCATCAATTTCATCAATGAAGACAATAGCAGGAGCGTTTTTGCGAGCTTGTTTAAAGAGGTCACGAACTCTACTTGCCCCGACGCCAACAAACATTTCAACAAACTCTGAGCCGCTGATGTTGAAGAAGGGTACACCCGCTTCACCCGCCACAGCCTTAGCCATCATGGTTTTACCGGTACCCGGAGAGCCAAGGAGGAGGACACCTTTGGGTATTTTAGCGCCCATATCGAGAAACTTTTTAGGTTGACGAAGAAAATCGACAACCTCTTCGAGTTCCATCTTGGCCTCGACACTGCCAGCGATGTCTTTGAACAAGACTTGTTTCTTTTTGTCGTTTGGATCACTCATGCGGGCACGGCTCATTCCGAAAGAAAGTGCTTGAGAGTTACCGCGTTGTGCTTGGCGGAGCATGAACCAGATAAAAAGTCCGATTATGAACAAAGGCAAGAGAAAAGGCAGGAGAGTGGCTAACCAGAAAGAAAGACCAGAGGGCTCCTTGATAGTGATACTGACTTCTCCGAGTTTACCCTGATCTACGTTGTAGTTTGAGAGGGTTTCTGTTAAAGAGGCCTCATTTTCTTTGCGGGCTTTTTGTTTGGTAGCATCTTGAAGCTCAATAGAAAGCGCGCTTCCTTCAACGTTTATGGTTTTGACTTGACCCTGATTAATTTCACTTACAAGAGTATTAAGGGAGACCTCTTTTTCTTTTTGGGCAGGTCCCTGATAAAGAACAATAAGACCAAAAACAAGAAGAGCAACAAAGAAATAAGGGGTGAGATTTTTGAGTATTTTGTCCATAAATATAGGCTTAAAATTAGTCTAAGGAGATTTTCTGTAGGGTCACTGTACCACCTTTTTTTGTTATTTTCAAGCCACGAAATGAGATTTCAGATACTTTATTCTTGGTACCTTTGAGGACCTTTTCGATCTCACGGGAAAGGTTATTAGAAACGGGATTAAGAAGGATGGTAGAGAGAATATGGCGGAGGAGAGCAGTGCGGGCGTTGCTTGGTAAAGACAAGAGTTGCTCAAGAGAGAAAGTAAGCGAATCCTTCTTCTCGATAAGAGCAACTGGATGAAGAGTAGCCTGAGCTACAGGTACTTCTGAAAGACGGGTAGAGGTATCAGCAAGAATATTGACAATTTGAGGTTGATATTCTTTGGCTAGAAGAGGGATAAGTTCATGACGAATTTTATTACGGAGATAACGAGAATCAGCGTTACTGCTATCAGTTCGAAAACTCACTTTTTTAGATTTAAGGTAAGTAGAGATCTCTGCTCGAGTGACGAAGAGGAAGGGGCGAATATAATGATCACGCTTAGGTTGCATAGCCCGAAGACCGACTGTGCCAGAGCCCCGAAGGAGTCTCAATAAAAAGGTTTCAGCCTGATCGTCCTTGTGGTGACCGAGGACAACTGCATCAGCCTTTTCCTTCTTGAGAACTTTAGAGAAGAAAGCATAACGCAGAGCACGCAAAGTAGCCTCGTCTTTTTTAACCTTAGTTCTGGAAACATTGAGTAGATGGAAGGGGAGAGAGTGTTTGAGAGCTAGATGTTTGACGAAGTCTCTATCACCAGCTGACTCTTCTCCGCGTAGACCATAGTTCACATGAGCGACTACCAGTCGAAAGTGTTCGCGGTTTTTTAGGGCCAGAAAAACCTGAAGAAGAGCGGTGCTGTCAGCTCCACCAGAGAGACCAAGTACTAAAGTAGCTTCTTTATGCCAGAGTGCTTCCGCCCTTCCAAAGGCAAGAACTCGCTTCTCAAAGGCCTTAAGAGGCTTTATTTTGAGCGAGTTCTTTTTGGATAATGGCTTTGAGCGAGGCGACGGCTTCTGCGAGGCGACCCTCTTCGTTTTTGATACAGTAGTCATAGAGTTCTTTGCTTGCGAGCCACTCTTCGGTGTACTCCATGCGGGCTTGTAAATACTCTTCGCTAGGGGAATCTCTTTTGATGAGACGTTTACGGAGGATTTCTTCGGGAACTTCTATTAAGAAGGATATGATATGGGGGAATTGTTTTTTTATAGATCGAACACCCTTATAGTCGACTTTCCAAATAACAATATTTGGTGAAGCGAGAGCTGCATCGAGATCTTTTTTTTGAACGCCATACCATTCACCATTGTACGTCTTGGCATATTCTACAAATGCATCAGCTTGAAGAAGCCCAGTAAAAGCTTCTTTGGTAATGAAGTGATAGGGATGACCATCGCTTTCGGTAGGTCGCTTAGGGCGAGTGGTAGTTGTAATAACACGTTCAAGAGGAAGTTCTTTTTTAAGAGCCTCAATCAGTGTGTCCTGGCCAGAGCCAGAGGGACCAGAAATGATAAACACATTTCCCATGAGAGTACTTAGTAAAACATCCTGGAACAAGCCAGGATGTTCACTGTAATTTTATAGAGCGTCCTTTACTGGGAGAAGACCCATACGGTGTGTCTTGGCTTCAATGGAAAGGATTTTCCAGGTGTAAGATGAACCTTCTTGGAAAACATCCTCGATTTTTTTGCCGGGATAGATTTCTTGGAACTCACTTACGTGAGCAAGGCCGTGGATATCCTCATCAAGATAGACAAAGGCTCCAAAATGATTGATTTTGTCCACTTTGCCTGTGACGAGATCACCAATCTTATATTTCTGATCAACAGTTGTCCAAGGATCTTCTTTCAGAGCTTTCATAGAAAGAGAAATTCGAGTTTCTTCAATACCAATAATTTTAGCCTGAACAATATCACCAGTTTTGATCATCTCTCGAGGATCATCGATAAGTTGCCAGGCCAATTCAGAAATATGAACCAAACCTTCAAGTTTTTCATGATTAGGCTTACTTGCACCATCATTTTTTGGAGCAAATTTAACAAAGGCTCCGAAATCAACAACGCCGCTGACTTCACCTTCAACTACATCTCCAATTTGGAAAAGATTAATAAGTTCACGCTCTTTCTCACTTTGAGCAGCCTTTTCACTAACGATCAGTTTCTCGCTTTCACGATCAGCGTCAAGGATACGGACAACTACATCTTGACCAGTCAATTTTTTCAGTAGATCAAGAATTTTGTTTTTGTCACCATCTTCTACACGAGGATAGTGCTCGCTTGAAAGTTGAGAAACCGGAAGAAAACCAGCTATACCATTGATTTCTACCATCAATCCACCCTTATTAGCGTCAGTTACCTTAGTGGTAACGGCTTCACGGGTAGTAAGCTTGCTTTCAATATCTTCCCAGGATTTTTCATAGGAAGCTTCACGAATAGAGAGTTCTATATAACCATCTTCATTTTCAAAATCCATAAGAGTAGCACTCACTTGAGAACCTACCTTAAGTTTACCTTCGAGACCGAGGCCATCACGCATTTCTTTACCGAGAACAATACCAGTACCAAGGCCGCCAAGATCAATAAGAGCTGAAGATGAGGCAACATGGATAACTGTTCCAAGAACAACGTCACCAATTTCAGGGATTTCTAGGAGGTGTTGCTCTAGAAGAGCGCCCATTTTAGATGTTTGAGTAGTTTCTGACATACGATTGCTATGATCAACATTAATAATTAAAAGAGGTTTATTAAGAAAAAAGCACCATTTTCCTAGAAATGATGCCCAATAACCCTGTATCAAGACCTTATTTAAGCTAAAATAAGGGAGATTGTGGAGAAATTAAAGCATTTCTCACTTCAGTTGTCTTAATACTTTGAGTTACGGAGCGTCATGGGTAAGAAAGTCTTCCAAAGGGTAACTTTTTATCTAACCACAATGTGACTAGTATAGGGGAGAATATACATTTTGGCAAGAGGCGCGTTACAGGGATACTGCATCTGAGCCGTGGACAGAGGGTGTGTGTTTGTGCTAAAATAAGCCAGTAAACTACTTTTTCTACGGTATGCTCATTCAGTATTACGGCGATTTTTGCTTTAAAATAACCACAAAACCTGGTGGAAGGGCCACAGACGATATTGTAATTTGGACTGACCCACTCCCGAAGGGGGCAGGTCTTCGTTCACCACAGGGAACGCCCCATATCCTTCTTATTTCTCATGGAGAAGAGAAGAATCTGCCAGAAATTAAGAATGAGACTGTGCTTCTTGATATACCAGGTGAGTACTCCACTCAGGGTATCGGCTTCCAAGCTTATCCGAGTTTCGCTGATGAGGCTTCAGGGGCTAAGCGTGGCCACAACACTTTTTTTGCTTTTGAAAGCGAAGAGCTTCACATGGTATATCTAGGCGCTCTGGGCCACGAGCTTTCACCAGAAGTGTTAGATAAACTTTCCCATACAGACATCCTTTTTCTTCCTATTGGCGGTGAAGACACCCTATCTGTTTCACTTGCGGTAGAGCTGGTGAAAAAAATAGAGCCAAGCATCGTGATCCCAATGCATTTTGCTATGAATGGTTTGACAAGTCCGGGCATTGGCACGAAGAAGGCTTTTTGTGAAGCGCTAGGTGTGTCGGAAAGTGAAGTTCAGACAAAGTTGACCTTGAAGAAAAAAGATCTTGAAGGCAAAAATATGGAAGTAATTTTTCTTGAACGAGGAGCTTAACAGCTATGTTTGAGCGTATTGAAAAAAAAATTCTTGATATTCGTGAGCAACCAGAGGCGGTGAGAATGCGCTATCTACTTCTGTGTCTTGGGGTGACAATGTTTTTCGTAGTCATCATCTGGACATTTTCTCTAAAAGAGAGTATCAGTAGTATTTCAAGAGAGGGGCTTAATGTTCCATTACCCACATTGCCAAAAGATAATGCCAAGTCACTTGAATCTCTAGTCAAGAATAACGAAGCTTTGCAGGCTAAGCCAGAAGGGACGATGCCGCAAGAAATTTTTGAAACAGACCCCAAGTAGAATGAATCTGCGTAATCATGAACTAAGTTGCATCTATATCTATGTCTGACGAAATATATAACGGTGGGAAAATCGAAGATCGTTCACTAACTGATGAAATGCGTCAGTCATATCTTGACTATGCGATGAGTGTGATTGTATCGCGAGCACTTCCCGATGTACGTGATGGTTTAAAGCCGGTACATCGTCGCATTCTTTACTCCATGTGGTCCACCGGTCTTCGTTCTACGGCAAAGTTCCGCAAATCAGCTACGGTGGTCGGTGAGGTGCTTGGTAAGTATCATCCCCACGGAGACACAGCTGTCTATGACACCATGGTACGTATGGCTCAAGATTTTTCTTTGCGTTATCCGCTTATTTGGGGGCAGGGAAACTTCGGTTCTATGGATGGTGATGGTGCGGCAGCATATCGTTATACCGAAGCTAAACTGATGGCTATTGCCGAGGAAATGCTTGTTGATATTGATAAGGACACAGTAGATTTCATTCCTAACTTCGATGGAGTTCATGAGGAGCCGGTGGTGTTGCCTGCCAAACTGCCTCAACTTTTACTTAACGGGACTGTTGGTATTGCGGTAGGTATGGCTACCAATATTCCACCACATAACCTTAATGAATTAGTGGATGCCATCTCTCATCTGATTGATCATCCCGAGGCCACTATTGATGATCTGATGGAGTTCGTAAAAGGGCCAGATTTTCCGACAGGAGGTATTATTTACAATCAGCGGGATATTCGTGAAGCCTATGCTACGGGCCGTGGACCTATCACAGCGCGTGCCAAAGTGGAAATCGTAGAGCCTAAGGCAGGGCAGTTCCATATTGTTGTGACAGAAATGACGTATGCTACAAACAAAGCTTCCTTGATAGTGAAAATAGCCGATCTCGTGAAGGAGGATAAAATTCAAGGGATTAAGGACCTACGTGATGAATCTGATAAAGACGGTGTACGTATTGTAATCGAACTCAAGAAGGAAGCTTTTCCTCAAAAAGTTCTTAACAAACTTTACCAAATGACAGATTTGCAGAAGAATTTCAACATGAATGCGTTAGCGCTTGTTGATGGTCGTGAACCACAAATTCTTACACTCAAATCCATACTCGAACACTATATTGTCCATCGAGAAAAGGTAGTTATTCGTCGTACAGAGCATGATCTTCAAAAAGCCAAAGATCGAGCACATATTCTCGAAGGTCTTAAAATTGCGTTGGATAATATTGATGATGTTATTGCAACTATCAAGAAATCACCGAATAAAGAAGAGGCACATGCTAACTTGATGAAGAAATTTAAGCTTTCTGACCGTCAGGCAACGGCTATTTTGGAAATGCGTCTACAAACACTCTCGGGTCTTGAACGCCAGAAGATTGAAGATGAATTAGCGGAAAAAATGAAACTGATTGCTTATCTTGAAGATCTTTTAAAGCATCGCAAGAAGATTTTGGCGTTGGTGAAAAGTGAACTCATTGAAGTGAGGGATCGTTTTGGTGATGAGCGTCGCACGAAAGTGATTAAGGGAGGTATTGGAGAATTTAAACAAGAAGACCTCATAGCCAATGAGGAAGCGATGATCACCCTGACCGCTGATGGTTATATCAAGCGTATGAATCCAAGTGTCTACCGTGTCCAAAAGCGTGGAGGTAAGGGAGTAATTGGAGCCACAACTAAAGAAGAAGACCGTATTGCTAAGGTGCTCTCTATCAATACCCACGATAACCTCATGTTTTTCACTAATACAGGCAAGGTTTTCCAGACTAAGGCTTACGAGATACCCGAGTCTTCAAGAACAGCTCGTGGTCAGGCCATTGTTAATTTTCTTCAAATGTCACAAGAGGAAAGAATTACGGCAGTGATTTCGTTTGCCGATAATGGTGACGCCAAGTATCTGTTTATGGCGACAGAAAAGGGAACTATTAAAAAAACGAAAATTGAAGACTTCTCTAATGTCAGACGAAGCGGTTTGATCGCTATTGGTTTGGAGAAGGGGGATGCCCTTTCTTGGGTTAATGTTACTAACGGATCAGATGATGTAGTTATGACAACCGCGGATGGCCAATCAATTCGTTTCAAAGAATCAGATGTTCGGCCTATGGGTCGTAACGCCTCGGGTGTGCGTGGTATCAAGCTTAAGGACGCTAAGGACGCCGTGGTCGCGATGGATATTATTGCCAAAGAGGCAAAAGACATGGAATTACTTGTCCTTTCAGAAAACGGTTATGGTAAACGCACTCTTCTTAAACAGTTCAAGGTTCAGAAACGTGGAGGGAGCGGCATGAAAGCTTTGAAGGTAACTCCAAAGACAGGATCTCTTGTGGGAGCACTTGTCACGCATGAGGAGAGTATGGATAATGACCTCATTCTCACCTCTACCAAGGGAACCATCATTCGTATTCCTCTCAAGAGCGTACCGCTTCTTGGGCGAGTCACCCAAGGTGTGCGTGTCATGAAACCAACTGCTGGTGATAGCGTGGCGGCCTTCACCATTCTCTAGGCCTGATTTGCAAAAAAAGCAATCTGTGCTATAGTACAACTTGTTAATTTTAATCTATATGAGCAGGGACTGGTTTTCTCATAGAAGACGAGTAACTCGCTGTCAAATAAAGTATGGCACTGACACATAAGCAGAAGGATAAGGTAACGACGGAGGTAAAGCGGCACGATAAGGACACTGGTTCACCAGAATACCAAATAGCCCTTTTTACGGAACAAATTCGTAAATTGACCATTCATCTCAAGAAAAATAATAAAGATTTTCATTCACGTCGTGGACTCCTGAAAATGGTGGCAAAGCGTAAAAAACTTCTCACCTATCTCAAGTCTACCAATGAAAAATCATATAAAGAACTGATCAAGAAATTAGGGCTAAAGTAGCCCTCTTTCTTTTTTCCTATGGCAAAATTTCTCGACCAAAGAATAGGGGTACTCGTAGATATTTCCAACCTCTACTACAGCGCCCGTGTCCTTTACAACAAAAAGGTGAACTTTAAGAATGTTTTATTGGCGAGCGTGTCTGAACGTAAGTTAATTCGAGCTATTGCTTATGGCATTACTACAGTAGAGGCTACAGAAGATAAATTTTTTGAAGCTCTCGAAAAGGCTGGCTACGAGGTAAAAACCAAAGATCTACAGATCTTTCCGGATGGTTCTAAGAAGGGTGATTGGGATGTTGGGATTGCTGTTGATGCCATAAAAATGGCTCAAAAAGTAGATGTTATTGTTTTGGTGTCAGGTGATGGCGACTATGTATCACTGGCTGAATATATCCAAAACACCTTTGCCTGTCGGGTGGAGGTAGTAGCCTTCGCTGAATCTTCAAGTCAGAAACTTCTTGAGGTGGCTGATGATTTTTTCAATCTTTCTTCAGATAAGCGTAAATTTTTGATTTAGGCTCATCAAAGAAGGGATGAAGATGTAATTAAATAAAGACGTAAGCTCTGGTTTGTAGCTACACGCTTATTCACTAGGTATAGTGACGAGACGTGTGTATATAGGCCATGGCGAGCGCATAAAGATATGCAAGAGAAAAGTTTTACGCTCCCTTTAGGGGAGCGCGATCTCGTTATCGAAACGGGAACACTCGCTAAACAGGCCAATGGCTCAGTGACGGTACGTTATGGGGACACAGTTGTTCTAGCAACAGCTGTCATGAGTAAAGAAATGTCTCGGATCACCGGATATTTCCCTTTGATGGTGGATTTTGAGGAGCGTTACTATGCTGCCGGTAAGATCAAGGGTTCACGTTTTATTAAGCGTGAAGGGCGTCCATCTGATGACTCTGTTCTCTCAGGACGAGCCGTAGATCGCACCATTCGCCCACTTTTTAATAGCCGGATGCGCAATGAGGTTCAGGTAATTACCACAGTGCTTTCCTTTGACGGTGAAAATGATTGTGATTTGGTAGCCATGATAGCCGCTTCAGCAGCACTTACCCTCTCAGATATCCCTTGGAACGGGCCTATTGGAGCTGTTCGTGTTGGATTGACAGAGAGTGGCTTTACTTTGAATCCCAAAAAAGCTGATCGTGCTGAGAGTAAGCTCGATCTTTTGGTTTCGGGTACCCATGAGAAGATCAATATGATTGAAGCGGGTGCGCAAGAAATTACTGAAGAACAAATGGGATCAGCTTTTGAGTTTGCCTTTGAAGCTATTCAGAAAATCACGGAGTTTATTACTAGTATCAAGCAAGAAGTTGGGAAAGAGAAAAGACAAGCAGCTCTTCTTGTCGGCAGTGATGAATTTGAAGGAGCTATCCGAGAATGGTGTCAGGAGCTTGGTCTAGCTGAAGCCTTGTACTTACGCCCGAAACAAGCTGTAGAAAGTAAAATGGCCGAGATTAATCAAGAACTTCAAAAACGAGCAACTGAAAAATTTACAGAGGAAAAGAATATTAGTGAAATTTTAGCTTTGGTTAGTGATGAATTTGCTGATGAAGTGGTGCACGCTAAGATCTTGGATGAAGATATTCGTCCAGACGGTCGCGCTTTAAATGAGATTCGCCCAATTACTACTAAGGTAGGTATTCTTCCTCGTACTCATGGAACAGGACTCTTTACTCGCGGAGAGACGCAAGCTTTAACAGTGACGACGCTCGGTGCTCCTGGTGATGAAATGGTAGTGGATACTATGGAAACAGATCACAAGAAGCGTTACATGCATTTTTACAATTTTCCACCATATTCAGTTGGTGAGGTACGCCCTATGCGTGGGCCGGGTCGTCGAGAAATTGGCCACGGCGCCCTCGCTGAGAAAGCTCTTCTCCCAGTTCTTCCAAGTAAGGAAGATTTCCCTTATACGATTCTTTTAGTTTCTGAGGTTTTGGAATCTAATGGTTCTTCATCAATGGCATCTACCTGTGGCTCAACGCTGTCTTTGATGGATGCCGGAGTGCCGATCACTCGTCCAGTAGCTGGTATTGCTATGGGGGTTATCACTGGCAAGGACGATCGTTTCAAGGTCCTTTCTGATATTCAGGGACTTGAAGATCATTACGGAGACATGGACTTTAAAGTAGCTGGTACTACAGAGGGAATTACTGCCCTGCAGATGGATGTGAAAATTGATGGGCTGACACCAAGTATGCTTAAGGACGCTATTTTACAGGCTAAAGAGGGTCGGATGTTCATTATGGGTAAGATGCTAGAGGCTATTGAAGCCCCTCGTAAAGAACTTTCACCTTTTGCGCCTCGTATCATCACTCTACATATCAATCCAGAGAAAATTCGTGATGTTATCGGACCGGGTGGTAAGATGATAAATCAGATTATCGATGAAACGGGTGTTTCTATTGATATTGAAGATGATGGTTCTGTCTTTATTACAGCCACAGATGGGCCGGGTGGCGAAAAGGCAGTAGCTTGGATTGAGAGTCTTACTCGTGAGGTGAAGGCTGGAGAAATATTTGAGGCTCGCATCACTCGGATTATGGCTTTTGGAGCTTTTGCTGAAGTGTTACCAAATCAAGAGGGGTTGATCCATATTTCAGAGCTTGCCAATGCTCGAGTAGAAAAAGTAGAAGATGTCGTTTCTGTAGGTGATCATGTAAAAGTATTGGTTAAGGAAATTGATTCTCAAGGAAGGATCAACCTTTCCATGAAAGCACTCCTTGACGCATAGAATTGTCTGTTCAGAAAAATAGAGTATACTAAAAGGGAGCATGAAGCTCCCTTTTTTGGTGAAAAAAACATATGTCCTTCTTTGGATCAAAAAAAACAGAAAACGATACCGTAGTTGAATCAAATATTACCCCAGACGTCCTCTCGCAGGTACGAATCATGGGAGAAAAGTCACAAGCGCCTACAGCACCAGTTGCTCCAGTAGCAAACACACCTGCCGCCGCCGCACCATCCACTAACCCGGTTACAAACCCCTTTCTTCAGAATGAACCAATGGTAGCACAAGCTCCATTGCCACCAGTCAATCAAGTTCCTGCTCCGCCAGTTAGCCCAACACCACTAGTTCCGCCTAGTGGAGCAATTACCATGAAGGCCTCAGAAGAAGGTACTCACGGACATTCTTCAAAAATTCTTATCATCGGCTCTATCTTGACAGTAGGTCTTATTCTTATCATCGGGATATTTCTGTATTTAGAAAAAATACGTGACGCAGAAATAGCGGACCAGCCAAAGATAGAAGAATCAGTTACTACTGAATCCGATACAAAAGAAACTACTTCTGAACCTGCCCTTGAGAAAGAAGCTTTTTCTACAACTCGTTCCAACTATTTTTCTATTGATCCGGAGACCGCTACTAAAGAGAGTATTTTGGCTGAAATAAGCGATCTTGAGGCTCGAATGCTTACATCTGGAACTACTGAACCAATTGTTTTTCAGGTAACTGACCAAAATAATATCCCTCTCGCCATGAGTCGCTTTGCGTATCTCATGGACTTTGGTCCGGGGGAGGATATTTTGACAGCTCTTGATGAGGACTTCACGCTGGTTCTTTTTATTGAGAATGGTCAGGTACGGAGAGGTATAGCTACTAAACTCAAGGAGGAAGAGGAAAATCCAACTGAACTTCTAAGTAAGTTAGAAACCATTTTACCAACCACTTTTCGTAATATTCTCTATCCGGCCGATCTAGTATTACCTACAAGTATCAAGTTCGGAACTGGATCATACAATAACAGCGTTGTGCGTTACAGTAACATTGCTCCAGAGAAGGGCTATTCTTTTGATTATATTCTGCAAAACAAACTACTTTTTTTCGGAAACAGTAAAGATGTGACAAGGAAGACACTTGAAGTAGGTGTGCGTTAGAAAAAAGGCTTAACAAAAAGAAAATTTTTTGATTTAGAAAAAGTAATTTACTTTATTTTCTTGAAAAGTTTTCTTTTTATTAAGTAAAAGAGACTGAACAGTATAAAAACGTTTAGAACAAAGGATTTTTATGTATAGATGGTTGACTTGAGCTGTTTTTTCTGCTATAATTGATTTGTAAGTGAGTTTGAACCTTAACAATTTCCCACATTCATTCTTTTTAGAGTTGAATGGTGGATGGAACACCTTCGTAACCGTATTGGTTGCGGGAGAGTTTCCTCCACTGTTCAAGTGTTACTTCATCGTAAAGTAGCCGCTCCGTCCTAACACGGAGACCAAAACAAAAACAAAAAAGAATTATTAAAATTAATAATTCACTCCAGACAAACATAATATATGTCAGGAGAAAAACAAAAAACAAAATAAAAACAAGTTCTTTCAAAAAATCTCTAAAGGCAAATATGCCAGAGAATGGGGAGGGAAAAGTAGTCAAAAAAGTTAGGATGACTATATAGGAGCATTTGCACAAAATACAGGCGTGTCCTGGATTACTTAGTATTCTCTCACCCGGAATGCGGTAACCTTCATACCTGTTGGCACATGCAGTCGGGCGCCACAGCCAATATTTTTTATATCGGGCCTCGTCGCGCCCGACACCAACAATTCAATTTAGGCCTTATAGAGGCTTTTTTTCATACTTAAATAGCTTTTTATGCCTTCCAAACACCTTTCTACAGGACAGTTGGGGGAGAATATTGCTTGCCACTATCTAAAGAAGAAGGGTTATACTATTGTGGCTCGTAATTATACGAATAGCGAAGGAGTTCGTCTTGGCGAAATCGATATTATCGCTTTATATAAAGGAAAAATACTCTTTGTTGAAGTCAAAACTCGCATAGAGAGATACACAGAAGAGTTACCTCCCGAGGCTAATATTAATCGAGATAAACTCCGTAAACTTACCCGAATTGCCAACGTCTATTTACGATCAACAAGACAGCAAGATAGGGCTTATGGTTTTGATGCTATCAGTGTTCTTATTAATGAGACTGATGGTAAGGCGAGAGTCAGACATTTATCAGATATATTCCTTTAGACAAATCACTATTTTTTAGGTATACTAGCTCTACATTGATAAAAATACTATGGCATACACACAAGAATTTCTCGAAGAAATGAAGGGGAAACTCCTCGAAGAAAAGGTTAATCTTGAGGGCGAACTTTCTCGTTTCGCAAAATCTACTGGTACAGAAGGTAGTTACGAGACCAATTTCCAGGATATGGGAACTGATGAAGATGAACATGCTTCAGAGGTAGAGCAGTATGTTGATGATATTGCCCTTGAATCAAATCTAGAAACCCAACTGAAAGATGTCATAGATGCCCTTGAGAAGCTCGAAGCGGGGACATATGGTGTTTGTGAAGTTAGTGGAGAGGAGATCAGCGAAGAGCGTCTTCGCATCTATCCGGCAGCTCGTACCGCTATTCATCGCTAGACCCTATGATTGTAGCCTGGGTAAAGAGAGTGCCATTTCTCTTACCAAGTCTGGTTTTGGGTTTTTGTCTTCTCATGAATCTCCTGATTCGAGAGACCACTCATTTTTTTTGCAACACAAACTATGGCTTTGGTTTTTTGGAACCAGGGCCATTTTTGATATTTTTTGAATGGGGTATACTAGCTGCTCTTCTTATATTCTACCTACGAACCAGTGAATGGCGAGATAAAGTTGTCTTGAGCATCCTTTTGGGGGCAGGACTCGCCAATACACTAGAACGTCTCATGTATGGTTGTGTAGCTGATTTCATCACTCTGCCGATTATAGGGAGTCAGGTTAATGTAGCAGATATGCTCATTACAGGAGCTCTCCTAGGGCTACTTTTTTCAAGCAGAAAGAGTTAAGAGAGCCTTGTTTTTGGTTAGATTAGTTTGATACTATAAAGGTAGCTAAAACCTTTTCCAAATAACTATGCAGAGAAGTCTTGCCTTGACAGTGTTCCTTTTCGGAGGATTTTTCTTTTTCATACCTCAAACACAGGCAGCAACTACTGTAAATGGCACCCTATCAGGAAACGCTACCTGGACCAAAGCTGGGAGTCCATATATCGTCACACAAGTTACCGTACCGGTTGGGGTAACTCTGACCATAGAACCAGGGACAATTGTCAAATTACGAGGCACTCAAGCTCTGTATTCGATGGGAACTACTAATATTGGTAGTAGTGGTGAATCAGTCACTATCACCACTCAGACAGACGACAGTTTTGGTGGTGATACCAATAATGATGGGAGTGCGACTGCCCCATCCAAAACAGATTGGTGCTATATAGGAGTACACCCAAACGCTACTCTTACAGTAAAAAATACGCATATTTACTATGGCGGATGTACGCCAGTATATGGTCAACTTTATAACTTTGGAGGAGCTTTGACTGTCGAGGACTCACTTCTTACTAAGAGCGGACAGTTTGGTATATTGGCTGCAAGTGGCAACACAACTCTACGTAACAATGAGATTACTGAAAACGTTGTAGGAATACGCTATCATAACGGCAGTCTTACACTGCAAGGAAACAGCATTTACAACAATGTTGATTACGGTATGATGAATACCTCGTTGGCACATACCGTGGTAGATGCAAAAAATACCTGGTGGGGAGACTCAAGTGGGCCGAAACATACCACAACTAATCCTACAGGGCTCGGCAACAGAGTTTCAGACTATATTCTCTATCAACCCTGGAAAGACTGTTTTAACAACTGTGTTTCTAATGTGATGTTCTTGCCCGGAATCATGGGGAGTAGACTGTATGAAAACACGGGTAGCAATGATAATGAGCTCTGGGTATCAAGTAGTGATGCTAAGCAGGAACGCATGGAAATGAATGGTGACGGTACAAGTAAAAATGGAGTCTTTACCAAAAATGATACAGAGAGAGGGAGTGAACTTGATGAAACCGGCCTAGTAGACGATGTTTATGGGAGTAATCTTTACGAATCTTTTATAGAAGATCTTCACGATTGGAAGGCAGAAGGATTATTTACTGACTACGCTTTCATTCCTTATGATTGGCGACTTTCATTAGATGATATTGTAATGAATGGGCGTATAGAGGGTAATAATCTTACTTATACAACGGAGAATACAGACCTGACCCAGAGCTATCTCTATCAGAAAGCCAAGGCTCTGCAAAGCAGTTCTAAATCAGGGAAGGTGACTCTGATAGGACATTCTAATGGAGGATTGGTTCTCAAAGCTTTTGTTCAGAAACTGAAAGATGCTAATGACCCACTTTACTATCAGATTGATAAGATTATTCTAGTAGCAGTACCACAAACAGGCACACCTGATGCGGTGGTGAGCATGCTTTATGGATCGAAGCTTGGTATAGCCTGGCTTGGTGTATCAGCTGAACGAAGTCGTGGGTTGGTACATAATATGCCAACTATGTATAATCTCCTTCCAAGTGAGAAAATGTTTGAGAGTATCAATCCACCTATTGAATTTGTGGGTAACAACATTGACCCGAGCTGGATAAGTCATTATGGGAATAAAATCAATACGTACCAGGAATTACAAGAATTTTTGACTGGAGTGGATGGTCGGACGCGACCAGACTATATGGATACGTTTAATCCAGAGGTACTGAATAGCAATCTCTTGAGTCAGGCTGAGTCTGTGCATCAGATTCTAGATAATTGGGCGCCTGCTCCAGAAACAGAGGTGGTACAGATAGCTGGGTGGGGGATGTATACGGTAGCTGGATTGAGAGTAACAGATGACAAGATCTGTCAGTTCGATGCTAATCAGCTTATTGGTGGAAGGCCATTTTGTTATGAGAATAAAGATGGGATAACAGTTGAGGATAAGTTGACGCTCAACGGCGATGCCACAGTGCTTGTGCCGAGTGCTTTGGATATACCGGAGAGTAGTAAAGTAAAAAAGTATTGGGTTGATCTAGGAACTTATAACAGTAGAGCTTTTATACAACGATTTACTCCAGACACAAAGCACAAGGATATTCTTGAAGTTAGTTCTCTTCGCCCATTTATCGAGTCTCTTATTGGCAACAATCTTACGGATATAGATGACGATTATGTTACTTCATTTGAGCCAGAGCCACTTAATAAGCCATATATAAAATACGATATTCACTCGCCGCTCTATCTGACCGTGGCAGATAGTGCGGGTAATAAAACGGGCTGGGATTCGAATACCGATACTATAGTCGAGAATATAAAAGGTGCTCAGTATTTCGAGATAGGAGAGATTAAGACGGTGCTCATTCCGAAGAATATAGAACACACTGTTAAGTTGAATGCCTATGCTGAGGGTTCATTCACTCTGGATATAGAAGAATTGCAAGGAGAAGAAGTCCTCGCAGAAACTAAGTTTGAGGCCATGCCGACACTTTCAGGTTCAATAGTAGACATTATCCCTAGCACGGATACGGCACCAGCTCAGATGAGTATCGACTTTGATGCTGACGGTATAGTAGAAACTAAGATGGAGGCTAACTCAGGAGAAACAACAGAATATGAAAATCCAACTCCATTGGATACTACTCCACCAGAAACAACTATGACTCTCTCTGGTACAGAAGGAACGAATAGTTGGTATAAGAGTGCGGTAGAGGTAACTCTTACCACTGAAGAAGGTGCCATGACAGAATACATGGTAGGCAATGATTCTTGGCAGCCGTATAACAGTCCATTTATAATCACTAAGGACGGTAATATACAAGTATATTTTCGTTCAACTGATACATCGGGTAACAGAGAAGAGGTCAAAGAACAAACAATTATGATAGATACCGTTGCTCCAGAACCAAGAATAAGTTTTGATACATTGGCGGGGAAACTTCTCGTACAAGGAATTGAAGAAAATATTGTGGTCACTCAAGATAACAATGTCTATAGTTTAGTTGATGAAGCTGGTAATACTACGGTACTCACTTTCTCTAAGCAAAAAGAAAAAAAGAATAAAGACGGAGCCACCCTAGAAAGTATCCGCTATAATGAAGAGGCCGTTATCAATCTCATCAATACCAGACTTTGGTATCGCTACAAGGAAGATAAAAGAAGGGATGAGGCTGTGGCTTTTTCTTCCCATATCAGAAGTGGAGAGAATAGGCTGACAGCTCACTACATCAAGAAGAAGAACCAGACTTACATCATGGATAAATCAGAGAATGAAGATGATGATCCGGAGACCTGCGATAAAAGGAGGGTCAGGAAAATACTTCCGGGACTTGTAGTGCCTTATATACAGATTGATAGAGGTATAATAAATATTAAGTATTAGCATTATGAAGAAAAATCTTTTGTTTTTAACTATTTGCATGACAGTCATCTTCCTGGGACTTCTTCTTTTAGAAGAAACAATAAAGTCTAATTTTTGTGGCTCACGTGATATCATCTGTTGGGAAAATTATAATTTGCTTTTAGTGATATTATTATTGAGCCCAGCTCTTCTGACCCCAGCATTGATTGCACAGAAGGTCTCAGATGTGACTTTCAATGAGTGGAAGAGGGTGACTTACTATTTTATACCTGCCTATATAATCATCATTACGTTGATGCCGTGGTCAGTAGGGGACGAGATAGCGGGATTCACTAAAGGTATGACCGGGCTAGTTCTTTGTATTGGGTATGCTCTTTTTTCTGTCGCGTACCTTCTCAAGAACAAGCAAAGAGAGTAGAAGTTATGTTCAAAGGAATAATCATTGAAAATAGTCTCACTGATAAGAGTATTCTTAAAGATCTTGATATTGAGAAAACTTGGCAAGAAGGGGATTGGGTTTTGCATTCAGTAAAAATTGAGAAAGAAAAATTATTAGATCTATCTAAAGTTTTAGATGATGGCCCATGGTATATCCACCTTTGGGAAACTGGAAAAGATGAAATAAGAGTTATCTTTAAGGATAAGATAGTTACAATAAGTAGTACCGATAAGTCTACTTGGCAGGAGGCTATTTCTTATGGAAAATCAATTGGAATCCCTGAGGAACAGTTAGACTTTCCTATAGAATAAAAGCCCCTTCTTTATTTTGAGGTGAAAAAACTGCTGAAAGGCAGTTTTTGTTTTCCGTAAGATATTGTATACTTATATATGTAAGTATAGTAAACATAAAACTATGACTAAAGTAGTCAAAAAACCAATGTCAGAAAAAGTATTTATCTATCAGACCAAGAGTGGGGCCTTAGAGCTTTGTGGTGATACCAAGGCGGAGACTATTTGGGCGACACAAGCTCAGATAGGAACAATTTTTGGTATTGAAAGGTCGGTTGTAACAAAGCATATTCGAAACATTTATAAAGAGAATGAGCTTCAAGAAAGAGCAACTTGTGCAAAAATTGCACAAGTTCAAACTGAAGGAAAACGCAGGGTTGAGAGAAATATTGAGAATTATAATCTCGATATAATTATCTCCGTAGGATACAGAGTCAATTCCAAGAGAGCCACTCAGTTTCGTCAGTGGGCGACGAAGACACTTCGGGAGCACCTGACCAAGGGCTATACGATCAACAAGAAAATTATTCTCAAAAACTACGATCAGTTTTTGATTAGTGTGAACGATATCCAATCCCTTCTTCCTACGCATGTGACACTAGACCCCAAAGTAGTTTTGGATTTGGTTAAGGAATATTCGGTGACTTGGGCGAAGTTGGATGCCTATGATCGTGATACCCTTGTAGCGAGCGGTGTAACAAAGAAGAGAATAAAACTTAATGGGGAAGAATTACTTTCATCTATACGAGAACTTCGAGGAGAGTTGATACGCAAAGGGGAGGCAACTGATATTTTCGCACATGAGCGACAGACAGGAAGTATAGAGGGTATCGTGGGAAACGTAATGCAAGCTTTTAGCGGTGCCGATGTGTATCCGACGCTCGAGGAAAAAGCAGCACATTTACTCTATTTTGTAGTCAAAAATCATCCATTCACAGATGGCAATAAACGTTCTGGAGCGTTTGCTTTTGTGTGGTTTCTTCGGAAGTATCGAGTAGGTGGAGCACAGAACATCAACCCCTCAGGGCTAACAGCTATCACCCTTCTTATCGCAGAGAGTAATCCAAAACAAAAAGAAAAAGTAGTAGCTCTAGTAGTAGAGCTCCTCCGAGTGAATAAGAGGTAATCTGAGGATACTCGAAATAACTCTACAACTTGGATGTCTAGAGACATCTTTCGGTGTATACTGAGAATTGAAATCAAACGTTGATAAGCCATTCATTAAGAGAATATGCCTATGGCCGCACGAGTGTATTCGGCAGCAGTAATCGGTATCCATGCTCAAAGTGTAGAAGTTGAGGTAGATGTATTACCTCAAGGGCTTCACAATTTTACCTTAGTAGGACTTCCTGATCAGGCTATTAAAGAGTCACGGGAAAGAGTGAGCGCTGCTTTAAAAAACTCAAGTTTTCGTCCGCCGCATCAGCAAGGACGTATTACCGTCAATCTTGCGCCAGCTGACTTACCTAAGAATTCACCGATTTATGATGTACCAATTGCCCTAGGCATCCTTTTTACAACAGGACAACTGAGTTTTGTGCCGGAAGGAAAACTTTTTGTTGGTGAGCTAGCTCTTGATGGAGCGGTGCGTAAAATAAGCGGCGCACTCGCCATTGCCATTTTTGCTAAAGAGGCAGGGTATCAAGAGCTCTATGTGCCTATTGATAACCAGGAGGAGCTAGCCCTCATTGAAGGTATTACTATTGTGCCAGTCAGTTCACTTCTGCAGCTCGTGAAGCACCTTCAGGGTATAGAATTGATAGCTCCTTATGTGCCAGAGATTGTCTTTGAGAATGACAAGGAGTATCGGTTTGATATGAGTCATATTCGTGGTCAGGAACAAGCCAAAAGGGCTCTTGAAGTAGCGGCTTCAGGAGGACATAATATTCTTTTTGTGGGACCACCTGGTTCAGGTAAAACTCTTCTGGCCAAAACCTTGCCGAGTATTCTTCCAGAGCTTGATTTTTCCGAGCGTCTTGAAGTGATGAAAATATTTTCAGTAGCCGGTAAATTACCAAAAAATGCCCTCATTATGGAGCGGCCATTTCGAGCCCCACATCATTCCGCCAGTGCAATCTCATTGGTAGGGGGCGGAAGCTACCCTCGACCAGGAGAGATTAGCCTGGCTCATCGGGGCGTACTCTTTCTTGACGAATTTGCGGAGTTTCCCAGAAGTGTTCTTGAGAGCCTACGCCAACCGCTTGAAGACGGTATCGTAACCGTTTCACGCGTCAAAGGAGCTCTTGAGTTTCCGGCCCGCTTTATGCTTGTAGCAGCTATGAATCCGTGCCCTTGTGGTTTTGCTGGAGACAGTGAGCGGACATGTGCCTGTTCACCTTTTCAGGCTGAACGCTATCGCCAAAAAGTATCCGGACCACTACTTGACCGCATTGACCTCCATATTGAGGTACCTCGTCAGAGAATTGAAAAACTCGTTGAACATCAGCACGGAGAGAAGAGTTCAGATATTCGTGCGCGGGTTCAGAATGCCCGCTTACAGCAACAAAAACGTTTTGCACAAGAAGGTATTCATATGAATTCTGAGATGTCGAGTGAGCAGGTGCGACGTTTTTGTGTGATTGCAGAAGAGGGTCAAGAAATGCTTCGTTTAGCAGTTGATCGCCTTCATCTCTCAGCACGAGGGTATATGCGTATTCTTAAAGTGGCTCGTACCATAGCAGATCTTGAAGGAAGTGATACAATAGAGGCTCTTCACCTTGGTGAAGCATTACAATACCGTTTTAATGACTAGGAGGGCAGTTCGAAGAAGCTTATGTATTACAAGACGGGCCTAGTTATTCTTATTCTTAGCTGTTTAGCCTACTTTTTTTGGTGGCCAGAGATTGCTCAGCTAGATTTTTCTTACAAGACGGGCATTGTCCTTTCGGAAGGTGGCAATCAATATGTTTATAACAGCTCTAGAGCTTCAACAGTAAGCGAGTTTTTGGACGAACAAGGTATTTCTGTAAACCCAGGAGATGATATACTCCCACCTAAAGAGGTGAGTCTTAAATCTGGTATGCAGATCCAGATAGTGAGGGAAAGGAGCTTCAGCGTTGAAGTAGATGGTCATACGGATAAATATAAGACTAAGGCGGCCGGTGTTGGTGAAGCTTTGGCAGAATTGCCACTCACTCTCAATGAAGCAGATATTGTATCACCACCTAAGGAGATGGCTCTTTCCGAAGGAACCGCTGTACAGGTCACTCGAGTGACCATCTCGGAGGAAATAGAAGAAACCCCGATTGCTTTTAAGACAGAGACAAGAGAAGATGAGAATCTTTCTTGGCGGAAGAAAGAGGTGGAACAAAAAGGAGAGAAAGGAGTCTTAGCTACCAAGGTTCGTATCGCTCACCATGATGGCAAAGAAGTGAGCCGAACCATCCTTTCTAAGGAGGTTACTAAGGAGCCAGTTAAAGAAATCATTAAGCAAGGTACCAAAGTAGTGGTAGGAAAAACTCATACAGGGGGAGCTTCCTGGTATGCTCACACTGGAACACTCGCTGCTGCTAACCCTTGGCTTCCGATAGGTTCGTATGTACGGGTTACCAATACAGCTAATGGGAAAAGTGTTATCGTGAAGATAAATGACCGCGGTCCTTTTGGTGGTGGACGCATCATTGATCTTGATAAGGTGGCCTTTCAAGAAATTGCTTCTCTTGGTCAAGGCGTGGTAAACGTCAAAATGGAAGTGATTACTAACTAAGTAAAGAGAGAGTTATGTTGCAGGCAAAAAAATCACTTGGACAAAACTTCCTCGAAGACACAAGTTTTATTGACGGTATTTTGGAATCAGCCGCCATAGACAAGGATGAGGTAGTAGTAGAAATTGGTCCCGGTCTTGGCGCTCTCACCTTTCCTTTGACAGAGCGGGCGGGTGAGGTGATCGCCGTAGAAACAGACCCTCGTTTCAAAGAGACACTCCTCGGTAGGAACAGGAAGAACCTAACTCTTATTGAGGGAAATATTCTTGATCTCGATCTTGACACACTGCTTACAGATAAAAACATAGAAACCAAGACATACTCAGTGGTAGCTAACATACCGTACTATATAACAGCACCTATTATTCGTAGGTTACTGGCATTACGCATTCAGCCACGGCAGATTATTTTGATGGTACAGGATGAGGTGGCTAAACGTCTTACTGCTAAGCCAGGAGATATGAGTCTTCTTAGCGTTATGGCTCAGTATAGCGCAAGTGTTGAGAAACTTTTTTTTGTGCCGCGCGTTGCCTTTTCTCCAATCCCTAAGGTAGATAGCGCGGTCATTAAAATTATACCGAAGTCTTTAGTGGATATTCAGGAAGAAAAGCGTTTTTTCCGTATTGTTAAAGCCGGTTTTCAAGCAAAACGTAAAACGTTGGTTAACAACCTCATCAGTCTAACAGGAAAGTCAAAAGGAGAATTGGAGCTGTTGCTAGATAAACTTGGTCTACGCCAAGATATTCGTGCTCAAGCACTTTCACTTGCAGAATGGCAAATACTGGTTGATCAGCTCTCAGGAGAAGATACCAAAATAAAGTCCGAGAGTGGCGAGTAGACCATATATAAAGACAAGAGTAAAAAGGAGACGAGAAAAAAGATGGTAACAGAAGAAGCTCTTTTCATCACTTGTACCATTTTGGATTATCCAAAAACCAACACTGCCGAGAAAGAGAGCGAGGGGAAACAGAGAGGGACTATTAAGAATAAATGGACTTAAAACAAAGATAAGGAAGAGGAGGCTACCAAGGACTCGTTTGGCCCAGAGTTCACCAAGGATTACCGGTACAGTGTAGACATTATCGGCTTTATCTCCAGCAATATCTTTGAAATCCTTAAGTGGAAGCATGAGTGTTAAAAAGAACAAGAGATAGAGAAGGAGGTGATTAGGCATGAGGTTGAGAGAATGAGCTTCACTGACACTGAGGTACCCAGCCACAAGCAGCAACATACTAGCAGAAGCAGCAAAGATGGTGGCGATAACGGGAAAACGCTTGAGTCGAAAAGGAGGTACTGAATATACCCAAGCACAAACTTGATAGCTTATCACCAGGAGAAGAGCTTGAGTGTTAACGAGACCAGCAAAGAGGATAGAGGTTAGAAAAAAGAGAATACCGTAGTCTCGATAACTCATGATATCGATTACTCCGGTGACCAAGGGTCTCTTGGGGTTAGTTTTTGTATCAATCCGAGTATCATAGATATCATTCACAACGACCGAGGCTAACCAGGCAAACACAGCGCTTAATATGAGAATAAAAAAGGCAAGGTAAGAAAAGTGACCACTTGGGAGGGAGAGGTCTTCATAATGGATAGCAAGCAGGGCACCAACACACACAAGACCCGCGTGGTAAAACACTTGTGGAAAACGCGCATTGTGGTAAAGGGCTAACCAGTGTTCTTTGCGATGATGCCAGAAAAACAGGCTGATACTTAAGAGAGTGAGCAGGGCATACCAGAGACTCATCTTGATGCCAAGAATACTGCGGATATCGAGGAGTTGTTGAGAAAGAATATTTTCCGGAGTGAGGAAGAGTCGAGCTACTGAAATTTCAGTTACCTCCAAAATACCAGGTGAAAAAACTCCAAGAACGATGGTAATCCATGAAGGAAAGGTCCCTAGGATGAAAAAAAGTGAATACATCAAAACACCGCCGCCGAGGCTTCGGAGAAGGGATCGAGTTTTGTGGTAAATCAAGACGATGCTTCCCAGAGTAACTAACAAAACCTCTAAGCGTACCCCAGTGGTGATACCGATACTCGGAGTATCCCCAAAAAAAGTAAAGTAGCGTAAGATGAGGCCAAATAAACCATCAAATTCATAAAAGCTCCAAAAGCCATTCTGACCAAAAAGGAGGGTATCTACAATGGGAGGGGTGAGGATAATAAAAAACCCAAAAAGGAGGACATTGACGGTTCGCTCGATAGACTCTTTAGTTAAGAATGAGAGGAGGGGTAAAAAGAGAATAAAGGCAAATAGGAAAAAGAGAAAGGTATGACTAAACTCAACAAAAAGACCCTGGAAACTTTTAAGTTCAAAAAGACCAAGGGCTCCTTCAACAGTGAGACGCAGTACGATGAGCATGCTAAAAGCACCCAGAAAACCTAAGGGTGTCTGAGGGGTATTTTCGATCGTAGAGAGTATTTTAGCGAGAGAATGACTTATTTTCATACCTTAATAGTAGCATATGAGGCTTATTAAGAGGGTATAATTGAGAGGTGTGCTAGACTAGCAAAGTTATCAAATAGCAGTATGCAGAAACCTTTTTGGCAAAGTGGTCTTAATAGTGAGCAGGAACGGGCAGTCAGGCAGACTAAGGGCCCGGTTTTGATTTTGGCTGGAGCTGGCTCAGGCAAGACAAAAACTCTCACTCACCGTATCGCCTATCTAATGGCTGTTGAGGGGGTAATGGGTTCAAATATTCTAGCAGTTACTTTTACCAACAAAGCAGCTCAAGAAATGAAGGAACGCATCGAGAAGCTTCTGGAGGCTGGCAGAAACGAAGGCATAGTAGTACGGGGAACACCACATATGGGAACCTTTCATACCCTATGTGCCCGTATTCTTCGAAGAGAGGTTCAGGTGTTAGGTTACGATACGAATTTTCAGATTTTTGATGATCAGGATCAGCAGTCTCTGATTAAGCAGGTGATGAAAAAACTTGATATTGATGCTGATCAGATACGTCCACGCGCACTGATGGAGGCTATTTCGCGAGCGAAGAATGCTTTTATTGATGAGGAACAGTATCTAGCTCAAGCAGGAAGTTATTTTGAAGAAATAGTTGGGAAAATATACCAAGCGTATCAACAAGAACTCAAACGTAATAATGCACTTGATTTCGATGACCTTATTCGTTTTGTGGTGACTATCTTTCAGAAGTATCCCGAAGTGCTTTCGCGTTACCAGCAGCAATTTCAGTACATCATGGTAGATGAGTATCAGGATACCAATTCGCCACAGTATCTCTTTATTCATTTGTTAGCAAAAAAGAATAAAAATATTTTTGTTATTGGCGATGACTATCAGTCCATTTATGGGTGGCGTCAGGCTGATATCAGAAACATTCTTAATTTTGAAAAAGACTATCCAGAAGCAACAGTGATTACTCTTGATCAAAACTATCGTTCGACACAGGTAATTCTAGATGCAGCGCAGGGAGTAATCGTGCGCAATCGAGATCAGCGCCACAAAAAACTTTGGACCGAACAAAAAGAAGGGAAGCTTGTCTCGCTCTGTCAGGCGAGTGATGAGGAGGCAGAAGCGCGTTTCGTAGCAGAGACCATCGCTACTGCTAAGAAAAATGGTATTCCGTATAACCATTTTGCTGTTCTCTATCGTACCAATGCTCAATCACGCGCTTTGGAAGAAATGTTTCTACGTCTTTCGATTCAGTACCGTATTGTGGGAGGGATTAAGTTTTATCAGCGCAAAGAAATCAAGGACATGGTGGCCTATGTGCGCTTTTTGGTAAACCCTAAAGATTTTTTGGCACTTGAGCGCATTATCAATATACCGAAGCGAGGTATAGGTAAAGTTAGTCTAGAAAAATGGCGAAGAGTCGCCGAAGAATCGGGTCAAGATTTTCTTCAAACGATTGCTACCCTGACGCAAGAGGGGATTATCCAGCAGTCAAAAACAAAGGTTCTAGCCGAGTTCAGAGATCTTTTTTTGAAATGGCAGGCATTGGTAAAAGATAATGCTCTGACCCTTTCGATACTGCTTGATACCGTGGCGAGAGAAAGTGGTTACCTTAAGACGCTCGAAGACGGTACCCCTGAAGGTGAGGATCGAATCAATAATGTGCAAGAACTTTTCTCTCTGGCTGAAAAATTTAAAGAGGAAGTCTTGGTAGATGCTCTCCATATGTTGCTTGAGCAGGTAGCTCTTTCTTCTGATACCGATGAATTGAATCGAGAAGCTGACGCTGTTCAGGTAATGACCGTGCATAGCGCAAAAGGACTAGAATTTTCCCAAGTCTTTATTATTGGACTTGAAGAAGGAATCTTTCCACATTCGCGAAGCACCCTTTCTCCTCAGGAAATGGAAGAAGAACGCAGACTGATGTATGTCGCTCTCACTCGCGCCAAAGAAAAGGTATACTTACTTCATACAGATAGTCGTACGATTTTTGGGAGTACTCAAATTAATCCCCGCTCACGCTTTATTGATGAAATTCCAGAAAATCTTATTATTGAGGAGGATTTTTTTCAGGGGGGGATGTTGGGTGCCAAAAAAACTTTTTTTGCTCGCAAAACGTCTTTTGGGGCAACCAATCAGACAGCGGCACGTTTTCAGAAATTTCAAGATCAAGAAAAAACAGCTGACAAGAGTGTTTTTGAGAGCACTCGAACAGAGGATTTGAGGCCGGGCGATATGGTAGAGCACCCCCAGTTTGGCAGTGGACTCATTGTCAGTTTTGAGGGTTCGCTTTTGACCATTGCCTTTAAGCGGGCAGGTGTGAAGAAAATGATGGCGGGTGTGGCTCCTCTCAAGAAAATCTAGGGGTTGTTTTTTCTTTTTGGATAGGGCACCATAGAGCCATATGAACAGCCGAAGAGAGAACCAGGCGTTTATCAGAAGAACCCTTCTTGTAGGGATTTTTTTGTTTTTCTTTGGAGCACCAATAGCTCTTGGTGATGAAAGTGCTAACCTGAGCAAGGCCCTCAAATCTGGCAAGAAGGAGATCCAATTTTCTGGTAAAGAGAAGGAGTCAGTGCGAATTCCTAAGGGGGTTCATGTGACGGGAAGTAGCCCTGATAAAGCAGTGATCACAGGAGATATCAGTATGGCCGATGGATCTAGTCTCAAGAATGTGACCGTTGATGGTAAGACAATTGCGATCAGTATCGAAAAAGGGGCAACGGTTAGTTTGGAAAATGTAACCGTGACCGGTGCCAGTGATGCTGGTATTTTTGCTCCCAAGGGAGAGGGAACGCTTACGGTAATCAATTCTCGCATTCGGCAGAATCGCAAGGGGATATTTCTGTTGAGCGGCAAACAGTTACGAATGTCAGCCACCAGTGTCTCTAACAATCAAGAAGAGGGTTTGGATATGCATGCCGGGACAGGAGGATCTATTACAGGGAGTACTTTCACGAATAATAAAGAAGGTGGAATAGAAGTGATTATCAATGGAGGTAACTTCACATTGAGCGGGAACACTTTCAGTGGTAACAGTGCCAGTGGACTAGCTCTTCAGTCCTATGGTGGGGGTGGAGGAATGAAGACGGGCAAATTCATTCTCACAGGGAATACATTTTCAGGCAATGGTAACTTCGGAGTGGATTGTAAAAATCCTCAGGGTACGGGTGGAGCCTTCTTTGGAGCTTCGGTAAAGGCTTCAGGGAATACCTTCAATGGCAATAAGAAGGGCTCGGTCAATGGTGAGTGTGGTATTCGTAATACTGCATCAGCAGAAGAGGTGATCGATACAGAATCGGCTGAGCCAGAGGAATCAGCAGAAGAGGAGCTCCAAGAAGAAGAACAGATGAACAATCTTTTTGAAGAAGCTGAGTTGAAGAGAGCTCAGTTTGAAATTCTTGAACAAGAAGTAACTACTCTAGAAGATGAAATAAGACTCTATAAAGATAAAGAAAAAGAAAGGAAGAGTATCAGAGCTCTTTTTGTCAAAAGACCAGAACAAGAGATTTTTGAGGCGGACTTTCTTGAGAGAAGAGACTTTTTGAGGGATAAGGTAGCTTCTTGTAAACGAGTCGACACCTATGATGTGAGCATTGAAGTTTCTGAAGACCAGTTCTTGTGTAACAAGGAAGAGTGGGGTGACCTTATCAAAAGGCTCGAAACAGTAACAGCTACGATCAAAAAACCAACGTATCAAGAAGCCCTTAAAGCGCGGTGGCAACGTTTGGCTCAGGTTTTCTTGCCCCGACTCGTGTGGTAGTTTTGGTGAACTTCCTTTAGGCGCTCATTAGTTATGTGAGTATAGATTTGAGTTGTGGTAATAGAGGCGTGGCCAAGCATGGCTTGGACGCTACGGATATCAGCACCATTAATTAGAAGATCGGTAGCAAAACTGTGACGGAGGGTGTGAGGATGAACATCTTTGAGGATGCCAGCCTTTTTGGCGTAGTATTTGATAAGACGTTGGATACTCCGTGGAGTAAGACGAAGAGTTTCTCGGGTACTATTTTTTTTATTGACCAAGCCTTTTTTGGGAAGAGCAATAAAAAGTGCGGGATCAACATCGGTACGTTTGTCGAGATACTGTTTTAAAGCTCCTCGAGCTTCTTCTGAAAGAAATACGATGCGTAGCTTACTGCCTTTACCACGAACACTAAATTCGTCCTTAGTGAGGTTTACGTGATCTCGGTTGAGGTTCGTTAGTTCACTGACACGGAGACCAGCAGAGAAGAGGAGTTCAATAATAGCCTGATCACGAAAGGATTTAAGAGTGTTGCCATGAGTGGCTTCAAGGAGACGAATAACTTCATCAATCTCAAGGAAATCGACCTGACGATCAGGAACTTTACCCACTTCTATTTTTTCTGGCGGCACTGACTCGCAGTCATTTTTTGCTAAGTACTTGAGAAAGGTACGTAGTACGATGGCGTGATAGGCCTGGGTATTCTTCTTTAATGACTCGCCCTGCTTAGTGCCTCGACGATTGAGAAAAAGACGGTATTCACGAATTTTTTCTTGAGTGATTTCGATGGGCTCTTTGATATTACCCCACTCGAAAAATTGCTTTAGAACCAGACTGTAATTTGAGAGGGTTTTAGGGGAGCGATTGAGCTCTATTTCGAGGTGTTCCAAGAACTCTTTGGCGTAAGTCTCAATAGTTGTTTTGGGCTGTTTTGTGAAGTGGTTCATAGTGCCCCCAGTATACCACGAAAATGGCTTTAAGATGCTATATTTTGCCTTTTTAAAGCCTTTTTCACAAAAAAACGCTTGACCAAAGACCCCTCTAAAGCTATACTTTCTATTGTAAAAATTAGGGAAAAAGTAAAGAGATGGGCCACCAGTGCTTTTCATAAGCCAGGCTCGTTGAAAGCTTTTTCTAACTGAAAGGCGCGAAGAATATTCGCAATTTCTCTAAAAAATCTTTAGAAAAAGCCTCATCTCGAGAAGATGAGGAAAATCATAAAGACCAACATCAAACACTCACTGTGAAAGAGCGTTTGAACTCCTTGCATACCAAAACACATACCCTGCAGTATCGCTTTCTGACTTTTGTAAAGCAGGTTTCGGGGTATCGGGTGGTACGAGTTTTTCGTAACTACTCAGCTTTTTCTATTGTTGCCTCGAGTGCTTTGATGGTTTCTGCTAGTAATTTTGCTCAGGGACAAGGTCAAGAGAGCTTCCTTTTTGGATATATAGGGGAGGGTGAAACTCAACAAGAAGAGACTACGAGCGCTAAACATCGTTTTGTTATAGATGAAAACAAGAAAAACCTAGCTCTAGTGCCACTAGCTGATTCCGAAGTAGGTGTTGACCCTGAGCAAAAAGAAGAACTTTCATTGTTTGATGTGGAAAGTACGTCTCTTGATAATCAGGTAATTCTCTCTCAGGCTACCGCTAATATTACTAAAGATCCGGAAGAGGAAGGTGGAGGAGTGACTCTCTACACAGTTCTTGATGGTGATACCATGAGTGGTATTGCGGCTAAAATGGGTATCACAGTAAACACGATTCTTTGGGCCAATGATATCGATAATGTGGATGCTATCAAGCCAGGTGATCAGATATTCATTCTACCAGTTGCTGGTCTCAATCATGTGGTCAAAAGTGGTGAGACTATCGAAGACATTGCTAAGCAATATAAGGCAGATAAGGAAAAAATAATCTCATTTAACTCTTTACCAGCTAATGGTGAGCTTGAGGTGGGAGCCTCGATCACTATTCCTGATGGCCGTAAAGAAGAAACTGCTAAGCCGGCCGAAAAAGAGACTGAAACGGGTCTAACACGACGCCAGTATGCTAATACGACGACGGGTATAGGGAGCGTGAATGATATTTCGGGGTACCGTACCCCGAGCGGTAAGGCGGGGAGTGGGCACCGTTTCCCGTATGGTTACTGTACTTGGTATGTGGCTTCAAAACGGTATGTACCATGGGGTGGCAATGCCGGTACATGGCTCTATAACGCCAAAGCTCAGGGTTATAAAACCGGTAAAAGTCCAGCGGTGGGGGCGATCGTGGTTACTACGGAAAACCGATACTATGGTCATGTAGCCTTAGTAGAAAAGGTAAGTGGGGGGAGTATCACGGTAAGCGATATGAACTATATTGGATGGGGTAAAGTAGGACGAAGGACTATTCCCGCAAGTAGCCGTGTCATCAAGGGCTATATCTACTAACAGGTACCTATGACCGCTTCACGGAGAAGTCTAAGGTGGTTTTGTGTGTCTTAAAATAAGACTTTTGTGGTATACTGAAGCGTGTATTCAACGTTCTCTTGAACCGTTTGCCTGTGTCTTCACTACGATCAAAAACAAATATGAATTTACAGAAGAAACGCTTACGAATAGGGCTTTTCTTTTTAATTTTTCCTATAGTATTTCTTACTTTCAATTTACATACCACACAGGCTTTTTGGGGCGAGGGATTGGTAAAGGGGGCATTGTACATGCTCTTCGTTTTTGTTGGTTGGTTTACGAGTGTGGCAGTGACACTTTTCGCCTACGTGATAGATCCTCAATATATTTCTGGCGATAGCGGCTTACTCAACCTTCAGGCCGTGTATGATATGTGGAAGTTTGTCAGAGATTTCATCAACATATTTTTTATTCTAGGGCTCCTTTTCATCGCTTTTGCTTTTGTTTTTCAAATTGATAGCTACAGCAATTCCAAGTCTATCATCAAGCTTGTCATCGCGGCTCTTCTAGTGAATTTTAGCTTCCCTATAGCACGATTGATTATCGATTTGGCTAATGTACCGATGTACTTCTTCTTGCAAATGATTGCCGGTAATAATAGTAATGCAGTGGCTCTGGAGTCATCTTTGAGTGCATCACGACTGAGCATGATTCTTTTACCAGCAGCAGAACGTTCAGACATCACCGCACTACTAGCGGCGATTATTTTTCTTTTTATATTTAATGTCACCATTTTTGTTTTCGCTTTTCAGTTTTTGATTCGTCTTATAGCTCTTATTATCTTGGTCATCCTCTCGCCTATTGGATTTGTAGCTAATTCTGTACCAGGACTTAAGGAGCGTGGATTTGGAAAGGACTGGTGGGATGCTTTTTTGAAGTATTGTTTTTTTGGGCCGGCAGCCATTTTTATGCTTTTGCTTGCCACTAACTTTTTTGCTGCTATCTCGAATTCTGGAGCTGGTGATCCTTATGCAAACGTGACTAGTTTAGCTAGTGTTTCTTCGGACAAGCCAGATACAGTAGCTTCAATGGTTTTATTTTTTATTCCTATTACTATGCTCTGGTTTGCGATGGGTATTTCTAGTAAATTTTCTGTTGCTGGAGCATCAGTTGCTACCAAGTACGGTAAAGATTTTGCTAAGTGGGCAGGTAAGAAAGCTGCCAGCCCAGTCACCACTCGTTATCAAGGCATTAAGAAGGGTGTGAGTAAGGGTCTACAAAAAGGGCAGCTTGGAAATTGGGAGTACAGAAATGCAAAAGTTGGTTTTGGTAAGTATAAATATAATGTAGGTAGATTAGCTACTGGTCAGCACTGGGATGATAGGACAGATGACACCAAGGCGTTTTATGCAGGCGCTATATCTGGAGGTACACGAGGTATTCAGCGTGAAAAGGAAAAGGCTGAAGACAGACGCTTACACGAGAAGATGAAGGAGTTCAAAGATG
This sequence comes from uncultured Bdellovibrionales bacterium, assembly GCA_964594215.1. GTDB lineage: Bacteria > Patescibacteriota > Minisyncoccia > Moranbacterales > UBA1568 > UBA1568. The sequence continues at coordinate 141,705 of CAZQLN010000002.1, read as the reverse complement.
ATAATCTCTCTCGGGATGCTCTCGAAGAAAAACTAAAGAAAGGCACTGATATTGAAAAGAAAGCGGCTGCGCTCTCACTTGCTGAGAGTAAAGATGGTATCAAGAAGCGTCCAGAGGTTTTGGCAGCTGCTCTTCAGGCGGTTGCAGGTGACTACGAGAAATTTGAGAAAGTACTTAAGTCTGCGGACGATGATGCTATTAGCATGAAGCCACAACAGTTCTTTGATTCACAAGTGGCTGGTATGCAAACTTTACTTGCTAGCAAGGGTGTAACCGATTTTGCTCCAGCAAACAAAAAGGAGCTTGATGATACCATGAGTAAAATAGCAAGAAGGCAGAAACTGGTTGAGGATGCCGTAAATAAAGCGGCAGCGAGTGGTATTACTGGGGATGATTTGGATAAAGCGAGAGAAGAGGCTGAGGGCAAGTTTGGGTTAACTGATCGACACAAAGCTATTGCGGAGACTGGTAATAAGATGACCATTGATTTCGGTAAGCAGATTAAGAAAACGGGAGGTGATATCGATAAACTTTTTGAATACCAGAGCAATAAGCCGTTAGCAACAATGTCGTCTGATGAAATAGCGGGACTGTATAATCAACATAAATTAACTATGAAGGATCTCTCACAACAATCCGCTTTACTTAAGAATGCTAATTTCCAAGAATATGCTCAGTCAAATTTCACACTTACTGAAGTTACTGAGTTGACGAAGATGGTTGTTCAGAACAACAAGAATCCAGAGGTGAGGGTTCAAGTTGAAGGAATGAAAAATGCAGTAGATACAAGAGAAAAAAAACGACGAGGGCCAACGGGTGGTAGTGTGTCTTAGGAGGTAGGCTTTGATTTCAAAAGAAGAATAAATGTGTATGAGAGAAGAAAAAAAAATCTATTTCCCGCTGTTTGCATCCAAAGATTTGAATGGAGGAAACCAGTCTGAAGAAGAAAGTCGGGAAGTGTGGGATGCAGTTTTTGCGCTTGATGATAATCGTAGTAGTCGGCTACTTTCTCGTACGATAGCAGAAGTACTGGCTGGTTTAGAAGAAGCCTATCAACTTCCAGAACAGCTGGTGGAATATGTAACAGTGATAACGAGAGAATTCTTTTTTGGGAAAATAACTCAACAACAATCACTAGATCTTATTAAGCAAAAACTCAGCACACTTCCCAATGTTAATATTGATGCCATTATTCCGTATATTCAGCAGAAAGTTTTCATGGTTTCTCCTGATCACGAAGTAATTGAAGAAGAGAAAGATGATGTTGTGAGGCCACTAGCTGAGACTACAAAGCTTCAAATTCTCAAAGCCATTGCAGAATACCCAAATCTTGGTAACCAGATAATATCTAGCGAAAGAATTAGAATTAAATCTCAGCCGGAGCCGGTGAGAGGATCTCTCTTGAACTGGATTAAGTATTATCGTGACGAGTTAGGTATTGGTCAGCATTCTACTGTTGAGCGAGGGCAGTTTCTTTTCGGTTCAGTAAACGGAAAGGCACTGAGTTCTCTTGAACGGGAGCGGGTCAACATCATTCTTAAGTCATTGGAAGAAAATTTGCCATTGGAGATTGATACAGAACGTCAAGAAGTTATTTTTCCAGTTATTGATACTGAGGCAAGTGTACAACAATTACCAGTGTTACCGTCTCAGGGAGAGATACAGGTAATGTCACAACCACTTAAAACAGAGCTGCCAATCCCGCCAGCCTTTGTACCGCAGCCACTTCCTTCAAAACAAGCAGATCAAAATGCGATAGCTAGAAAGTTTCAGCCTAGGCCATCTCCGTATCAGAAAATCTCCATACCGCCACAGCCACTTTCTCCGGAACGTATGGGGACATCAAATGTGGGCATTGACGTTAGTCAAGTGGCTGAAAAACTGAAACGTGAACCTAAGCCAGAGTGGATTAAGGGAGCATTTACCAAAGAGAGTATTCCAGACACTGCTCCTGTTGCTAAAGCAGTGGGGAGTATGAGTTTTTCTTTTAACCATGCCTTACCAGCAGAGCAGGAGGTCAAGCCTCCGAAAAGTACAGCACCGCAAATATCAGAGCAGGCTCCGAAGCCAGCGGTCCCGGTATCTTCAGAACCAGCAGTTGTTTCATCAGGACCAATAAAAGGAGCAGTACCACCTATCGCTTCACCAAGACCTCGAGCGAGTCAGTTCCACATTCGACCGGTTAGTCAGAGGGATTAGTAATACTTTACGTGTATGATGTTCAATGTACCCCAATTTATTGATGTTGAAGACAAGATAGCCGGCCCACTGACTTGGAAACAGATTCTTTGGATGATTGGCATGGGAGCGGTTTTGCTCACCCTGTACAATATTTTTGATGTGACTCTCTTTTTTATTCTGGCTATCCCGGTCACTATTCTTTTTGTTCTTTTTGCCTTCTATCGACCGAATGGGATATCTATGATTACCTTTGCTATGCATGGAGTTTTCTTTCTTTTTCAGCCAAAAGTATCTGTTTGGGAAAGACCACTAGAACAGAGTCCCCTACCCAAAGCCAGCTCTTCTGAAACAAATGAGAATACTGGAACAGTAGTGCACAAGAGGTTTGATCCTAAACAGGTCCATGAACTAGCTGGAATAGTTGATGGAAGGAAATAAATGCTCCAAATACTTGGACATGCTAGAATAACAACATGGAATTTTTGAAACCAAAACAAACTACAGCTGGGGCTAGTACGCAGCGCTATGTCGATGTCGAAGAGATTCGAGATGGTCTTTTAGTTCTCAAAAATGGCTCTATCCGAGCTATTATGCTGGTTTCATCTATTAATTTTGATCTCAAGTCAAGTCAGGAACAAGACGCCATTATTCTGCAATACCAGAACTTTTTGAATACTCTTGATTTTCCCGTCCAGATAGTGATCAGCTCTAAGCGTTTTGATGTTGAGCCGTACCTCGGCCTTTTGGCTGACCAAGAAACAACTCAAGAAAATGAGTTACTTCGTTTGCAGATCACAGAGTACAAGCTTTTTATCAAAAAGTTAGCAGAGATCTCTAATATCATGTCTAAGTACTTCTATATCGTCATCCCTTTTTCGCCAGCAGAAGATGAGAAGAGCGGCCTTTTGGATCGTCTTTCTGGTATCTTCAGTCCAGAAAAAAACACCAGTCTGCACGGAGAGCTTTTTGAGAGTTATCGAGCCCAACTATACCAACGCGTTGAACAGGTTGAAGTAGCTCTCTCTGGTACCGGAGTGAGAGCCACCCCTCTTAACACGGAAGAAATTATCGAATTACTGTATGATAGTTATAATCCATCTCTTTTCGTCAATTCTAATATTGCTCACGTCAACGAGTTAGAACTTAATTAAAAATCCCATGTTACCCGGTATTTCCCTTTCTGAGAATCAGAACACTGAAACAAAAAAACCAAAGAGAAGTTTCTTTGGTGGTTCGTCGCGTGTTTCAGAGAATGAGGCTCTGTATCAGAAGGGTCTAGCTACGCTCAAGGATCTTATTGCACCTCCAGCTATCAAGCTTACCTCGAATAGCCTTCAGGTGGGAGAGGTCATGACGCGTACCTATTTTGTCATTGCTTACCCACGCTTTTTGAGTACCAACTGGTTCTCACCTATTATCAATGTAGACTTTGCGATGGATACAGCTTTGTTTATCCATCCCATTGAGACAGTCGATATCCTAAAGGATTTACGTAAATCTTCCACTCAAGTTCAATCGCAGATTACGATAGAGGCAGAAGATGGAAAAATCCGTAACCCAGTTTTAGAGACAGCTCTTGAAGACATTGAAGGTCTACGTGATAAATTACAACAGGGGACGGAGCGGTTCTTTCGTTTCGGTTTGTACATCACTCTTTATGGGGAAAGCGAGAAAGACTTGAATGAGAAAAGTCAGTCCATTGAAGCAATTCTTGAGGCGCAGTTGGTTTACACTAAGCCAGCTATCCTCAGAATGGATCAGGGTTTTCGTTCGACCAGACCCCTAGCCCTCGATGTTCTTGATGTGGCCAATAACCTCAATACAGAACCACTATCGACTACTTTCCCGTTTGTTTCGTCAGACCTTTCTTCTAATGAAGGTATCTTATATGGTATTAATCGACACAACAATAGTCTGGTACTTTTTGATCGTTTTAGTCAGGAGAACGCCAATATGGTGGTTTTTGCTAAATCTGGAGCAGGAAAAAGCTACACTGTGAAGCTAGAAGTTCTGCGTTCTATGATGTTTGGATCTAGCGTTATCATTATTGATCCAGAAAATGAGTATAAGCACCTTTGTGAGGCAGTAGGAGGGAGCTTTCTCCAAATATCACTTAATTCTGATGCCCGGCTTAATCCTTTTGATTTACCGAAAGGTGTTGATGATGAGGATAGCGAGAGTGTTTTTCGAAGTGCAGTAGCTAACCTCATCGGGTTGCTTCATATTATGTTTGGGACTCTTACACCAGAAGAAGACTCAATTTTAGATCGAGCGATTCGGGAAACGTACGCTCTTCGTGATATTACTGAGCACAGTGATTACCGCCATCTCGAACCCGGAATGTTTCCCACCATGTCAGACCTCCATCAAGTGTTACAAAATATGGATGGGGGAGAGTCTTTAGCATTACGGTTGGAACGTTATACGGAAGGTATTTTCGGAGGTTTCCTCAATCAACCGACGAACATCGAGACCAAAAATCAACTCGTAGTCTTCAATATCCGTGATCTTGAAGAAGAATTACGACCAATGGCCATGTATATCGTATTGCAGTTTATTTGGAATCAGATGCGCACAGAGATTAAGAAGCGTCTTGTGGTAGTCGATGAAGCCTGGGTGATGATGCAAAATGAAGATGCGGCGTCTTTTCTTTTCGGTATTGCTAAGCGTTGCCGCAAATACTATACCGGATTGACAACGATTACTCAGGATATAGGTGATTTTCTAGCCTCACGTTATGGAAAACCAATTATTACTAATTCCTCACTTCAACTCTTACTCCGTCAGTCACCAGCTTCTATTGATGCGGTAGCAGAGATGTTTTATCTGACTGATCATGAGAAATTTCTTCTTCTCGAGAGTAATGTAGGTGAGGGAATTTTCTTCGCCGGTACCAAACACGCTGCTATTAAAGTCATAGCATCTTACAGTGAAGATCAGATCATCACTTCAGATCCACGGCAGTTGTTAGAGATTGAAAATGCTAAACGAGATTTTGATGCTGAAAATCAATACTAACGCGTATGTTCGTAGATACCTACGCTAATGGCGAGAGATCAAGGAGAGAAGAGGTAATAGCAAGACAGAGAGCTTTTGATGAAGAACAAGGAGAACTTGCGAAAGAAGAGGCCATTCTTGAAGATCAAGAAGTAGAGAGAGAACAACAAGAGGCTGTTTCTCAAATGATACTTCTTAAAAGGTTTCGTAAACTTCAGCCACAAATTGAAGCTGAACAGAACCTGGAAGACTTAAGGAAGGACAAGCCATCGCTTTTTGCCTATTCTGCACCTTTTGCTGTAGCGGGTTTTAAGGATCTTATTGATTTAGTGGGTATAGGATCATTACCCTTTATAGGTACTGCAATTACAATCCTCTGTGCCATTCTTATCTTCATGCTCCTACTTCTGATAAAAAAGAATAGCTCTCTTTTTAACGCCAAGATTGTTATCGGTAGAATAGTTGTTTTGGTATGTGGTACAGCTATAGAGGGTTTTATGTTCGGACTTAACTTTTTACCAATACAAACCATAACGATGTACATCATTTATGAGATAGATAAGCACTTTTCTGACAAACAGATTAAAATGGCTGCTAGTTTGCTCAAAAAGATAGTTTAAAATATCTAAAGGTGTATAATGATATAAGTAAGTATGCGTGTATTTAGTAACAGAGAAAAACGCTTTATTGGAACGACAGCACTGATAGTGTTTTGTCTGTTGTTTTTTGCTTTTTTCGAGCAATCAACAGGATTGAGCGCTGTTGTTCAAGGTTTCATCATTGCACTGATTTTCTTTTTGGTACTTCCGATAGCCTATACCCGCCTCGTCCTTCGCGAACCTTTGAGAAATCTTGGTTTTCAGGGCACTAATCACATTATTTCTATCCTCTGGTCAGTATTTTTGGCTATGGGAGGTTTTCTGTCTTGTTGGGGACTTGTTTATATGTATCCCGCTATTACTTCGGAGGTACTGTTCCCGGTTCTTGTTGAGACAAGCTTTGTCTGGTTTGCACTCTACACTCTGACACTATTACCATTCACTCTCTTTATTTATGAGGTATTTTTTCGGGGAATGATTCAAATACTTTGGCTTGATAATACTTGGAAGGCAGTATTAGCTCAAGGGATACTTTTTGTAGCTTTACTCCAGTTAACAGAGGGAATTACACGCGCTGATGCGCCACTTATCTTAGCTACAATTATGGCAGGTGTGGTAGCTAAGAAAACGGGTTCTTTGTGGTATGCTTTCCTTACGAGCTATTTGATTGTTTTTTTGACAGACGTTCTTTTCTTAAGTCTTCGTTAATGTTTATGATTTCATTTTCATCCAAAAAGAAAACTCTTGCCCTGATTTTAATTACAGGACAGTTATTTTTTGTAGCTACAGCGCCAGCCTTTGCTTTGTTTGGGGGTCTTAAAATTCCATCAGCATCTAAGATAGCCACTGATTTAGAAAAACGTTATCATCTTGATCTCGAAAATGTCCAAGATCAAGGAGAGATTTTCAATGTAGCGGCTAATAAACAACCAGCACCAGAGGTATCACTCTTCTTCTCCCCAACAGACCCAAGGCCGGGTGAAAAAATAACAGCGAAGGCTTTCCCAGTTTATTTCAGTAATAAAGAAGAATCACTCTACTATAGTTGGTATATTAAGCGTCAGGGTTGTGATCTTGATAACTCACCAAGTGCTTCTAAACAACAGTTGTGTGATCGAGATAATGATAATCGAATTACAGTAGAAGACTGGAAGACGGAAGCTGCACAGACAATTGTGCAGAATGGCTATGATAGTAGTCAGACTAACTATGGTAGCGATAGTGATGACGATGGTTATAAGGCTCGCTATGGAGGCGATAATAAAACGAATAGTCCTAACTACTGTTACTATCACGACAATCAGAGTGGCATCAACTATGAAATGGCAGACGCTGGAAATACTAGTTTTGGCTGCCCATCAGGACAAACGCCAGTCTGTATGATAGAAGAGGAGGGAGTAGAGCCGAGTACGATTACTGGAAGCACTGGGGGTAATAGTCCAGATAGCGACACTTTTATAGTATCAGACACCAATGAATGTGCTATTTCTGGCTTACCGACTTGTGACAGCGCGGGTGCAGCCAGCTGTGCAGTAGGAACACCACGTTGCGCAACAGAGCCTGCTACGGATAACACTCTCTCATGTGGTACAGCTTTGACTACTTGTAGTACGAGTACCTCAGCTGGGGTAAATCCTTATTGTAAACACTTGTTTCCAAATGCTCAGGGTCAGACATCGGGTGATGGTGTTTTTGGTCAGAATGAAGAGCGTTTCTGGAGAACTGACCCGAATGATCCCGACACTGCTGATAATGGTAATAAAGATGAGGCTAATGTGGTTGGTTTCGGCCAGACATCTTTTACTTGGAACTATATTGCTGGAGATCAAGTGGGAGTGGCTGTAGAAGGTTCTTCTATGATAGCAACCAAACATGATAATTCATCAGTGATGATTATGTGGGCTTTTCCTAAACAGGATTGCCCCCTCTCGGTAGCGGATGGGACAGGTTCATACATGGCTCGTATCAAGAATTATTCTGTAGAAATAGAGACAGCGGATATTGATTTGAACAAATGTCTGGAAAGAAACCTCATTGATCCAGCTCAGGGAGGTCAGGCCACCAATCTCGAAGTAAGTGTTTCGGCTTCACCGAATGAACCGCTTAATGATGAAAGTGGTGATGGATCTGGTGACAGTGTTTTGGTCACAGCAGCAGTCAGTAATGGCAAACAGAGTATCGCAAGCTCTCTCTTTGATTGGAACGTTGAGATGAGTAACAATGTTCAGTTTAGTAGTGCTATTGGACCAACAGCTAATGTAACTAAGGACTTGCAAGCCCTCGAGTTATTGGGAGCTACTAAGGGTAACGCTCTTGATACGGTTAAATTAAGTTTGAATATTCCAAGAAACGCCTCTATTGGAGGGAGGCCTTTGTCGAGCTATCTCTTGAATGATATTGGTTATCTACGCTTTTCAGCTCGCGTCAGTGAAAACTTTGCAAGCGGTATTACTCGTAAGGGTCGTAGTGATGTAATTGTGAAGTTTATTTCTACGGGTAGGAAAATAGTAGCGACTCAGGTTACTCCAACCTTAGTGGGTGAAAGTATGCTAGTAACAGCTAATCAGGGCGGGATAATCTGTAACGGAGATACTCTGGATCGTAATCTATGTAGGGTAATCAAAAATGAAATTATCGGGTTGATGGTAGATGGTCAGGGCCTTTCTAATTTCCAGTGGAGTATCAATGGCGATCCTCTTGTCTGTTCAAAGGCGCGTGTCTCGCCAGATTGTCTGGATAGTGAACAAAATGAGATCAATTTTTTCCCAGTCACTGGTAATCCAGGAGATACATATACGGTGAACCTAACCGCGAATGACACAGTTTCCGGGAAAACCGTTAATCTGGCACGCTCTTTCCGAGTGGTTGAGCCAACTATTGATATTGTTTCTCTAGATCAAAATCTGATCTGGCCGAAGTTTCTTGGTCAATATCGAGATATTACGAGTAAGGCTACCAGTTGTGTTAATGGACTTTGTGATGATTATAGTAAAAACGTGATGCAGGCTTACCCAACGAGTACCGTGAGTGTCGAAGCTCAGTTTGTGCCAGGTTTCCTGGCCAGCTTAGCTGAGCGAGAATGGTACATTGATAATAATCTGATCAGCGAAACCAACCCAAACCAAACCACTTTTGATATTACTGGTATTGCCGGTAATGTGATGAATCTACAGATTGTGGCAAGAGTAATTCAGAGCGACCAGCTCAGGAGGGCTCTCTACGATATTTGGAATATCTCACCACTTGATTCTCCTGAGATAACTTTTTCAAAGAATATTCAGGTAGAGATTGTAGATGATGCAGCGATCGCTAAAGGCAATGGGCCCGCTAAATACTTTGCCGCTATTGTGAATTATGTTCCGACTTCACTCATCTTCGCTTTTAGAGTGCTGCTCTCAGGAGCATTGATTCTCTTTGCAACAGCTTTCTTGATGGGAGCCTTACCTCAGGAGCGACCGTTGAGGAAAGAATAGTTTTTCAAGAAAAAATAAAACTCCCCTTAAGGGGAGTTTTTTATGTGGGCAAGGAGGGACTCGAACCCTCAATTCACAAGGACACTAGTTCCTAAGACTAGCGCGTATACCAATTCCGCCACTTGCCCATAGAGCTGTCTACTGTTTTTATCCGTCCGTAGTTAGTTTTTACTAACGAAGGTGGGCCACCATCCCGGCTGATTTTTGTTGCTGTTGGGAGTTGTGTTGCTATACCATGCTCGCATGATCTCCCCAGAGCGTCAACAGACGATCTATTTCATCTTTGAGAGCTCCTGTGTACTCATATTCTCCATGATGTCGGGTAGTCTCTCCGTAAGTGTGACCCTTATGGTCAAGATGGATACTCAGAATGGCAGTAGTTTTTTCTACTTTCACATATACATGAAAGCGAGGGTAGCCACCCCTGGCCAGTTCTTTGGTAAAACTTTGCTCACCACCCTCAGTTCGTTGAAATGCATAACCGGCCCGACGCATTAGGGTAAGAGGATTATCTGTAAGAGGATTGATTTTGAGTTTCATAGTGTATGTTTAGTCCACCCAGTATTTCTTCTTAATGTCTTGGTCGGCCTTCATTTTCTCATCGACTATACGTTCTTTAGCGAGGAGACGTAATTCTTCCAGAGATTCATGTTTGAGTTCTTGTGCACGGGCCAAGAGAAGTTCGCGACTATTTTTCTTCGGATCTTCAAGTACTTCAGCTAAGAGCACATCGAGGAGAGCTCCAATAGTTGGGCCAGGCTGTAGATCGAGCTCAGCTATCAAATCAGTACCTTTGAGGGCGAGCATTTTGACTGAAAGAGGATCATGGGAAACCTTTTCTATCATATATTCGAGATGGCGTAGCTTATACGGTTTAGCTTTTGGTACACCAGAACCAAGGCGATCTCCGATACGGACATCCATCAAGTCTGGCATGTTCTCAAGACCCACGCGTTTGATTAGGCGACGCACCGAAGCCTCAGTCACTTCATCAACATTGTAATAGAAAAGGTGTTGGTCTACTAAGAGGGTGGCTTTTTTGACAATTGAGCCAGGGTATTTCAGTCGTTCGAGGATTTGTTTAGTCATTTTTGCTCCTACGTGATCGTGGTTATAAAAGGTCGAACGATAACCATTACCACGTTTGGTACGAGGCTTGCCGACGTCATGAAGAAGACAGGCAAGACGTACTGACAGCTTTCGAGAAGGGCAGGTGTGGAGAGCTCTCTGATTGTGCTCCCACACGGTGTAGATATGATGTAGATTTTGGGTAACACCGATACCTTCACGAAGTTCGGGCATAATATGGGTAAGAAGACCGAAATCTTCTAGCAACTGAATGCCATACGCAGCATTTTCTGAAAGAATAATTTTGGAAAACTCATCGCGCACTCTTTCGGTAGAAATCTTAGCAATACTTGGGCTAAGTTCTTTCAATGACAGTGCTGTTTCAGGATGAAGTGACCAATCACTTAGTGTAAAGTCATCAGCGCTTGGCTTTGGAGGAGTGCGTAATTCAGTTAGGAGACGAATACAGCGCATAAGACGAAGAGCGTCCTCTCCAAAACGCTCGTCGGGCTGACCAACAGTTTTCAGGACCTTATGCTGTAAGTCCTCTTTTCCGTTAAAAGGGTCTACTAGCTGCCAGGTACCTTCTATGCGGCCATAGGCGAGGGCATTGATTGTGAAATCTCGTCGCGAGAGGTCAGCTTCAAGGGTATCTTCGAAAGTGATCTCATTTGGGTGGCGTCCGTCGGCGTAGCCGCTTTCGCTACGGTAGGTAGTGATTTCGATAATGTCGTGCTCACGTTCAGGATCTCCAGTTGTGAGAAAGGGGTCTACTTTGACACTCACTGTTCCAAAAAGATTTTCATAAAAACTATCAGGAAAAAGAGCGATAATTTCCTCTGGCCGGGCGTTGGTAGTAATATCCCAGTCACGTGGATCACGACCAAGTAGAACGTCGCGAACACAGCCTCCGACAATAAAGGCTTGGAAGTTACTTTTTTCAAGAGTGGTAAGTAGCTCCAAAATAGGGAGCGGAATGCGTATATCCATGAGACACGAAGCTACTAAAGAGTGCGCTTTCTTTCTTCTTCTTTATAACACACCAGGGTGTCACCCACAGCTATTTTGATGTTGCCTTCAAAAACAACCCCACATTCATTGCCTTGGCCAACTTCATCAGCATTTTGCTTATTTTGCTGTAGATTAGTCATTTTACCAGTGCCGAGGATTTCTCCATCACGGACAACCTCAATAAGTGATCCACGCAGTAACTTACCCTCACTCACACGGCCACCGAGGATCATATCGCGTTTACCAGTCTTGAAGACAGCTAGTACAGAGAGGCTACCGCTATCAGTACGAATAATTTCTGGTGGTAAAAGATCAGCCATTCTTTCCTTGAGAGACTCAACCAGTTTGTAGATAATATTGTAGGTGACAATTTCGATATTACTTTTTTCAGCTAAACGTTTCGCTACAGAGGTAGGTTCACTATTGAAACCGACCACGAGAGCACCAGCTGTCTCAGCAATTTTAATATCGGATTCAGTGATACTTCCAACAGCGCTAGCGATTATCTGGAGGCTTACTTCATCAGAATGAATAGAATCAAGAATTTGTAGAATAGCCTCTAGCGATCCCTGCACGTCTGCTTTAATTACGAGATATAACTTCTTCGTCTCTTCCTCTTCTTCACCAGTAGCAATCATGCGAGGTCCATCTTTACTCAGAGCTTCTTTAGAGTAGGATCTTGCCTGACCCTTGTTACTTACGACATGAGCAATATCATTGACCTGAGGAGTATCATTAAAGCCATAGATAGTAGCTGGAACTGAAGGGATAGCCACTTCAAGGTTGCGACCAGCAAAATCTTCAATGCGACGAATACGACCAAAGGTTTTGCCGGCAACAATATCTTGACCTACCTTAAGCGATCCAGTACGAACCAATACCGTAGCTACAGCACCCTTTTGCGGATCCAAATGTGATTCAAGAACCACAGCGAGACCATCGCGTTTGTGATCAGCTCGAAAATCTTCTACCTCGGCAACGAGCAAGATACTTTCGAGGAGTTTATCGATGTTGATATTATTTTTGGCACTAATTTCGATAGACATAGTGTCTCCACCCCAATCTTCAAATAAGATGCCGTGTTCAGCCAGTTCTTGCTTGACTCTCTCGGGCTTAGCCTCCGGTTTATCGATTTTATTGATAGCAACAATAACCGGGAGTTTACGTTCTTTAAGATAGGTAATAACCTCCTTGGTCTGGGGGCGTACACCGTCATCAGCGGCTACTACGAGGATGGCAATATCAGCAATAGAAAGACCACGTTTACGCATAGCAGCAAAGGCTTCGTGACCAGGAGTATCGACAAAGGTGATCAGTTGCTTCTGTTTTTTTACCTGATAGGCACTGATATGTTGCGTGATACCGCCAGCCTCACCACTAGCAACACTCGCTTTGCGGATGGTATCAAGAAGGGTAGTTTTACCATGGTCAACATGACCCAGAATAGTCACAACGGGTGCTCGGGGGCTTAGATTTTTCCCAGAAGTTTTTTCTTCAGAGAGAATCTTATTGAGAGATTCAAGCGTAATAACGCCCTCAGCACTTTCTTCTTCTGCTAAAGTGGTTTCGAAACCAAGGTCGGAAGCAATGACGCTTGCTGTCTCAAAATCGATTTCTTCATTGATAGTGGCAAGAATACCATTTTTCATTAACTCCGTGATAAGAGCAGTAACGGGCACGTTTAAGTACTCACTGAGTTTCTTGACCGTGACAGAAGAAGGAAGAGTAACGTTTTGAGATGGAGTTTCCATGAGACGGGTAAATTGTTATTTAGACAGTGATTATTTTTTGGGCGTGTATAGCTTTGATGACAGTTTCTTTTTCTTCATCGGTAAAAGGAAATTCTTTAGCGTGTCCATCGACAACAGGTTTGGCATAGACACGCGTTCCCTCTCTGGTGTGGAGCGAAGAAAGAATCACGCCAGTATTCTGACCGTTTAAGAGTGCTACGCAGAAACTTTGATTGCCACCAACCTCTTTGAAGGGATTGAAGCGTTCAACGGCAACTTTGTGAATGGTTTTCAGGCTGAGATCTCGTAATTTGTTAAGAACCTCGAAGAGTTCTTGTATTTCTTGATCAAGCACCCGTATTTCCTCTAGCTGTTCAGTAAGAATACTCTCTAGATCACGAGCTTCTTTGTTTCCAAAGAAAACATGAAGCTTTTTCTCTTGTTTACGCTGTTTCCAGATAAGATAGATGATGCCAACAAGAAAAAACACTTGTAGGAGGCAAAAAAGGGCAAAAAAGCCTATCTGAAGATATGAAAATGAAGAAAAAAAATGGCCAAGAGACATATGACACTGTAGCTACTTGTGTATGGAACTGTATCACGGAAATTGCCTTCTGTAAAGCCTCAATTCTCTCCGTCGCCTTCTTGAGAAGAGTTTCATGTATACCAGGTAAAGGCGCTATACTAGAATTAAGACAAATATAATAAATGGAGATATCCCATGGAGATTCGTTATCAAAAAGCCATTTTTCTCAAAGAGTTGCCTCGAGGATTTATTAATCCGGCGAGTTCTGAGAAATTTCTCAAGAGTTCGTTTAGTGGTCTAAACAATCGTATTATTGGTGAATTACCCTGTCTTGGGGTCCGATGTGACCTTGGCTTCATGTGGGGAGAATATTTTACCTGTGAAGAGGAGCCTAAGAAAAGTAGCGAACGGGGATTTGGTATTCAAGTTTGGCAGCGTATCCATGCCAGCAAGAGAGGACGAGGCTGGATACAGCTCCCTAGATTTTTCCGCAAGAGTACCACAGCCCTTATTGATACAGCTACTTGTCGAGAAGAATATTGGCAAGATTGGTCGCAGCATGCCAGGCGCTATCGTAAGAAATGGCTTTTACAGAAGGAGTTTGTCATCAGGAAGGTTGATAGGGAAACATTTATAGCAGCTTACCAACAGAGCACTCTTAAGGCTCGGTTAAAGGTTCTTTTTATCAATTCCATTCATCGTTATAGCGATGTTTATGGTGAGGATGTTTCATTTTTGGTGGTTCAGAAGAAGGTGACTAGTGAAATAGTAGCAGGGCTCATGGCTGTTGATGATTTTGAGACGAATCGGACATTTCATCCGGTAGCTTTTATTATGCCGGCCGCCAAAAAAACTCAAGCCTCTCTCGGTTTAATAGAATTTTGGTTTCAGGAGACTTTGAAGAAAAAAATACGGTTCATAGATCTTGGTATTGTATGGATGCCTGGAGATCCACCCTCATGGAAAGGGTACAGTCAGTTTAAGATGCACTTTCATCCCAGACTTATCAATTATCAAGCTCCTTCAGTGCGTTTCTTTTGGAATCGTTAGTTTTTAAGAGTTACTCCTTCAGCGAGAAGGAGTTTTCTTTTAGCCTTGATACCACCTTTGGCCGAATAGCCGCCAAGACTGCCATCTGCACGAATGACACGATGACACGGAATAGTTGGAGCAAGAGGATTTTTCCCTACAGCATTGGCGACGGCTCGATACGCCCCTGGCTTGCCGATGCGCTTGGCTAATTCTTGGTAGGTGATGACCTTTCCTTTGGGAATTTTAGTCAGTTCCGTCCAGACTAACTTCTGAAAAGGGGTGCCTGTTAGGTTGGTGATAAGAGATTTTTTCATAAGACGGAAATTGAAGGAAAGATTAACTATCCATAGTATGGCGGTTTTTACTTTTTGAAACAAGATTACGTCTTCTGTTTAAGGCATAATCGTTGTATACTGTGAGTACGAATACAGAAAGAGTCTATGAATAAAACTTCTTCGATGACGTTTGTTGATCCGGCACAGGCGCTGGCCGGTCTTCCGATTCAGTTTGGCCAAAAAGCAGTTGATTTTGGTTGTGGCTCAGGCTTTTTCTCTCTAGAATTTGCTAAGAGAGTAGGTGCTGAGGGTCAGGTGATAGCCCTTGATATTTTACCGAGTGCTCTAGAGGCAGTGGCGAGTCGCGCTAAGACACTTGGGTTACAGAACCTTGAAACGAGGAGAGCTAACCTTGAGAAAGAGCGAGGCTCGCAGCTATTAGCTGAGAGTACCGATTGGGTGGTGATCAAAGATATGCTTTTTCAAAATAATAACAAGAAGGTAATCCTTGAAGAAGCCCTTCATATACTACGACCTTTGGGGCACGCTTTTATAATGGAATGGAAACCAGAGGCAGCTACTGTTGGTCCTGGAGCAGAACTTCGGATTGCTCCCAAAGAACTAAAGAAGCTCTTGGAAGAGACCGGTTTTACGATAGTAGAAGAGTTGCCCGTTGGAGCATTTCACTACGCTTTCCTAGCTAAAAAATAACTATGGATATCTTGAAACACACACTCAGAATCATTTTTGGTTTAAGTATCCTTGTTTTGTTAGGAGGGTGCGGCTTTAAGGGTTCAGCTCCTGAGGTCTATAAGATTGATCTCGAAGTTTGGGGTGTGTTTGATGACTCAGATGCCTATCAAGAAATTTTTTCTGCCTATCAAGAAATGAATCCATATGTAGGCAAGATCACTTATCGTAAACTCCAGCCTGAGAATTATGAAGAAGAGCTTTTACAGGCTCTAGCAGCTAATAAGGGGCCAGATATTTTCATGCTTCGTAATGCTTGGGTAGACACCTTCCAAGATAAGATAGAGCCAGCACCAGCTAAGTACACTGAGAAAACCTATCGAGAAGCCTTTGTTGATGTGGTTGCCGAGGATTTTATGGGAGATGATAATAAAATTTATGGAGCTCCGTTATCAGCAGATTCTCTTGCTCTTTACTACAATAAAGATCTCTTTAATGCTGCTGGTATCGCTCAACCGCCAACAACCTGGGAAGAGCTGTCTGCTGACAGTGCGCTTTTGACTAAGCTTAATGGAGTAGGAGTGTTTGAGCAGTCAGGAGTCGCCTTGGGTACAGCGAACAACATCAATCGTTCAACTGATATTCTTTCGGCCATGATGTTTCAGCTCGGGGTAGAGCCTGGTGATCCAAGTCGGGTTAGTATTACAGACGAAAAGAGCCGTAAAGCTCTCGAGTTTTATACTCAGTTTTCAAATATTGGTTCCCCGCGCTACACCTGGAATACAAGTCAGCACTACTCCATAGATGCTTTCTATGAAGGAAACCTTGCTATGATGATTAACTACTCATGGCAGTATCCAACTATCAAACAAAAAAATGCCAAGCTAAATTTTGGTATTGCTCCATTGCCTCAGTTCATTGGAGGTAAGCAGAGTAATATGGCTAACTATTGGGGTTATGCTGTGACGAGAAACAAGGAGTATGTATCTCAAGATCCGAAGAAAGACACGATGACACAAGACAAGTACACCGCTTTGCGTCGTCATGAGTCTTGGCAATTACTTCGCTACATGACCTATCCACAGGTAAACAAAACTTTTACGCTAGAGAACGGTATCACAGGTACTACTAAGGATTTTCCACAGACATTTGATCCGGCTGCCAAATACCTCGAAAAAACTCGAAAACCAGCTGCCAGAAGAGACTTGATTTCTAATCAACAGCAGGATGTAGTTTTGGGACCTTTTGCGAGTGGTAACCTGCTCGCAAAACAGTGGCAACATGCTGATGTTGATAAAGCTGAAACTATCCTCGCTGAGATGATAGAGAGCGTTGTTCGCGGTGAACGGACAGTACAAGATGCTCTCAATATCGCTACGAATAGACTAAGAGTACTTTCTCAGTAGAGAAGGGATATTTGGTGACTCTAGTCATTTGACGAGAAACTGATTTTAGGTTAGAATAGTAAGTACCTATTTGGGCGTATTAAGCGCCTTTTTTCATTCTCTAAATCCGTAACCAAATGGAAATTCTAAATATTGCGATTATTGCTCATGTTGATCATGGTAAGACAACCCTTACTGATGCTTTGATGCGTCAAACGGGTATGGTTACAGGTGAGGGTGGATCTATGGACTCCAACCAGCTTGAACGTGAGCGGGGGATTACTATCTATGCCAAAAATGCCTCATTGAATTATAAAGATACGAAAATCAATATTGTCGATACCCCTGGTCACGCTGATTTTGGTTCCGAAGTAGAGCGAGTTCTTCGTTCTATTGATAGCGTGGTATTGGTAGTTGATGCTCAAGAAGGGCCAATGCCACAGACTCGTTTTGTACTCAAAAAATCTCTTGAACTTGGTTTGCGTCCAATTGTGGTCTTAAACAAAATCGATAAGCCAGCTGCTCGACCAGACGAAGTGGCTGAGATGGTCTATGAGCTTTTCTTGGATTTGGGAGCTAATGACGAGCAGCTTGATTTTCCAGTAGTGTACGCCATTGCTCGTGAAGGAGTAGCTAGTTTGACTCTAGATGATAAGGGTACAAATCTTGATCCATTGCTTGATACCGTAATCAGTCATGTCCCAGCCGCTCGTCAAGAAACAGACAAACCTCTTATTGCTCAACCATTTAACCTCGGATACGATAATTTCGTTGGCCGTCTCGCTATTGCTCGTGTCTATCAGGGAACACTTAAGGTTAATGATCCTGTACATATTCAGAATATTGATGGCAAAAAAGAGACTGGCAGAGTAGTTAAGCTTTTCACTTTCCATGGTCAAGAGCGTGTCGAGGCAACGAGTGTGACGGCAGGTGACATTGTCATGATTGCTGGATTGCCAACTATTGAAATCGGGGACACTATCTCTGCTGACCCAGATACCGAGCTACTTCCAGCGATTGCTATCGATGAGCCAACTATTTCTCTTAATTTCTTCGTCAATGATTCTCCATTTGCTGGACGAGAAGGTAAGTTTGTTACCAATAAGCAAATTCGTGAACGTCTCGAAAAAGAGCTTGAAGTTAACGTTGGACTGAAAATTGAATTTGGAGATGCTTCTTACAAGGTTTTTGGTCGCGGTGAGCTTCATGTGGCTATTCTGCTTGAAAACATGCGTCGTGAAGGTTATGAAGTACAGGTTTCTCAGCCCCAGGTAATCATCAAAGAAGTGGATGGAGTCAAAGTAGAACCGTTTGAAGAAGTGACCATCGAGTGCCCTCAGGAGTCTACTGGTACCGTGATTGAGAAAATGGGTAAACGCAAAGGTATTATGACAGATATGCGTGAAGGCAGTGGCGGTTATACCCGTATGTTGATCGAAGTACCTACTCGTGGTCTCCTTGGTTATCGTGGAGAGTTTACTATTGATACTCGTGGCGAAGGGACTCTCTATACCCGTGTACTTGGTTTCCGTCCTTATGCTGGTGAGATCAAGAAACGTGATACAGGCTCTATGATCTCTATGATCACCGGTAAGGTGCTGGCTTTTGCTTTGGATAACCTCCAAAATCGAGGCGTCCTCTACGTGGGGCCGGGAGCTGAAGTGTATGAAGGTATGGTAGTGGGTAATGTTACCAAGGGAAGTGATATGGTAGTCAATCCGGTTAAAGGAAAACAACTTACCAACATGCGTTCTTCTGGCACTGATGAAGCTATCAAAATCATTCCAGCCTGGGAAATTACTATTGAGCGTGGTTTGGAGACTATGGCTGAAGATGAATATCTTGAAGTGACTCCAGAATCAGTCCGTCTCAGAAAACAGTTTTTGAGAGAAACCGACCGCACTAAAGCTGGAAGAAAAAAATAAGACCTAAGATAAATCAATTCCCGCCTCGGGAGAGGCGGGTTTTTGTTTAGAAGGAGTTCATTTTATGCTATTCTAAAGAAAACAAAATGTTTCTATGAGACAAATCCTTTTCTCAGTACTTCTTGTTAGTACCATTTTTACAGGTTTTACTGTTCCCACTGTATCACGTGCAGCTGGACTAGTTGTCTGTGCCTTAAATGCCGATGATCCCGTTACAGAATTCAATGAAACTGCTCCATGTACCGCGTGTCACGTGCTCTATATGGCTAAGATTATTATTGATTGGATTATTAAGGTAATGACAGTGATCGGCATCGCAGTCATTTTTGCCATGGGTATCCTCTATATTGTCTCTGTGGGGAATGAGAAAATACTCAGTACAGCTAAGGGAGGTATCAAAGCGGCTCTTATCGGAATAACCGTCATCCTCTGTGCGTGGCTTATTGTGAATACTATTATTCGTATTAGCGGATCTTCTGGCTATTTCAGCGGTTATTTTCAGAATGGAACTTTTTCGTTTACCTGTGATCCAAACTCGACTGCCGGCTCAGCTAGTTCAACCAATTTTGGTACTGCTGGTACTCCTGGCGGCACCCCTCCTAGTGGGGGGACTTGTAAGGCTTTGACTGGGACCAATGCCTGTAGCCCTACTAGTCTTGGGGCCAGTTGTACAGCGTTCGGTAACGACCGTTTCTCTCAACTCTGCAATAAGGAAAGTGGTGGAGGAAATGTCAGCGCTGTCAGTGGTACAGATCGATGCGCCAATGGGTCTGCCTTCTCAGGGGGACTTTTTCAGATAAATGTCTTTGACCATGGATCAAAAATTAGTTCAAGCTGTGCAAATCTTGGATCGAAAGGCAATTGTGCTCAAAGGAATAGCCGCAACATCTGTCTTCGTTGGAATTGTCAAATCAACAATCAGGTCACTTTTAACTCTTGCATGCAGAAACTTTTCGATCCTGCAGTAAATACAAAAATTGCTTGTCAAATATCGAGTAGTAACAAGGGGGGTGATATGCAAGATTGGGCTTGTAGTGCTAATACCTGTAATTTAGGAGGGACAACATCCAATTTTTGTAAGTAAAATCCTATGAAAAAAGTCATTATTATTTCAGCGGTCGCATTGTTAACATTAGGGGTGTTGGCAGTAATTTTTTTAAGTAACACTGAGAAGGAAGCAGACGTATCAAAAAATGATCAGGCGGGAGTTACTGAAGGGGGTGCGACTTTCACTGGTTTACCCATGGAAAAAACAGAGCTTTCCATAACACCAGCAGTTCAGGAAAAAATAGATGCGGCTTTATTGCAAGCGCCGAGTATAAGTGAAAATATTTACCAAATAGATAAATATCCATACTCAGACGCACCGTCATTTGTTCCTGAATACACAATAGACTATTCAAAAACAGAGCAACGTTTTCTGATTAATCTATACGAGTATCCCTTGCTCGAAACGAGAGTAAAAGCAAGTCAAGCTCTGATAAATAAATTAAATATAACTGATGAAGATGCTTGTAAGCTCAACGTCGATGTAACAGTGAATAGTTCAGTTAATCGAAGGTTGGCTGGTCAGAATCTGGGACTCTCATTTTGTCCTGACAGGATAGATCTTTCAAATGTAGTAGATGACAGAGTTTCTAATGAAGAATAATAAATTAAATGAAGGCTCTATTTATTAGTACAGTTTATGCGGGAAGTATTACCAATGCCACTCCCATCACGACCATCTTAGAAAATATTTTACAGTTTCTGTTGTCAATCGTGGGGGTGCTTGCTATAATTGCACTAGTGGTTGCGGGGATTTTGTACCTTACAGCTCTAGGCAATACGAAGCAAGTAGATCTTGCTAAAAAGGCTTTCCAGTTTTCCATTATTGGTATAGTGGTAGCACTCGGAGCGCTTGTTATTGTCAGTCAGTTGAGTTCATTCTTTGCACCCTGAAAAGAAAAAAAACAGAAGAGAAAAAATAAAAACGAGCTATACGCTCAATAAAAGAAAGGAGGTGAGAGAAATATGACATTAGTTAAAAACTATTTCTACAGTGCGCTCGCTTTTGTGTTGCTTTTGATGCCGACTCTCGCTAACGCACAGTGGAAAGCCGGACAAACCAATGCTCAGAATTCACAACTTCCACAGGGTTCTATCATCGGTATTATCCAAACAGCTATGAACTGGCTTCTGGCTGTTCTTGGTTTCATCGGAATCATTGCCTTTGTCATCGCTGGTATCCTGTATCTCACCGCAGCCGGAGATGAAAAGAAGGTTGGTACCGCCAAGAGCGCTATGACAGCCGCTATTACGGGTATTATTGTAGCCCTTATTGGTTTCGTAATTATCCAGGCAGTTGATACATTCTTAGATGGTTCAGGGCAACCGAACTTCTAATTTTAGTCTTCAATGAAAACAGTCTCTTATCAAGAAGAGGCTGTTTTTTTGTGGTATAATTGGGTTAGCAAAAACTAAAAGTAATATGAAAAAATATTTACAGTTTCTTTTCGTAGGAATCTTTTTTATAGTCACGGCACTGCCTTTAAAGGCACAGACTCCAACGGGTAATCTGAATAATATTATTACTCCGCAAATACAAGCCCAGGCTGTTCAAGAAGCCCAAGCCCAAGCAGCCACTTCCACACAAAATGGAGGAGGATCAAGTACGAGTACTTCAGGAACTCCATGTAATGGAACCATAGAAGCGGGAGTTTGCTTCCCGACTAATACTGGCCTTTCTAGCGCGCCATTAGGGAACATCCTTATGACGTTTATGTTTTGGTTGTTAGCTATTGTTGGGATGCTCGCTATTATCGCTTTTGTGATTTCAGGTATGCAGTATTTGGCTTCCGTAGGGGATGCTAAGCTCGCAGAGACGGGTAAGAGAAATATGCTCAATGCTATTATTGGTGTTATTGTCGCTCTTAGTGGTTTAGTTATCTTGCAGGCTATTGAAACACTTCTTACTGCCCAAAGCAACACTTTTTAATATGAAGAAACATTTTTTCATCACTTTGGCGTTTGTTATTACGGGAGTTATTGCTTTTCCGAGCTCTAGTTACTCGGCTATTATCCCTATGACTGCACAGCAGTGTAAGGCGGCGCAGGGAACCTGTAGAACAGGCATTTTTAATAATTGCAATAGTGATGAACAAGAGGTGGGTTCGGGCTGTTTTGGTGCTGGTAATGGGTCTTGTTGCCTCTCTTATACGGTTGTTTGTACTAATCCTAATGGGACTAATGGTAGAGTAGCTCAATTGAAGGCGCAACGAGCGACAAGTTGTGGTACTAATGAAAGAATAGCTTTTAGTTGGAATAATAGCGTTTGTTGTGTATCCACGTCTCCAGCCACTACTCCACCAGCTCCGAGTGGGACACCTCCAACTAGTGATGCGGCTTGCGCAAATGCAGGAGGTACCTGTAATCCAACTTGTCCAAGTGGCAGCACTCAGAACGGTACCTGTAGCTCCGGACAGTGTTGTATACCATCTTCTCCTGGTGGGCCTGCTGGCGGTGGTGGAGTAACTTCTCCTACAGCTGGAGCACCTATTCTTATTACTTTTAATTCACCGACACAGTACACCACGGTGGAAACATTTCTCGACAGCGTTCTCGGTTTCATGCGCAATATCGTTGTTTTACTAGCCTTAGTATTTCTGGTCATTGGCGCTCTTCTTTACATTACCTCGGCGGGGAATGATAAGCGTGTCGGAGCTGCTAAAGCGGCGATCACAGCCGCCCTTATCGGATTGGCTATTGTCATGGTAGCGCCATCCTTCCTCAAGGAACTGGCAGGTGTATTGGGTTGGAATAATCTACCAAGTCAGGCGAGTAGCGCTTTGACCTTAACTGAGATAGCTACCAATGTGCTTAATTTTCTTCTAGCTATTATCGGCGTCTTAGCTATCATCATGCTTCTGATTGGAGCCATCATGTATTTCCTTTCTGCTGGTGATGAGAAGCGGGCTAATACCGGTAAGGATATTGTGAAGTACGCTATTATTGGTATTATTGTAGCATTTTCAGCCTTAGTCATTGTGAGACAGATAGCAGACTTTTTCCAATAGATAAGGCTTTAGATAAAGCAAATTGCTGAAAGAGGAGAAGTCAGTGCCAGCCATTGACTTTTTTGCTTTTTTATGCTAAAATAGAGCGTTACGGTGATTTTCTGCCCGTCGTGGATAGACCGTAATCCTCGTAGGTTTTTCTACGACGGGCACCTTTCCAATTTAGAGAGAAGGAGTAAGATGATGTCTTTGGATGTCAAAATAGGACCAGCCTTGAAAAAGGTTTTGGGTTTCTTAGGCAAGCCCGATGATATTTCCAACACTCAACGTGAATGGCGGCTGAAAGTCGGTACGTCGGGTAATTGGACAGAAATATCTCAGGCTATTCTCTACAATCCGACCCGCGATACGGTCTTCGCACTCGGTTATCGCAATAAGGGTTCGGAAGATTTTCAAGGACCTATCATTGCTCAGCCAAGTGGCGGCGGTGAAGTGTGTCTCTTGTATTTCTGGGATCCGGGCGAAGTTCTCTGGATCGGAGCAATCCGCGAAGAACGTCCAAATATGGGCGGCAGACATTTCTGCGCTATTGGCGGGATGAATGAGCTCAAACTCTCAAGGGACGAAGCTTTGGCTGCAGAACTCTCTGAGGAGGCTGGTCTTGGCGCGAGCTTCAAGCCAAAGGTGATTCAGGGTTTGCCAGTTTGTGTTGACCGTCTTTTTTTCCTTGCTGATTCCAGTAAGGGAGAAGGGGTGCGTTATAGCGGACTGGAGATTCCCCTGGAATCTATTGAGCTGGACAAACATCGGTATCTCCGAGCACATTTCAAGGCTGGTGTTTCATCTCATCAAAAAGAAGCGGAAATCACCTTCATGCCCTGGTATGAGCTTATTGCGCAGTCGCCTGATGGTATTTTAGTAGCGGGCTGCGCACGTTTGTTGGCTCATCTGCGTGATAAACATCACGACTAGACTGAGCGTGTGAACCTGGTAGGGGGGTGGGACTTTTTTGAGTTCCACCCCCTATTTTTTATAATTATTTAGGGATTTTTTGCTTTAAATAGGGATCTTCAGATGTTTTTACTATTGACAAAATCAAATAATAGGAGTATAATAGTAGGTTACGGTGATTTTCTGCCCGTCGTGGACAGACCGTGACCGCGCTTTGTCGCGACGGGCTCTTTAATAACTGAAACAATCGAAAGGAACGAATAATGCCAAGTATTCTCTCAGGCCTCTTTATGAGAGGTGCAGCTGACGGTTTGGCCGAAGGCGTAGTTAATAACATCATCAAGACCCTGCAAGGGGCGTGGACCAATGGAGGACAAGAAGCCTTCCAGAAAGTCATGAAAGAGGATGTGCCCAATCTTTTCGGGATAGGGTACAAGGAAGAGGCAGAATTCAACAATGCTCTCAACCGTCTCAGTCTCGAAGATCGCAAACGTATTACTCGCGTGAGACTTTTGTTATCAGGTGCTCAGCGGAAACGTTGGGAGATGATAGTAGCGACGATTGTCGTGGAAGGTCTCAAGCATGATCCACATGGTCCAGTCATTCTGCCTCACCGCAAGACGACTGGACATGGTACCGCTGGTAGCGGCTGGGGGCGTAAGCCTGCAGCTCACCATGGCGCCGTGGATGCCAAGAATACGCCAAGTGATCCGCGGATCATCTATCTGCAGAATATCGCTGATATGGTGAGTGAGCCCGGAAAAGATTTCTCAGGCAAGGACATCGTTGCTGATTCTGATGAAGCAGTAGCTTTGGCGGCTGAGTATCTACTGGCGACCGCACTTGATGACAAGCCCTTCTTTGACTGGGTTTCAAAGTTGATTACCCAGACTCCTCAGTTCCTGCGCAAGCAGGGAGTGCGGGGGCTGCTCATGGTTACGAGTTTCTTTGTTGATTCAAACGCGCTCGGAGATATTCTTACTAGGCGTGTAACAGAAACGACAAAGGTACGATTGATCGAAGAGCTTCTGGACAGAACGCTTGAGATGAGAAATGAGCACATCGCTCATAAAGTGGCAACCAGTAAAAGCTATGCTTTCTGGATACCACTGACGCTCATTTTGAGCTTTCTCGCCCTACTCGGATACAACACTTTCGGCTAAAGATACAGGAGATTAGATATGTATGCAGGTATTCGTCAAAGATTGAGAACGCGAGCTTTGGTAGAAGCTGAGGGGTTCTATGATTGGCTGAAGCCATTCTATACTACTCTCTTCCTCGGAAGCGTGTTTGGCTTCTTGGCCATCCTCTATTTGGGGGTGACTGTCAATAAGCTCGGTCATCCGGGTTGGTGTTTCTTCATTGCGCTGTTTGTCGGCATTTTCGGCGGTCTTGCGGCGTACAGTCCACCAGTGCTTTGGGGCGTTCTTGGCTTCGCCACGATTTCCAGAAGGTACACAGTGGGCAGTACGCTTGAGGCCTACACCAAAAAGGTGGCTCACGCGATGTTGTTTCTGGGGACGGCTTTGGTCGTCATCGGAATCACACGCATTGAGCACACTGACGGCGTCATCGCAGTTCTGGTCATTCTTGGCCTGATTGCGATCATCAGCTACTTGGCTAAGGCTCCAGCAAAGCTCTACTTCAAAGCCATCTGGCTTGTCCTTGCTGTTTCAGGTGTGGGGGTTACCTACTACACGTGGATGTATTTTCATCCGCAAGACCTGACTACGTCCCGGATTGAACGGGCGCTCATGGTTCGTGCTGATGAAGTCAAAAACGCCAGAGCAGAAGAACTGCTAGCACGTGCCGAGCAAGGTGAGAAGTTGAGCTTCGCTGAATACGAAGAACTGAGCGCTCTCCAAAAGGAGCGTGAAGATCATCGTGTTATCGGCCAGGCTGAAAATGTCCTGTACGACACCATCGGCGGTCGCACGACCACCAAAGTGGTGGATGTCACCTCTTTTGATGCCCAGTTGGTCTGCGGGATTCGTCCCGGAGAAAGGGATGTCACTATCCCATACCAGCAGATACGCCTCAACGAAGGTGACTACACTCTTTCGGGAGTGGTCGTCATCAACGGGACTCCGGTGGAAACAGCGAAGTTCAAGGGGCCATCCGAGGCATCGGTACGAGTCAATGACTCGGGCTGTGTCGAGCTTTCGTTCAATCTGACGGCTGCAGTTCGTGCCATGCACATTCAGCCTCAGCGACTCAATATGACCTTCGAGTAACATCTCGAAAATGCTCAGAGGGGCGGGTTTATCTTCGGATAACCCGCCCTTTTTCTTTTTATAGAGCTATTGACGAAAGCCCTAAAAAGCGCTATGATGGCTATGTTACTGGAATATCGGAGTATGGTTCGCGGAAGCGAGCCTTTTCTTTTACGAAAACCCAGTTTTTTAAGAAATCTTAATTTTTATTACTCAAATACTATGCCGAAAAAGAAAATACAGGCAGAAGAAAATAACGAAGAACAAGGAAGTCTCTCGGGACGCCTTGGCGAATTCGGAAGTGCTGTCATGCAAATTGCTGATGAGAAAGGTCTTTCCAAAGAACGTGTACTTGAAGTAGTCGAGGCTGCGCTAGCAGCTGCTTACAAGAAAGACTACGGTAAGAAGGGTCAGGTGATTCGTGCTCATTTTGATGAAGTAGCAAAGAGCGCTTCTTTTTTCTTGGTCAAAGAAGTGGTTGATGAGACTACTCGTGAATTTGTTGAAGAAGTGGAAGAGGGAGAAGAGGCTCAAGGAGATGGTGTTCGTGAAGACTATGAAGTAGAAGAAGGAAAACTCCCGCGTTTTAATCGTGAGCGTGACATCACTTTGGCTGATGCCAAAAAGTTGAAGAAGGGGGTTAAGGTAGGCGAGACTATTGATATGGAGCTTGAGAGTCAAGACACTTTCGGGCGCGTAGCTGCACAGACTGCTAAACAAGTTATCATTCAGCGTATTCGAGAAGCTGAACGGGAGACCATGTTCGAAGAATACAAAGAAAAAGAAGGTCAAGTGGTCAATGGAATCGTACAGCGTGTTGAGGGTCGTAATGTGTTTGTTGATCTTGGTAAATCAGTGGGAATTCTTTTTCCATCAGAGCAAATAGAAGGTGAGAACTATCGTGTCGGACAGCATCTCAAAGTATTTCTTGTTCGTGTAGAATCTGATACCAAAGGTCCTGGCCTTCTCCTGTCTCGTACTCACCCACAAATGGTAGAGCATCTCTTCACCCTTGAGGTACCTGAGATTTTCACAGGAACTGTCCAGATCAAAGCTATTTCTCGTGAAGCTGGTAGTCGTACCAAGATTGCGGTGGCTACCTCTGAAGAAGGTGTTGATCCGATTGGATCTTGTGTTGGTCAAAAGGGAACCCGTGTTCAGGCTATTATCGATGAACTGGGTGGCGAAAAAATTGACATTATCGAATGGAACGAAGATGCTATCAAATTTATCAGTGCTGCCCTATCACCAGCCAAGGTACTTAAAGTGGAACTTTTCGAAGATGAGATGCGTGCGGTAGTGACTGTACCTCATGACCAGCTTTCTCTGGCTATTGGTAAGCGCGGCCAAAACGTTCGTCTGGCTGCTAAGCTCACTGGCTGGAAACTTGATGTAACTAGTGACGAGCCAGTTGTCGAAGAATCAGCTGAGTCTATTGAGGAAGGGGTGGCTGATGAAGCTGTTCTAGAAACGGAAATGGTTGCAGAAGAAGTAGCTTCAGAAGAAACAGAAGCATAATTTCTTTTCGGTATTTTTATTCATTCTTAAATAACAAAAATATGAACTTGTGGCACGATATTTCAGCAGGTGACAATATACCAGAAACCGTAAATGTGATCATTGAGTGTCCAAAAGGCACCAAAAACAAGTATGAGATAGACAAGGAAACTGGTCTGATCAAACTTGATCGAGCGATGAAAACTTCACAGGACTATCCTTTTGATTATGGTTTTGTTCCACAAACATTGTGGGATGATGGAGACGCCCTTGATGTGGTTCTTCTTACTACGTATCCATTGGCTCCCGGCATCTTGGTTGAGGCTCGTCCAGTCGGTATCATGACTATGATTGATGGTGGTGACAGTGATGACAAGATGATCGCCGTGCCAGCGAGCGACCCTCGTTTTGATGCAGTACTCACTCTCAAAGATGTTAACCCCTATACCTTAAAGGAGATGCGTCACTTCTTTGAAACTTACAAAACTATCGACAATAAGGTAGTCGAGGTAAAAGGTTTCCATGAGAAAGAACAGGCTCATGAAGCTATTGTGCGTTCACGCTCTCTCTATAACGAAAAATTCCCACAGCAATAATCAGACTGTAACGTATTAGAAATTATGCAGATTACTAAGAAACAACTCCCCGCCTCTCGAATAGAGCTTACTATTACTCTGCCATGGGAAGATTGGCAGAAAGAGATTGAGCACGCATCTACTGAGATGGCTAAGAATGTGAAGTTACCAGGTTTTCGTAAAGGTAAAGTACCAAAAGCTGTCGTAGAACAGCGTTTTGGTCGCGAAGCTGTGTTAGCTGAAGCAGCAGAGCACGCGGTGAGTCATTCATACCCAAAGGTTTTGAACCAAGAAAATATCGAAGCTATCGGTCATCCAGCCGTAAAATTGGAACAGTTTAAAGAAGGTGAACCTTTGGTCTATGTGGTAGAGACCGATGTGATGCCAACGGTGGTTTTGGGGGAATGGCGAAAGACAATCAAGAAAATCAATCAAGAAGCTGATAAGCAGAAACTTGGCGTTGATGATGCTGAAGTGGAAGCTGAACTTAAGCGTTTGACTGAGATGAGGGCACCATTAGTCACGGTGGCGCGTGCTGCTAAGGAAGGCGATACTGCACTCGTTGACTTCGAAGTCAAGCAAGATGGAGTGGTTATTGAGGGTGGTAAGAGTGATAATCATCCGCTTGTTTTGGGAAGTAACACTTTTATTCCTGGCTTTGAGGAAGAAGTACTTGGTATGGAAGCTGGAGAAACTAAAACGTTTAGTCTTGTTTTTCCAACTGAGTATCATGCAAAACACTTAGCCGGTAAGCCGGCTGAGTTCACGGTTACTTTGCGCGCTGTTCAAGAAAAACAAGTACCTGAATTGACTGATGAATTTGTAAAAACTCTAGGGAAGTTTGAAACTCTAGATGAACTGAAGAAAAATATTCGGATAGGTATTGAGGAGGAACAAAAAGCGAAGGCTCTCGAAGATCGTCGAGTCCAAATCCTCGATGCCTTAGTAGCGAGTACGACTCTTGAGTATCCTGAGGTGTTGGTCCACGAAGAAGAAAGTCGAATGCTTCGAGAATTTGCCTCTCAGGCAGAAATGATGGGCATGGATTTTACAGAGTATCTCACTCGTATGGGCAAGACCGAAGATGACGTTCGCAAAGAATGGAGTCCACAAGCTAAGAAGCGCATTGCTGCAGAGCTTGTTTTACAGGCCGTGGCGAAGGATGAAGAGATTGTCGTTGAGAACGAAGAGATTGAGGAGGAGATCAATAAGACGATGCAGTATTATAAGAATGTTGAAGATGCAGAAAAGAAAATAGATCTTCCGCGTCTCTATACGGCTGTACGTGAGCAACTCCAAAATCGTAAAACCCTTGAATTTCTCGAGAAGTTGAAGTAACTAAATCATAACGTTTACGAGTATGAGCACTTTGATTCCCATGGTAGTTGAGAAGTCTCCTCAGGGAGAGCGAGCTTATGATATCTACTCACGTCTCCTCAAAGATCGTATCGTATTTATTGGTTCACCCATAGATGACGATGTTGCTAACGCGGTGATCGCCCAGTTGCTTTTCTTGGAATCAGAAAACCAAAAAGAAGATATCAAGATGTATATCAATTCACCCGGGGGTCAGGTGACATCAGCACTGGCTATCTATGACACCATGCAGTATGTCAAATCACCGGTGCAGACTATCTGTATTGGGATGGCAGCCTCAGCGGCTTCAGTCCTTCTTTCGGCCGGAACCAAAGGGAAGCGAATGATTTTGCCAAATGCCGAAGTGATGATTCATCAGGTACTTGGAGGAGTTCAGGGTCAGGCTACGGATATTGATATTCATGCCAAGCATATTCTGAAAACTCGTGATCGTTTGAATAAAATTCTTGTCAAACACACTGGTCAAAAAGTGGCTAAAATAGAGCAGGATACAGAGCGAGATTACTATATGTCTGCTGAGGAAGCCGTGAAATACGGTATAGTGGACAAAGTGATTCGTTAGAAGAACCAGCATAGCATGAAAGCCCCTGTTAAGGGGTTTTTTGATACCTTAAAAATGGCTTAGATAGTGATATTTATATTTCAATGCTTTAAATAAAGCAAATAACCAGATTATACTATTGACAAAATGTAGAAATAGGAGTATAATGGCAAGTTGAACATTAACAATCAAATCTTTCATTCTTTTTCGGTGGTACTCAGAGTTTATCGGCATGCAAGACTCCGAGTATCAACCGAGGAAGAAAAGGAAGAATACAATGGCAAAACGTGAGAAGAGCCCAACCCGCGCTCAGAAGATTGCCGCCGCAAAGGCTGCGAAGGTCGTTTCGATCAAATGCAAGTTGATGACGACCTATCAGGCGGCCACTATACATCGGGCTGATCTCGACGCTCGCGTCAGGGGAGTCCTTGCCAAGATTCAGGACTCGTACGCCTATGACGGCAAGCCTGGCGCTGATGAGCGTCGGGAAATCGCCGATGAGACACTCGACTATATTGTCGAACGTTTCGACCGCAACGGTTACTCCAATCCTTGGAGCCGGCTGGCGATGGCTCGGCATATGCTCGATCTGCTCCGGCCTATCGGAGCTCGTTCGAACGAGATCGTCAACCTTCTCGAAAAGACATTCATGGGTCGCGAAGGTGAACTCACTGCGCATATGCGCTATGAGCTCACTCAGATTCGTGAGCGGCAGGTATCGTATGCTTCGAAGAAGCTCATGGCGGCCTAGTAAATCATTATGGTCAACTGACCATACAAAAAAGCCCGGGAGAAGAAATTCTTCCGGGCCTTTTTAATTTTTTACCCCGTTAGAAGTAAGGAAGTTTTTTAAGCTTTCACAAAGCAAGAAGGAGGTTTTATTTTTTATAGTTTAGGATAAGTCAGGCATCCCGGTTACTTCTAACGGGGCAAGCTATTTTAATAAGTCGAGAAGGCTAGTACCGTTCATAACAGTCGGTTTGGGAATATCAAGAATTTCAAGAATGGTTGGAGCTACATCAGAGAGGAGTCCATTAACCTGATTTTGTTCACGCATCATTTGATCAGCTGTTTTTTCACGCTGATTATCAGGAGTGAGATACCATAGGGGAATAGGATTACTTGAGTGTTCAGTGTCTATTTCGCCAGTAGCGATACGAGTGATTTCTTCTACATTGCCATGATCGGCGGTAATAATCATAGCGCCACCAGATTTGAGAATAGCTGGAATAACGATAGAGAGGCTTTTATCGGTAGCCTCTACTGCTTCGATAGCGGCGGGCTCATTGCCAGTGTGACCAACCATATCTGGATTGGCATAATTGACCAGAATAAAATCATACTTGTTACTGAGAACCGCCTTGACTAGGGCCTCGGTAATTTGAGGGGAGCTCATCTCGGGGATCTCATCAAAATGAGCAACAGTGGGTGAAGGTATCAGAATACGGTCTTCGTTTGGAAAAGGCTTTTCCTTACCTCCATTGAAAAAGTAGGTGACGTGAGCGTATTTTTCGGTTTCGGCTAAGCGAAGTTGAGTTTTTTCATACTGAGAGAGAACTTCGCCAAGACTACCATTGATATTTTCTGGTTCAAAAGCAACAAAGGCTCCAAGGTGTTGTTCGTATTCAGTAAAGGTGACGAAGTGGAGATCTTTTTTCTGGCGAGCAAAACCATCAAAAGGATCTGAGACAAAGGCCTTAGCGAGTTCACGAGCACGATCTTCGCGGAAGTTGAAGAAGATTACAGTATCACCATCTTCAATCAGGGCGATGGGACGACTATTTTCGGTGATAAGAGTGGGTTCGATATACTCATCGGTTACTCCTCGGACATAGCTTTGTTCAAGATAGAGCAGGGGGTCAGCGGTTTGTTCACCAATACCTTCGGTAAGAAGCTTATACGTTCTGGCGATCCGATCCCAGTTGTTATTACGGTCCATGGCATAGTTGCGTCCAGAAATACTAGCCAGCTTGCCCATGCCACCAGTGTGCATTTCACGGAGAACGTCCTTAATAGTCTGGATACCAGCTGTGGGAGCAGAATCGCGCCCATCAGTAAAAGCATGGAGAAACATCTGACTAACGCCTACCTGTTTGCCAAGACGGAAGAGGGCGCTTATATGATCTCGGTGAGCATGAACGCTGCCTGAGCTCACAAGTCCCATGAGGTGAACTTTGGCACCTTTCTTCTCGGCAGCTTCGAGAGCGTCAAGAAGAACAGGATTCTTGAAAAAGCTCTCATCCTGGATAGCTAGTGAGATACGAGGTAAGTTTTGGTAGATAACTCTACCAGCCCCCATAGTCATGTGACCCACCTCGCTGTTGCCGGCTGTGTTCCAGGGAAGACCAACAGAAATACCCGAGGCCTGGAGGGTGGTCATGGGATAATAGCGGTTGAGGGTATCAAAAGTCGGAAGGGTAGCCTCTCGAATAGGGTTGCCCTGAGTACTGTTGCTGAGACCCCAGCCATCAAGCACTATCAAAACGAGCGGACGATACATGTGTATTTGTTTTGGGTGTTAGTATGTATGCCTAGTTTAGCACTTTGTAGAGCCTTTTGACAAAAGGGGATGAGGCGAGCTATCATGGGGTTGCAGGGTAATTTACTTATTATCACACCTGCTCGGAATAACTATCAGAAAATTTTCATTCTTGTGAAGTTTCATTTTTACGCATCATCATCACTTAAGGGCTTAGGTATAGAGAAATAGGTGTTTTTGTCGCGTTTGGGTGTCTACAAGATTCTCTCTTCATTATTTCGGTCGGGTGTTTCTCTACTATGGAAAACACACTTATTAGTCTGGTGGCCTTAGGCATCGGTTTGCTTTTTGGTTACTTGGTACGTCAGTATCTCGCTAAAAAACAGCTGAACACAGCGGAGGCTCAAGCAGCTCGTATTCTTGATAAAGCCGAGAAGGAAGTACAGACATTGACTCTGGATGCTAAAAATCAGGCATTGCAAATTTTGGAAGACGCTAAAAAAGAAGAGAGTAAGCGTCTCGAGAAACTACACAGTCAAGAAGATCGTCTCGAAAAGAAAGAACAACAAATTGAAGAGCAGAATCAGGGTATTGATGCAGAGAAGCGTCGTTTAATGGAAAAAGCGGAACAAATCAAAGAAATTCAAAAAGAAGCTGAAGAGATTCGTGAGAAAGAAGCTGGGAAATTATCTGAAATCGCCAGTCTTTCTAAGGAGCAGGCCGCTGCAGAACTTCTTCGTCTGGTAGAAGAGGAGAGTAAGGAGGCCTTGGTGAAGCGTATGACCCGTCTTGAGCATGATGCTCATGAAGAGCTTGAGAAACGCTCGCTCAACATCATGGCGACTATCATTCACAAGTACTCTCGTTCACACGTTTCTGAGTTTACAACTACTACGGTCTCTATCCCTTCTGATGAAGTAAAGGGTAAGATTATCGGTAAAGAAGGGCGCAATATTCGTGCCCTGGAAAAGGAAACCGGTGTAGAAATGATTGTTGATGACACCCCAGAGTCGGTCATCATCTCTGGTTTTGATCCAGTGCGTCGCGAGATCGCTCGTATTGCTCTAGAGAAGCTTGTCTCAGATGGCCGTATCCATCCGGCGCGTATCGAAGAAGCTGTGGAAGAAGCTAAGAAAGAATTAGACCAGAAAGTCAAAGAAGCTGGCGATGCTGCTGCCTTTGATGCCGGTATTCCGGGACTTCATCCAAAACTCCTCTATATCTTAGGGAGACTACGCTATCGTTATAGCTATAAGCAGAATGTCTTACTCCATTCACTAGAAGTCTCCTATCTGGCCGGAGCATTGGCGGCTGAACTGGGAGCTGATGTCAGTTGCGCTAAAAAGGCCGGACTTCTCCATGATATTGGTAAGGCGGTTGATCATGAAATTGAGGGGACTCATGTCAAAATCGGTATGCGTATTCTTGAGAAATTTGGGGTAGGCCAGGATGTGATTGATGCCATGAAGTGCCATCACGATGAATACCCTCATCAGACTATTGAAGCTTTTATCGTAACCGCCGCAGATGCTTTGTCAGCTGCTCGTCCGGGTGCTCGTAAGGAAACAGCTGAGAAGTATATCAAGCGTTTACAGGAGCTTGAAGCTCTTATCAACACCTTTCCGGAGGTCGAGAAGTCTTATGCTATCCAGGCTGGCCGTGAAGTGCGTATCTTTGTCAATCCAGAAAAGACCGATGATTACGGAGCCATGAAATTAGCTCGTGATATTGCCAAAAAAATTCAAGAAGAGTTGAAATTCCCTGGTGAAATCAAGGTGAATGTTTTCCGGGAAACTCGTGCTGTAGAGTACGCTCGTTAGAAAATGGCTTAAGAAAGGGCTGTGGATAAAAAATGGCTTATCTCTTGCATCTTTCAAAAAAAAGGCTTAATATCAGTGCAGGAGGAAAGAGCTTCTCTAGAGGAGCTTGAAGCTAACTTGCACTTTCCCTTTTTTGCTCCCGTGCGTACGCCCGCCTGAACGAAATTTTCTTTCGGGCAGGGACACAAAAAAGAAAAGGCTAAACTAGAAAGGCAGGTGAACAAACATGAAAAACGTTAATCGCGAAATGCTTGTTCATGCAATCGTAGACAAAACTGATCTTTCTAAGAAGGATATAGAAGCAGTCCTCGAATGCATGCTCGATGTTATCACTGGTGAACTCCAGAAGGGTAACAAAGTAACATTGACTGGTTTTGGAACTTTCAAGGTTTCAGAACGTGCCCAACGTGAAGGTATCAACCCTCAAACGAAGGCCAAAATCACTATCCCAGCCATGACAGTGCCTAAGTTCACTGCTGGTAAAACTTTGAAAGAGGCTGTAAAATAGTCCCAAGTAGGGGATCTTCTAAAAATCCTTTACTATCAAACAAAAAGATAGAACAAAAATCCTCTCCAGTAGAGGATTTTTGTTTTAGGCTTATTTGGTTGACTCAGGAGCGTTTCTTGGCTAGAATAAACTGTGTTTTATAGAGGGTCGTTTTAAAATCGGGGCGTAGTATAGTGGTAGTACGAGTGATTTGGGATCATTTAGTCTGGGTTCGATTCCCAGCGCCCCGACTGTTCGATAGCGGTAAGCTATCAAAATATCTTATGAAAAAAATTGTGACAATCGGAGGGGGAACAGGTAGTTTCATGCTCCTCTCTGGTTTGCGTGAGTATCCTGTAGAGATAACAGCCATTGTCTCTATGGCTGATGATGGCGGATCAACGGGAGTATTACGTGATGAACTAGGTGTGTTGCCACCAGGAGATGTCCGTCAGTGTCTGGTAGCTCTTTCGCGTTCTTCTGATATGCTTCGAGATCTCATGAATTATCGTTTTCAGGAGGGAGCTCTCAAGGGCCATAGTTTTGGTAATCTCTTCCTTTCAGCTCTGGAAAAAGTCACTGGGAAGTTTGCTCTTGGCGTTCAAGAAGCTGCTCAGATACTCAACGTGACCGGTGAGGTGGTACCGGTTACAGGGACAGACACGAGCCTTCGAGTAGAGCTTACAGACGGCACTATTCTTTCGGGTGAGCATGAAATCAACACCTCTAAACGACTTGGAAGGGTCGGGATAAAAAAAGCTTTCCTAAAACCAAAGGCAGTTGCTAATCCGCGAGCTATTGAGAAAATTTTAGAGGCGGATCTGATTGTACTTGGACCAGGCAACCATGTTTGTAGTATCATCCCCAACCTACTCGTAGGGGGCATAAGCGACGCTATACGTCGCTCCAAAGCGAAGGTGGTCTATAACTGTAACTTAGTGAATAAGCGTGGTCATACAGATGGCTATACTCTAGAAGAATACGTGGCAGAAATCAATGGATATCTTGGAAGTGAGCGAATTGATTTTGTTACCTATAATAAAAAACGGCCAGCGGAGAAACTTCTTGAGGAATACCGGAAGGAAGATAGTGAATTGGTAGGATTTCAGAAAACAGCGACACGAACAAAGTATCGAGTAGTGGCAAGTGATTTTCTCAATACCAAAAAAGTAGTTCGCCAGAAAGGTGATGTTATTTCCGGTACGCGATCACTGATCCGTCACGATGGACATAAGTTAGCCAAAACGCTTGTGATGCTTCTTGAGGTCGATGCTTATGAAAAGATTTTTCGTGAAATAGTTTAGAACTTTGACAAGACTCTTCAATACAGCCAAAATACATACATGATTACTTTGACTCTCCAAAAAATAGAAGACTCTGCTTACGGAACGAAAACGTTCTTTTTTGATAAACCAGCCAACTTTCATTTTATTGCTGGGCAATATGTTGCTCTGAAGCTGGATAATCTCGTAGCGCCTGACGCTCGCGCCGGTGTGCGTTCACTTTCCATATGTTCTTCACCTTGTGAGAATTTTATCGCTTTTACTATGCGTCAGAGCGAAAGTGGTTTCAAGAAAACATTTTGGAGTATGCAACCAGGAGATACCGTAAGTATTACTCCACCGATTGGAAAATTTGTGTTAGATCCAACTGATACACGGGAGGTAGTATTTCTGGTCGGAGGAGTTGGGATCACTCCAGTACGAAGTCAGCTTTGTGAAGAAGCTCAAGGCAAGAGTGCACGAAAATTCATTCTATTCAATGCTAACCGTACCCGCGAGGATGCCCCTCACCGAGATGAACTCAGAGGGCTTTCATTGGCTAATTTTCGCTATGTAGACGTTTTTTCTCAAGAAGAAAGACCCTTGACTGACCAAGAGGAGAAGGGATATATAGATAGAGCGCTTATTGAACGCTATATAGACAAGCCGCAGGAATGCGTGTACTATATTGTAGGTTCGCCATCCTTCCTAGAAGCCATGGAAAAGATGCTAGCTGAAATGGGAGTACCGGAAAATCAGTGGCATAAAGATCCATTCACTGGACTGGATTCAGCAAATTTGAAAAAATAGCTTCAACAAGCGGGTATTGTATAATGGCTCATTACATCAGCCTTCCAAGCTGAGGAC
The DNA here is from genome assembly GCA_964594215.1 of uncultured Bdellovibrionales bacterium. Lineage (GTDB taxonomy): Bacteria > Patescibacteriota > Minisyncoccia > Moranbacterales > UBA1568 > UBA1568. The sequence continues at coordinate 104,749 of CAZQLN010000002.1, read as the reverse complement.
AGGGGTTCGATTCCCCTTACCCGCTCAAAAAAGTAAGACCACCCTTTAATGGGTGGTTTTGCTTTTTGTCTCTTGTAGGGGAATCGAACAGGAAAAGGGTCGGAAAAACATTTGTTTTTCAGTTGGAGGAGAGCAGCAAAGCGCTGAGAACCGTGGGTTCTTAGAAAAGCCTTAGCTTTTGTTCATTCCCCTTACCTGCTCATCAAAAGAAAAAACCAGCTTTTTATAATGAGTTTTTATTATTGGCAGAGGAATAAGTATGGTGTTAGTATGGAGTTAATTAATAGTATTGTCATGAAGCAGTACAGATATCTCGGTCTTATCACAACTCTCTATATTACATTTCAGTTGATTTCAGATGTAAGTGCTGGGAAGATTATCACATTATTTACTTTTCCAGTCTCTGTAACAGTTCTTTATTTTCCTATAACCTATGTTTTAGCTGACGTAGTGACTGAAGTTTATGGCTATACAAAAGCCCGAAAGTTACTTTGGAACGTATTCTTTTGCTCATTAGTAGCGGGTCTTGTGTATCAGTTAGTAGTTTGGCTTCCGCCAGCAGCTGGATTTGAAGCCAATGAAGCGTACACTCGAGTTCTTGGATCAGTACCTCGTATCTTACTTGGAGGATGGATTGCTGTATGGGTTGGAGGAATTGCCAATGACTACGTACTAGCTAAGATGAAGATCTGGACAAACGGAAAATATTTATGGACACGTACCATTGGCTCTACTATTGTAGGAGAATTTCTTAACACAGCCCTTTTTTACATTATTGCCTTGTATGGCATCATACCCACCGGTCTACTTGTAGCTTCAGTAATTACGGGTTGGGTTCTCAAGGTAATTATCGAGGTTTTATTTACACCGTGGACATATTATGTGATCAACAAACTAAAGAGGCTTGAGGATGAGGATTATTATGATAAAGATACTGATTTCAACCCCTTTGTTCTAAGGTAACTCCAATTTCGTAAGGGAGAATAAAAACTAAAAATCACTCTTAATTAGGAGTGATTTTGGTTTTATAGGGTATCAAGTAAACAGACTATCTTTTACAGCCTATATAAGCCACTAAGATGGCGGGCACTATAGCCCAAAGGGCTCCTGGAAAACCACTGTATGCGCTATAGAGAACAAGACCAAGCAATGAGATTACTATGAGACCCACTGATGAAATAAGAGTTATCTGTTTAGGGATTACCTTAAATATACCAGGTAAAACTAGACCTAAGGAAAATACTATTTGGAATATACCTATGATCAACCAAATAGCTTCTGGCAAAGAGTTCAAAGCCCACATGGTAGCGAGCTCTTGATGATGACTCATCATATAAATACCACCCGTTATATACCAGACTGCTAGTAACAGCTTGAGGATCCTTGAAGCAATATGCATAAAATGATGTATTGATAATTGGCACTTTTATTATACTCCTCATACTCTGAAAAACAATAAAATAAAAGCCGCGTTTTTATGGAGTGTTTCATAAAAACGCGGCTTAAGTTTGTCTGTCCATTTAGGCAGAGGGTATCATTTTTGATGATCCCATAGGGAGACAGTTTTCAGGTAGCCTGTCTCTCCGCACCATAGTGGGACGAACCCATATGGTCTTTTGAGCTAGGGGATTACCACCTTCACCTGGAGGTCTGCGCCAATGCCCTTCACGGAAGTGAGTATTAATTTCCCAACCACCCCTTCCAGAGAAATAGTTGGTAAGTCCAATCCTTTCTTCAGAAGAAAGCTCAAAGAGACTTTGAACCCGAAAGACATCCTCAGGAGAAACGATAGCTTTTCCAAATGAGGTGGGCTGAGGTCTTTGGTAATCAACGGATACTCGCTGAACGAGATCCTTATGGGATTCTTGAAAAGCCTGAAGATAGAAAGTGAAGCCCAGAACGACTCGAAAAAGCTTATCTGTCCAGTCTTCTGAAGGAAGTGCTCCTGGTGCATGCATGGCAGCTTTCATATCTTTTTCAATATCAACATCTGGATCACCGTCTACTGATGACAGCCAGGGACGCGAAGTCCACATATCAATATGAGCACCAAAGGGAACTTGCTTAATGATCTTACGTCCTATACCAAGTAGACGTTCTCTGTTACCATCACGCACAGCTTTGTTTATTTTTTGCCGGACGGTTGGATCAATAGGCCTCCATCCGCGAAACTTTCTTGAAAAGCCGTAGAAAACTTCCGGATCCCTTTTCCCACTAAAGAGAAAAAAGTCGAGCTCTTCATTTCCAGCCGTAATTGGATATTCAAGAGCAAGAGCAAAAGAGGGTAAGGGATAGTGTATATCCCGAAACGTGTACCCTTTGAGACTAGTAGCTTGGAGCATCAGAATCAAATCTCGAGGAAGGTAATAGATGCGGCGTGATTGAGCATTCCATTCACCGAGGTAATATGGAAAATGAAACTCATTCCAATAGACGGATGCCTTTGATTCCGGAGACAGACCCCCATCCTCTTTGTAGGCGGGTTTGGTTTCTATACCTTGGCTTCGGAAGGCTGGTAGCAGATAGGAAAGATCTTCGCGAGTAGCTGCTTCAAGTAGCATAGTGCGTGTATCTTCATGTCCGTCCACGGGATAGCCCTTTTCAGTAATGTCTGGCAGGTAGCCAGCATCATTAAGCGTAAAAAGACTTCGTAGAATTTTTTTCCGCCACATCTCTTCTTCCCAATAGCGGTAGGCCTGATCAAGACGATCAAAAACCTCTGGATGAGAGGGTTTTTTCATTGAGAATCTCCATTTCTTTTAGGGGGATTAAATTGGTAAAGAACTTACATTTATAGCACAAAAAATAGAGTAAGTCAATAGTCTAAATGTTCCAAAAAATAGTGTAGGGTTCTTCTATAATTTCTTCCCGATATAAAAACTTGTAGATGCTATACTAGTAGTACTACGAGTATGGAAAACTTCAGTCTCAATCAAAATCAAGATAGAGCACGCTTTGATAAGAAAAAGGTTTTGCTTTTGAGTGGTAGTATATCGAGCTTGGTTTTTGTAGGGTCACTTTCTTGGTTTGTTTTAGGAAAGCCGGGGCCTGTTCCGGAAAGTAAAGTAGCTACTACGCATGATCAAGCGCCATTGTCGCTAGAGATAGTAGGGCCAGAAGAAGAAATCGTTGGAAGTGCTGGTTTCTATGAACCAGAAGAGAATGATAACAAAAATGATAAAACGCTTCCGATTCTCCCGCCGCCACCTAAGCCCAGTATGGAACGTATGAAGAGTAAGGGCTGTGTAGCTGATGGGTTTCTGTCTGCTTATGGAGGAGATCGCAATAGCTCGATTGCCCTTATCAATCGTTCCCAATGTTACTATCTTCACCGAGCTTTGGAAACCTGGCTTGAGCCACCGGATTTTGAACGGGCTCGAGAAATTCAAGCACAGGTAACTAAGCCCAATACGGTCTACGGTATGTTTATCGCAGAAGCTTTGCGTACTAATAAAGAGTATCGGTTTCCAGCCGAAGACAGGAACTTCGAATTTCGTAAGATGTGTCGTGAGGGGAGTAAAAACGTATGGGGAGAACATAGTTGCAAGCCATCAGTAGAGAAAAAAGAGTATCGCGAATACCTGTTTTACATCACTGAGGAGGCTATGAATATGGGTATTCAGAGTTTTCTTTTTGGGCAAGTCTTTTATCAGGATCCTTCTCGAGGTAAAGATGGGCATATGGCTGAAGTACTGGCACATATGCGTGAGTATGCACAGTTTCGTGGTATGGAAATAGTGATTGGAGCTCAGACCAATGATATAGAGGATGAAGCCTATTTACGTCAGTTTGATTTTATCGAAGGGGGAGTAGGGCTGCATCATGACGGTGCTGTCGAGGACGGGCCTTGTTTCTCAAGATGGTATCACAAGCCAGGAGACTGGTGCTGGGCTCTCCTCTGGCATCCTGAGTTTAAGAGCAAAGCGAATAATGTGTTTGTCCATCTTGACTGGAGTGGTAAGGTAGGAGATGACATGAGTGTCTTCACCCGAATGGAAAAAAGTGAAAGAAAAGGCATTCTCGAGAAGCTCTACACCTCTTTTCGTTCTCAAGATATCGGTTTCCTCATGCCAATGTTGGCCACCCTTCATGAAGATAATGGTGGTTGTAGTGGACCCAAGGATAGATTCTACTCAGCGAGCCGCAAGTATAGTTGTGGGGATGAAGACGGGATTAATCAAATTTTTGAGAAGAGAGAAAAATAGAAAATATGAAACAGTTTCAGAAGATAGTCGAAGATTTTATTTGCGAGGCCTGCGGAGAAAAAGTTATTGGTAATGGCTATACAAATCATTGTCCGAAGTGCCTTGCAAGCAAGCATGTAGATGTGTTTCCAGGAGATCGAGCTAGTGGATGCGGAGGACTGATGTATCCGGTAGCTATTGAAATGAAAAATGGGGAACAGAAATTGATTCACCAGTGTGAAACGTGCGGTTACCGGAAGACCAATGTTGTCCAGGACGAAGACGAGAGGGGGGCTCTCTATGCTCTCGCTAAAAGTCTCGCGGATAAAGAAAGCGGCAGAAGCTAAACAAAAAACATCCTCTTATAAGAGGATGTTTTTATTACCAGTGATAACTAGTCACGCGTACGAATTTTATTTTGGAGGAAGTCTACTGCTTCGTGGATATGAGCACAAGAGATTTTCTCATCACCTCGCCCTTCAAGAGTGAGAGGCTCGCCGTTACTTTCTTTTTCGCCAATGACCAATACGTACGGCACCTTACTTGTCTTGGCATTGCGGATACGTTTACCAAGTGATTCATTACTAGCATCTACTTCGGTACGGATATCATTGTCACGAAGAACCTTTTCGAGTGTCGAAGTAGCCTCTAAGAATTTTTCACTAACTGGTAGCAGGATAACTTGCACCGGCGCGAGCCAAAGTGGAAAAGCGCCAGCGTACTTTTCAATGAGAAAGGCCATGACTCGTTCAACGGCTCCAATAGAAGAACGATGGATGACAAGGGGACGCTTCTCTGTATTATCGGCATCTATATAAGTGAGATTGAAACGATCTGGCATACAGAAATCGTACTGGACAGTGAAAGCAGTATTTTCTTTGCCACGCGCATCTTTCATTTGCACATCGATTTTTGGGCCATAAAAAGCTGCCTCACCCTCTGCTTCGACGAAACTACCCTTACGCTTTTTAAGAACTTGACGGAGCATCTCTTCTCCCTCGTCCCAGGCCACATCATTTTTGTAGTATTTCTTCTCGTCAGTACGATCTCCGAGTGAGAGGCGGTACCAGTAGTCTTCACCTAAGGTGAGACCAAAGACACCAGAGATGTACTCTATCAGATCTAAAGCCCTAACGACTTCTAGAGAAGCCTGATCTTTGTCCTGACAAATAATATGAGCATCGGCAAGGCAGAAACTGCGAACACGTACTAAGCCAGCAAGTTCACCGGAGCCTTCATAACGATAGAGTTTGGCTAACTCAGCTATACGCATGGGGAGTTCACGATAACTTCTTGGTCGATCGGCGTAGAGCTGGAAGTGATGTGGACACGTCATTGGACGCAACATGAATTCATGCTCATCGATAACAATAGGAGCATACATAGAATCCTTGTAGTAAGGATAGTGACCAGAAGTTTTGTAGAGATCAAGCTTTGCAATGTCCGGAGTATAAACATGTTCGTAACCCCATGCGATCTCTGTGTCTGTCACAAAACGCTCAAGAATACGCCTGACGGTGGCACCCTTTGGGAGCCAGAGCGGAAGGCCAGTACCAACTAAGTCGGAAAAAGTAAAAAGGTCAAGCTCCTTACCAAGTCGACGATGGTCGTTTGGTGCGAGAGAAGCTACTTCTTCAAGGTTTTTTTCATCAGGGGATGTCATAGAATATCTAGGTTACTGTTTTTCTTCTATCTCTTGAAAAGAGAAATTGAGGTCTTTGACGAGATCCGTCTCGTGTTCGTAGGTTTTGTTTTTGGTGATCACTTTGACTTTAGTGGGGATAATACCGATACCAGATTGCTTTTGAATAAGGAGGGTATAGTTGTCTGGTTTGATTGTATCAGGGAGTTCATATTTAAGGGTAGTCGTGACATCACTTTGGCCAATTTCGACATCCACATAACCCCCAAAAAAGGTGTGATTAAGGTCTTCTCCTGGGGCAACAGCATTGATCATGAAGCGCTCAAGATATTTAGATCCTAGCGGGGTATAAGCTCTTAAGTAGGTGTGGTAATCACTGGTACGCCAATCTCCGTAAGGAGCAGTGTTCTTGTAGGTGTAGATAGCGGTAGCGATTGGTTTCTCTCCAGTAAAATCAACGGTGTAGTCGATACGACGCTTCACATAGTAATCGGTTTTGAGAGCACCGAGATTAGCATCAACAAACATGAGATAGTCACCACTCCAATCCTTGACCACACTGCCATCCCAATGGACACTTTCTACTTGGGCTTGAAGATTAGGATCAGTGAAATGCACCATCACATTTTTGTTACGGAGTTCACTTAGGCCAAGTTCTGCAAGTTTAGGAATATTGTTGAGGGTGGTGAGCTTGTTAATAATCTCAGCAGTGAGGACTTTCATGATGGCCTTACGATTTTGTTTGACGGCAGCAGCTACGTCTTCGCCAAGATAATTTTTTTCGACAACCTCTTCGAGTTTAAGTGCTCCATCAGCACCACTGAAGGTAGTCGAGTAACCAGATGGAGTGATTGGTCCGGTGAGGTCAAGAATATGATTGAAAACGTCGGTATTAACCGCTACCACACCATCAAATTTTTCATGGCCACCAGCGAGGCGATAGAAATACTCAGCCTTCTCTACGTTAGTGGGAAAGTCTGGGGAAAAGTTAGAATCACGAAATTTCCATTTCTTGATCTGCATTTTGCGAGTCAGGGGAGTTGGTGGAGTGATTTTGGCATTGATGCGTTGATCAAGAAGGTTAGCATCCTCGAAGGTTTGCGAAAGGACAACTCCATCTTTGACCTTAACTACGGCGTATTGTCCCAAGAAACCGCCACCCGGACGCAGCTCATAGTTATTCTGCAGCATCACCAGATAGGTACGAGTAACACCATCTTTTTTGGTCAGTTCAGAAACAAGGGTATCGACTACAGCTATCTCTTTTTTGGTATCAGGTGAAATGGGAAGGAGCTTGGAGACTTTTTGGAAGAGACCCAAGGTACCAGCGGCGAATTCAGTTTTGTTGTTTTTGGCGTAAAAAAATACTCCAATAAGGCTAAGAATAAGGAGAAAAATACCGCCAAAGATAAACCTTTTCTTTTTTGAAAGAGAATCCATGTTGAGAAGAGTGATTTAATGAGTAATACCATCCTAGTTTACCAGAGCCTTCTCCCATTGACAACGCTTTACAAAGGGTTTTTTCCTTTCTATACTAGAGTTAGAAAGAGGTATCTTTCTCTAAATAACATATAAATAGTAATATGAATTTTTCTCCGACTAACATCATCAGCCAAGCGTGGCAGCTTTGGAAGAACCATATAGTTTTTTCATGGAAGGTTTTAGGAGTTATTGTTCTTGTGACGATCGTTTTCAGCATCCTTGATCCTAATGGAGATAGTGCACTGATCTCATTACTCTCTATGGTGGTGACTCTATTTTTTGAACTTGGAGCTTTTGCTCTTTTCCTCAAATTGATTCGCACGGGACAAGAGGGAAAAATCGAAGAAATTCTTGGGCAGAAAGATATTTATCTTCAAGCCCTGATCGGTAATGTCATTTACTACATAATGATGGTTATTGGTTTTATCCTCCTGATCGTTCCTGGTATTTATGTGTTCGTACGTTTCATGCTTTTGCCATACGTCTTTGTCGATCAGAAACTCGGTTGGCAGGAGGCTCTCAAAGAAGCCTCTCGTCTCTCTGAGGGGTATCGTTGGAACCTACTCGGATTCGCCCTCCTTCTGATATTGATCAATTTTGTCGGAGCATTGCTTCTTCTTGTTGGACTTTTGGTCAGTATTCCGGTTTCAGCTATGGCTATGGCTATGGCCTATGAGCATATCAAGAAAGAAAAAGATGGAGTCAAAGAAACTGTTCGGGCAAAGACAAGAACGAAAACTACCCCAGCTATAGAGGTGCCAGCAGCTACTCCAGAACCAGTAATTTAAGTTATAGCCACAATAAGGAAATGAGAGAGGCATTCAGCTTCTCTCGTAAGGACTCGAAAGAGTCTTTTTTCTTTGTCACGGTAGAGTGGGGGTTTTTATCAGCGAAAGGCTGATCAGAAGCGATTCGGTAGTTGGTGAAATCTTCTGAAGCAAAGAGTAGAGTCAGTCTCGAGCGGAGATTTGTCTTTTCTTCCTCGGTACGACTAGGCTCTTCTGGAGGAGTTGCCTCGAGCATACTTTCTGTATCAATAGACGAAGCATCTTCTGAAGTAGCAGTTACCCCTAGAACAGAAGGCTCTTCAAGAAGTGCCCAGTGACCACCCTTTTCTTTTTGGTAGAGCGTATTTTCAGCCAGAGACTTCTCTTCGCGATAGTGAAATTTATCTACGACATCACCATTGGGAGCACGAAGCTCTATATAGCCCTTGGTATTGGGAAGACTGAAGAGGGCGTGCTCTCGAGTAAGACGCAAAGTATCTCCTGGTTCTAGAGAAATTGATTTTCGGATAGGGTGATTAATCAACTTCTTACTTTTTGTGCCAGTGGCGAGACTGAAACCCTCGAGATCGACCTCTTTTTTACTTTTGTTTTGAATAGCTACCCATTCTTTGCCAGTATCAGCCCCTTCGGGATTTGGTGATAAAGCGATGAGCCGGAGTTTCGGAGGGGTGTATTTTTTGATGGTGAGAGTAAAGGTTTCCTGAACACTATCCTGACTATCTTTGGTAGTGAGATTCACAATATATGTACCGGTTTCTTGGTACTTGTGAGTAGTCTTTTCTTTATAACTCTTGTGACCATCGCCAAAATCCCAGACATATTTGAGCGAGCTATCTTCACTATCTTTGCCACGAGCATCAAAAGACAGAGCTATATCTGGAAAGCCTGATTTTGGGACGCGTTCTTTGGTTGTAGGAAGATCATTGAGGATATTTTCTTTACCAGGAGTAGGGGTGCCGCCACGAAAATTCGGCAGAGACCGATTGAGAGAAACTCCAGGGAGACTCTTTGAATAATTGAGAGTAAATACTAGGCGTTCTTGTGCATCACGAAGAAAGAGGATTTCGTTGGAGTTATTGAGAGCGAAGCGAAAAAGAGACTTAGGAATTACAAGAAAACTCTTCCCAAGAATGAGGCTGTTTTGAGGAAAAGTATATTTACCGTTTTTGGAGGCATCGTGAAGGGTCCATAGAGAAAGATCTACAGATTTTTCATCACTATTATAGAGTTCTATGAATTCTTCTTCAGAGGGGAGGGGATTAGGAAGGAGTTCATTAATAGAGATAGTTGTGTTGAGGGGGAGAATAGCAAGAGACGGCTCTGGTAAAGGCGTTTCCGGAATAGGAACCGGCTCTGGCGAGGGTGGTGGTAGCTGAGGTTCTGATTCAGGAGGAGTGACTATGGGAATGTTTGGAGAGGGGCTGGCGTGGCTATTTTGAGGGTCACTTGGTCGGGTAATGATCCATGTTCCAGAAGTTTCTCGAGAGAGGCTTTCATTTTTAAGAGGAGTGATTTGAGAAGAATCAGTTTCTCGAAAGAAGGCACCCTTACCCCAAGTGAGACTATCAATCAAAATCGCGTCGGAGCCACTTTTGTTGTAGAGAGCGATACTGTTGTTATTAGCTAAAGCAGATGAGCTAGTAGACGTATCAGCCATAGCAGCGAAGACACCTTTGCTGTTAGCCCAGAGATAGTAACTATGAGGTTGAATGAGGGTATCTTTACCAAATACCTTAATAGAGCTGACGCTGCCACTTTCAGTTTTACGTCTGAGTTGCCACCCACTAATGTCTATGGGTGATGCAGTAGGATTATAGAGTTCAATAAATTCATCATCACTGACTTCTCCGGCAATTTGTACTTCCTGAATAACAGGAAAAGACGTCTCTCCGTGAACAAAGTGAGGAGAGAAAAATAAAATATGACTGGAAAACAAAAAGAAAATACTATACAGGCTCACCCTCCGCATAGACTGTATTTTAATAGAAATATTATACCATAAATAGTGAGTAACTCTTGCAAAAGAGCTTTTTTTGTGCTATTATTGGAATACAGAGACGAATATATGGCTCCCAAAAAAACCTCAAAAACTGAAGAGAGTGGATTTGGAGCGCTGGGCGCTCTTTTTTCTACCTTACTTATGGCTCCACTGATATCAAAAGTGGAAAATTTTGTCATGGACTCCCTTAGGGAGGCTAGACGTAATACAGAGAAGTATTTTGGTAAATTATTGAGAGTTTTAGTTTTTGTAGGAATCGCTTTTGCCGGAGCACTTTTTATTCTGGTTGGCCTGGCTCAAGTGATAAATGAAATGCTTGGCAAAACAGGTGTAGGAGAATTAATCATTGGTGGTACAATTCTTTTGATTGCTCTGGTTTGGTATAGTATTCCGGGCAGACAAAGATAGATATTAATAATTAGTTAACATGTTAAAGAGTATGGCTATGCCAAACAAGAAGAGTGTTGAAAAAGCAAAAGACGCGGTCATGAGTGAAATTGACAAAAGAAAAGCTCAAGCAGAGAAAGAAATCGCTAAAGCGCGCAAGCAGGTAGAGTCAACAATGAAAAAAGCTGATGACTACGTAAAAAAGAATCCAGAAAAAGCAGCTCTTATCTCAGCCGGTATTGGAGCTGCTCTTGGAGCTGCCGCTGCTCTTCTTTTGAGTGGGGATAGCAAGAAAAAGAAGAAATAATAGACTTGAAATAAGCACTGACGATAGAGCCTCCGCAAGGGGGCTTTATCTTTGGTATACTGAAGGCATGGCACTATCTAGAAAAATGACCCTGGGTGTAGTGGTAGCACCGGTGCTCCTTTTTGGAGTACTAGCTTTGTGGCACGAACAAAGAAGTCAGACGGCTACAGTTTTTGAGAATCCAGATAGCGAACAAATAACAAAGGATCAGGAGTTACCAGAGAAGCGCGATACTCTTGCAGCTGGTATAACCAAAGGTCCCATGACGAAATCTGTGGTGGAGGAAAAAAAATCTCAGACTAAGGAAACTGTATCGGCCACAAAATTAGAAGAAGAGATCGAGCCTAAGGGCTTTGCTCTTAAAGAGAACCTCGTTTCTTTCGGTCACGAGAATACGGGAGGACGTAAGATCGATACCATAGTTCTTCACTCCTCATATAGTCCAACAGGAGATCCTTACTCGGTCAGTGCTGTCATAGGAATTTGGAAAAGTTATGGAGTCTCACCGCACTATATGATAGCTCGTGATGGAACAATCTATCAGCTTGTCAGTGATAGTGGTATTGCTTACCATGCTGGAGAAAGTGAGATGCAGGATGGTCGTAAGAATGTTAATGATTTTTCTATTGGGGTAGAGATACTTAATACTAAGGATGATGAGTATACGAAGGCTCAGTATCAGGCAGTAAAAGATTTAATAGGATACCTTAAGGGTAAATATAGTATTAAATATGTAGTAGGGCACGATGATATTGCGCCAGGTCGCAAAACTGATCCCTGGAACTTTGATTGGAATAAATTATGACCTACAACTTCCAACTAACGGTCAACAATGATTCTTCGATCCTCAAACTTTTTAAAGGAGATGAGTTGATTGTGGAAAAATCTTGGCCAGAAGAACGTGATATGGGAAAACAACTTCTGGTGAGTCTTGAGCAGATTCTCTCTGAAATAAAGATAAAGCCTGAGATGATTGGGGGTTTCCTGGTAACAGGAGAGGCACCTGAAAACTTCACGTCAAGGCGTATTGCCGAAACTGTATCTCGGGTGTATAATTTTGCTATCGATCAGAGATGATATTTCCGTTCTTTTTGTCTGATTGTAAGTAAAAACCAAAAATGTACACTTCTTCATCTTAAAGAAGAAATTTTCCATAAAAAGCTTCTCTGAAGCTCTGTTTTGTTTTCTAGTTGACAGCATTTCTTTCCTTTGGTATACTCTGAAAACTTGTTTTAAAGTGATTTACTTTTCTCTTCAGGTCCGAGTAAATCAGAAGTTGTTGTTAGTATTCGGCCGCTAAATGTTCCAAGCAGATGGTGCGACCTGCCACCCACGTCAGTTGTAAATAGTTTATCCATAATCTCACAGACCCTACTTGTCTCAAGCAAGGAGTACCGATGTGAGCGCTTTTTTATGTCTCAAGCCCAGAAAGCTCTTCGTGTCAAAGATACTTTCGGTAAGGACTCTTCCCTTGCCAAGCGTCGCTTTTTTAATAATCGTATTACGGTCTCTCTCCCTGACTTGATTGAGGTCCAGACAGATTCGTACAAGTGGTTTTGGGACAAGGCTTTGAAAGAGCTTTTTGATGAAATCAACCCAGTCACTGACTTTACTGGAAAGGATCTTGAGCTTTCTATTGTTGACTACTATCTTGACGAACCAAAATATAGCGCTCTGGTAGCTAAGAACAAGAATATTTCTTATGAAGCCCCCCTCCGTGCTAAAGCACAGCTCGTAATGAAGAAAACCGGAGAAGTTAAGGAGCAAGAAATCTATCTTGGGGAATTTCCCCTCATGACTGAACGAGGAACTTTCATTATCAATGGTGTAGAGCGTGTAGTGGTCAGTCAGTTGATCCGTTCTCCTGGTGTATTTTTCACCATGGAATATTCAAAAGGTAAGAAGTTGTTCGGAGCGAAGATCATTCCAAATCGTGGAGCTTGGTTGGAGGTAGAAACTGACGCTGATGGTGTTATTTCAGTGAAAATTGACCGTAAGCGTAAATTGCCAGTAACTACTCTTCTTCGTGCTTTTGGTTTTGATGAGAAGAAGATGCGTGAGGCTTTTGCTGACATTGACACAGGCACAGTCAAGTTTATTGAGAACACTCTTCTTAAAGACACAACTACTAATCAGGGAGAAGCTTACCGTGAAGTCTACAAGCGTCTGCGTCCGGGTGATTTGGCTACTGAAGAAAATGCTAAACAAATGATTGATGCCATGTTCTTTAACTTTGAGCGTTATGACTTTGGGGCAGTGGGGCGCTACCGTCTCAACCAACGTCTCTCTGTTGAAAGAGCTGATACCGAAGAAAACCGTATCTTGAATACTGAAGATCTTGTTTTGATTATTGGTGAGGTGATTCGTTTGATGAATGACCCAGAGGGCCGTGCTGACGATATCGATCACCTCGGTAATCGTCGTGTACGTGCTGTTGGTGAGTTGATTCAAAACAAACTGCGCGTAGGACTCTATCGCATGGTGCGCAATATTAAGGATCGTATGAGTACGTGTGATCCTGAAACAGTCGTCCCTGGTCAGTTGATTAACCCTCGACCAGTAGCTGCTTCTGTGAAGGAATTTTTCTCAAGCTCTCAACTCTCGCAGTTTATGGATCAGGTGAATCCACTTGCTGAGCTTGAACACAAGCGCCGTCTTTCAGCTATGGGACCAGGAGGATTGACTCGTGAGCGAGCTGGTTTTGAGGTTCGCGATGTTCATCATTCTCACTACGGACGCATTTGTCCAATTGAGACTCCTGAAGGTCCAAACATCGGTCTTGTAGGTCACCTTGCAAGCTACGCCCGTGTCAATGAGTATGGTTTCTTAGAGACACCGTACTTGATTGTGAAACATGAAGTGAAAGCTACCCCTGAAGATCTCGAACACCGTATTCTTCTCGAAGCAGTCGCTGGTGTTGCTAAGGCTGGTGAGAAACTGACTGCTGCTACCGCTAAAAAAGTAGCTGATAAACTGAAAGGCGAGCTCGTAGCTGTTCGTCCATTCGTGACATTGGATATCGAATATCTGAATGCTATCGTTGAAGACCGTAAAATTATCGCTCATGCAGGAGTGGAACTTGATGAAAACCGTAACTTTGTGGGATCACTTGTTGAAGCTCGTGTGAAAGGCCATCCAGAAACAATCGAGGCGAGTTCTCTAGATTTTATGGATGTTTCTGTGAAGCAGTGCATCTCTATTGCTACCGCTTTGATCCCTTTCTTGGAACATGATGACGCTAACCGTGCTCTCATGGGTTCTAACATGCAGCGTCAGGCAGTTTCTTGTGTTGTGCCAGAATCTCCTATCGTAGGAACTGGTATCGAAGATAAAGCTGCTCGTGACTCCGGACAGGTAGTTCTTGCTGATGCTGATGGAGAAGTTATTCTCGTAGATGGTGGTAACATCGTCGTACGCGCTAAAGCTCCGGCTGGATCAAAGAAAGAATACAAAGATTACGAATATATTCTTCAGACTTTCGAAAAATCAAACGCATTTACAAGTATGAACCAGGTTCCTCGCGTGACGAAGGGACAGAAGGTAAAGAAGGGCGATCTGCTCGCTGATGGTGCATCTACCGATCATGGAGAGCTTGCTCTTGGACAAAACATGACAGTCGCTTTTGTACCATGGGATGGTTACAACTACGAAGATGCCATCATTATCTCAGAGCGTATCGTACAAAATGATCGTTGGAGTTCTATTCACATTGAAGATTTCTCTCTAGATGTTCGTGATACGAAGCTTGGACCGGAAGTGATCACTCGAGATATTCCGAATATCGGTGAGGATCGCCTAAAGAATCTTGATGAGAACGGTATTATCCGTATCGGAGCAGAGATTTCTTCTGGTGATATTATGGTTGGAAAAATCACTCCAAAGGGTGAGGGTGATTTGACCGCTGAAGAAAGATTGCTTCGAGTAATCTTTGGTGAGAAGTCACGTGATGTTAAGGACTCTTCTATGTACCTACCTCATGGTGAGCGCGGTAAAGTAGTCGATGTTAAAATCTTCTCTCGTGAACGAGGCGACAAACTGCCAATGGGTGTTTTCCAGCAGATTCAGGTATCAGTAGCTAACATGCGAAAGATTAGCGTAGGAGACAAGCTGGCCGGACGTCATGGAAACAAGGGTGTTATCTCTAAGGTAGCAGCTGTAGAAGATATGCCGTATCTTCCAGATGGAACTCCGGTGGATGTGATTCTAAACCCACTCGGTGTAGCTAGTCGTATGAACATTGGTCAGATTTTGGAGACTCACCTTGGTTGGGCCGCTCAGACTTTGGGTTATAAAGTAGCAAGTTCTTCACTCGACGGTGTTTCTGAAGCAGATATTAAAGGGCAACTCAAAGAAGCAGGATTACCAGAAAACGGTAAGATTCGTCTTGTGAATGGTAAGACTGGTGAAGCCTATGACAATGAGTCTACGGTAGGTGTGATGTATATTCTGAAGCTCAATCACCTTATCGATGACAAAATTCACATGCGTTCTATCGGACCCTACTCTCTTATTACCCAGCAACCGCTTGGTGGTAAAGCACAGTTCGGTGGACAGCGTTTTGGAGAAATGGAAGTATGGGCGCTTGAAGGTTATGGTGCGGCTCATACGCTCCAGGAAATGCTTACGATCAAGTCAGATGATGTCTTGGGTCGCTCGAAGGCATACGAATCCATTATTAAGGGTGAAGCTATTAAGAGCCCGAACCTGCCAGCATCATTCCACGTTCTCGTGAATGAGTTGAAAGGTCTCTGTCTTAATGTTGAGCTCAAGGGCGTGAAAACTATCGATCCCGCCGATGAGCCAGACACTGTTTAATTCACTACACTCTAAAGAAACAAACGTATGACCAATCCTATGGACAACATAACGAAAGTGAGTGATTTCGACAGCGTGCGACTCACTCTAGCGAGCCCCGATCAAATTCTCGAATGGTCTCATGGTGAGATCACTAAACCAGAAACCATTAACTATCGTACCCAACGTTACGAACCAGATGGACTTTTCTGTGAAAAGATTTTCGGTCCTTCAAAAGACTGGGAGTGTTATTGCGGTAAGTACAAACGCATTCGTTACAATGGAATCGTGTGTGATAAATGTGGCGTAGAAGTTACTCGTGCTATTGTGCGTCGTGAACGTATGGGGCATATCAAACTCGCTACCCCAGTTTCGCATATCTGGTATCTTCGTGGTGTACCATCAAAAATTGGTTTGGTCTTAGGTATTTCTCCTCAGGATCTTGAGCGTGTTATCTATTTCTCGTCATACATCATTATGGATGTTAATGAGAACTTGAAAGAGCAAACACTGGAGAGTTTGGAGAAAGAATACAAGGCAAAGCAAAAAGAATTGAAAGCTGGTGAGAAAAACGAGAAAATGCTTGAAGCTCGTCTGGACGAATTGAAAGACCAGTACAAGAATACTAAAGATGAAATCAAAAACCTACGTCCATACCAGATCGTTTCTGAAGTTGAGTATTTCAACCTCTCAAGTCGTTTTGGACAGGTGTTTACTGCTGGTATTGGTGCTGAAGCGATCAGGAAGATTCTTGAAACCATCAATGTTGATGAGAAGCTTGAAGAACTGAAAGCGGAGCTTGAAGCTAATGAGAGCGTTGATCAAAAGAAGCTGTTGCAGCGATTGAAGGTGTACCAAGGATTCCAGAAAGCGGAACTAAAATTTGAGTGGATGCTTCCAACGATGCTACCTGTTATTCCACCGGATCTGCGTCCAATGGTAGCTCTTGATGGTGGCCGTTTCGCAACTTCTGATCTCAACGATCTTTATCGCCGTATCATCAACCGTAATAATCGTCTCAAGAAATTGATGGCTATCGGCGCTCCCGAAGTTATTACGCGTAACGAAAAGCGTATGTTGCAGGAGGCAGTAGATGCCCTCTTCGACAACAGTGCTCGTCGTGGGCAAGCCTCAACAGCTGCCTCTACTGGTCAGCGTCGGGCTTTGCGCTCACTGGCTGATGCCCTCAAAGGTAAGCAAGGACGTTTCCGTCAAAACTTGCTTGGAAAGCGCGTCGATTATTCAGGCCGTAGTGTTATCGTTGTTGGGCCAAGTCTTAAACTGCATCAGTGTGGTTTGCCAAAGAAGATGGCTCTCGAACTTTTCAAGCCATTCATCATCAATAAACTGATCGAAAAAGAATACGCTCATAACGTGCGTACCGCTGGACGAATGGTAGATGCTGAAACTGAAGAGGCTTACGAGATCCTTGACCAGATTATCGAGCATCACTACGTACTCTTAAACCGTGCCCCAACCCTTCACCGTTTGTCTATCCAGGCTTTCCAGCCAGTTTTGATTGAGGGTAAGGCTATTCGTTTGCATCCGATGGTTTGTAGCGCTTTCAACGCTGACTTCGATGGTGACCAGATGGCGGTACACGTTCCTTTGACGGATCAGGCTCGCGAGGAAAGTGCTAATATCATGCTTTCTTCTAAGAACCTCCTCAAGCCTGCTTCAGGAGAACCAATTGTAACAGCTACTCTGGATATGGTGCTCGGAGGATATTACCTCACTCATATCAAGCCAGACGGAAAGGGTAAGGGTAAGATATTCTCTTCTATCAACGAGGCGATGATGGCTTTCCAAAATGGTTATGTTGATATCAATGTCGCTATCAAGCTTCTCTACCAAGGAGAAGTGATTGAAACTTCTGTTGGACGAGCGATGTTGAATGATATTCTTCCAGAAGAGATTCGTTATATCAATGAAGAAATGACAAAGAAAGATCTTAAGATCATCATGTCACGTATTCTAGAAACTTTGGGACAAGGTGAAGCAGCTTTATTTGCTGATCGTCTCAAGGATTTGACCTTCAAGTCAGTCTCTCGTTCTGGTATTAGCTGGGGTATGGATGATTTGCAGGTACCAAAAGAAAAGAAGGCCCTGATTACCGCTGCTGAAATTCGCGTCAAGGAAGTTCATGACCAATACAATATGGGACTTCTGACCGGAGAAGAGCGCCGTAACCGAGTTATTGAAATTTGGAACGAAACGAAAAATGAGATTACCGAGGCTGTTCGTAACACGGTCGACAAGGAAGGTCCAGTACATGCCATGGTGTATTCTAAGGCTCGTGGATCTGAGTCAGTTATAGTCCAGATGACCGGTATGAAAGGTTTGATGGCTGGCCCTACTGGTGAGACTATCGAATTGCCGGTTAAGAGTTCCTTCAAAGAAGGATTTAACGTGTTGGAATACTTTATCTCAACTCATGGAGCTCGTAAGGGTATGGCTGATACCGCTCTTCGTACTGCTACCGCCGGATACCTTACTCGTCGTTTAGTAGATGTAGCACAAGACATCATTGTCCGTGATACGGATTGTGGTGATACTGAAGGAACCTTCCTTTATCGAGAAGATTCTGAGAAGGTAGGTATCAGTTTTGCAAGTCGTGTTGAAGGACGTACAACGATTGATGCTATCAAGCATCCAGAAACCAAAGAAGTCATCGTCAAAAAGAATACTTTGGTAGGGAAAATTGAAGCTAAAATGGTAGAAGATGCCAATATCCCAGCAGTGAAGATCCGTAGTCTCGTCGGCTGCCGTTCACGTCGTGGAGTATGTCAGATGTGTTATGGTATTGATCTTGGACGCAGCAACATTGTGCAGCTCGGAGCTTCCGTGGGTGTCGTAGCTGCTCAGGCTATTGGAGAGCCAGGAACTCAGCTGACTATGCGTACTTTCCACATCGGTGGTGTGGCGGGATCAGACATTACTCAGGGTCTTCCTCGTGTTGAAGAAATCTTCGAAGCTCGTAATCCAAAGACCGAAGCTATTCTTTCAGAAGTAGACGGTCAAGTGGAAACGATTGAGAAAGATGTCAAAGCAATTAAAATTCTGGTTCGTGGCACTGATAAGCAGGCTTACGAATACAGCGTTCCTGCCAACGCTACTCTCAAAGTTAAACAAGGAGACCTTGTAGCTGTCGGTACAGTTCTCTCTGAGGGACACATCGATCTCAAGAAACTCTACGCAGTTATGGGTCAGGAAGCGGTTCATCGCTATATCGTTCGTGAGATTCAAGAAATCTATGCCTCACAGGGTGAAGGTATTAACGACAAACATATCGAAGTGATTATTCGTCAGATGATGTCACGCTTTAAGATTATTGACCCAGGTTCTACCATGCTCCTTCCGGGAGATGTAGTGGAGCGTGATCAGTTTGAAGAAGCAAATGAAGAAGCTCGTACCGCTAAGGGCGTGCAGGCGACTGGAGAAGCGATGGTCTTAGGTATCACGAAGGTAGCTCTTTCTACAGAGTCTTTCCTTTCGGCGGCCTCATTTATGGAGACTGCGCGTGTTCTTATCAACGCCTCTATTGCTGGTAAAGAAGATCGCCTCCGTGGACTAAAAGAAAATGTTATTATCGGTCGCCTTATTCCAGCAGGAACAGGTTATCGTGGTAGCGATACTCCGAAGGAAACAGTCTAAAATTTTAAGGAGGGAACTTTTCCTTTCCTTCAAAAAAACAGAAGAAGCCCTTGCAAGAGGGCTTTTTTTGTCTTTGATTGGGTGATATACTGGATATATCTGTATTTTCAACCCATTTTTTTGTTATGGCCAAAAAGAAAAAAGAATCCAAAAAGATTGATGCTGAATCCGAAGAAGAATCTTCAGCTTTTGCCAATATTCTTCATACTGACGCCAAAAAGAGCCTTCTTTTGGTGTTTTTGATTACCTTTGGTCTTCTCTCAGTTCTCGGTTTTTTTGATGCCGCCGGGCTTCTGGGCACTTGGATTGATAGTGGCATTGGTACGCTTTTTGGATATGGTAAGTGGTTATTGCCAGCACTTCTTTTTAGTTTGTCAGGGATGATGTTGATCCGTAAGACAACCACTACGCGAGATGCGGTGAAGTATGTAGGACTGATTGTCATCTATCTGACTATCCTGGGCTTGATTCATCTTTTCTTGGGAACTGATACGAAGACGTATCTCAAAATTGCGGAAGCGGGAGAAGGGGGAGGTTATATAGGGTATGCTATAGCGGCTGGATTTTTTGTTTTGGCTGGGAAAGTAGCTGGTGTGATACTCCTTCTAGCTTTTCTGATAGCTGGATTAATCATGACTTTCAATATGTCACTGATTGGATTCTTGGAAGGTATTTGGTTGAGGCTCAGAGGAGTGTTCCAGAAATCAGAAGTAGAGGAGGAATTACTTGATGAAAATGGAGAACCGATTGAAGCAGTAGACGAATTAGTTTCCGAAGAGGTATCAGCTGATCCAATGGAGGAACATAATATTATGAATCTTGAGTTTTTGGATGATACGAAAACGGAGTCTTTTGATGAAGAAGATGAGGAAATCTTTGAAGACGATGAAGAGGATGAGAGTGTTCCGGTAGTGAAGAAGCGTCGTCGTTCTCGTTATGTTTGGGAATTGCCACCGCAGGATTTACTAGAATCTAATGGAGAGAAAGCCATCGTAGGAGACGACATAGAGCATAACAAGAGTATTATTCAGAAAACTCTTAAATATTTTGGTATTGAAGTAGAGCCAGGTGAGGTCAAAGAGGGTCCAACAGTAACTCAATATACCTTTACACCTGCTCTTGGGGTTAAAATTTCACGTATCACAACACTTAATAATGATCTAGCTTTGGCTCTAGCAAAGCATCCTATCCGTATTGAGGCACCAATTCCAGGCAAGTCATTAATTGGTATTGAAGTACCAAATAAACAAACAGCCAAGGTGCGTTTGCGTAATATTATCGATAGTCGAGAGTTCAAGGATCGGAAGGGAAATCTTATGGTGGTCTTGGGTCAAGATGTTTCTGGTAAGAACGTAGTAGCTGATCTTCAGAAAATGCCTCACCTTCTGATTGCTGGGCGCACGGGTTCTGGAAAATCGGTTTGTATCAACACTTTACTACTTTCACTTCTGTATCAGAATTCTCCACAAGACCTGAAGTTGATCTTAGTTGACCCAAAACGTGTGGAGCTTGCGACCTATAAGGGTATTCCACATCTTCAGACGGATGTTATCGTCGATATGAAGAAGGTGGTGACTGTATTGAAATGGGCAGTGGCTCAAATGGAGAGACGTTATAAGGTTCTGGAAGATGCTCATTGTCGCGATCTCGCTGGTTATCAGGAAAGAGTGGCTCGAGGAGATACAAAAACTATTGTAAGTACCGAAACCAACACCACTCATGAGGAACCAATGGAACACTTGCCATATATGGTAATTGTCATTGATGAAGTGGCTGATCTGATGGCTCAGCATGGCAAAGAAGTGGAAGCTATTGTGAGCCGTCTGACCGCTAAATCTCGTGCCGTTGGTATTCATCTTGTGTTAGCTACTCAACGTCCAGAGGCAACCGTGATTACCGGTTTGATTAAGGCTAATATTCCAGCCCGCATTGCTTTTCAATTGAAATCTCACATAGATTCTCGCACAATCCTTGATGCTGGTGGAGCCGAGAAACTCTTAGGTAGTGGTGATATGCTCTACGCGCCATCAGAAGGCTCTGAAACTAAGCGCATTCAGGGTGTATTTGTTTCTGAGGATGAAGTCAAACGGGTGACCAACTTTATTCGCAAGCAGAAAGAGGATCTTGGAGATGAAGAAGACGACGATCCATTTTCCGATGCTACCGGAGATGATTCTTTGATGGACGCTTTAGATAGTGTGGATACTGGAGCGGAACAGGATGATATGTATATCCGAGCTCGGGAAGTCATTATCAATTCCGGTAAAGCCTCTACCACCTCACTCCAAACAGTCCTCGGTATCGGCTATCCCAAAGCCGCGCGCCTGATGAATCTTTTGGAAGAAAATGGCATTGTGGGCATGATAGATGGAAAGAAAAAAGTGCTTGTCGGTAAAACGGTAGATACGGAAGATGAAGATGATGAAACAGAATATGGCGATGAACATGTTCACGAACAGGGTGAACGAGACAAGTGGCAAGTATAG
Source organism: uncultured Bdellovibrionales bacterium (assembly GCA_964594215.1). Lineage (GTDB taxonomy): Bacteria > Patescibacteriota > Minisyncoccia > Moranbacterales > UBA1568 > UBA1568. Next base: position 83,026 of record CAZQLN010000002.1, on the reverse strand, counting down.
AGAGCGTTAATTATGAGGCGGATCAAAGAATACCGGTATGATGGTAGAAGCCAGTTTTACACGTAAAAAAATTCAGTCACTTACCTTAGGTGAGAAGCTTCGGAAATTGCGAGGAGAAACTCATGTACCGCTTTCCGAAGTAGCTCGTTCGACTCGTATCCGGGTTCGTTATCTCGAATATCTTGAAAACGGAGAGTATGAGAAGTTGCCAGCTGATGTTTACGTGCGTGGATTTCTCCGGAATTACGCGCGCTTCCTTGGTGTTGATGAAGGAATTTTGATGAAACTCTATGAACAGGAACGTAATATTCAGAAAAATCTTGGCAATACAGCTCCAGTAAAAAACAATACCTTCAATCTGCCCATCTCTTCATTTGTGATTACTTCAAGAACAGTGATGGTAGCGGTCATTGCGGTTTTTACGATCGCTGTTTTTGGATACCTCTATCAAGAATTCACTCGTTTTGCAGCTGAGCCCGAGTTGGTGATTCTTGAACCTGCACCTGGTACGGTGAGTGAAACAAGTGAAATTATGTTACGAGGTAAGACCGAAAAGGGGGCACGGGTGTCAATTAATGGTGAGGCAAGTTTTGTGGGAAGTAATGGAGAATTTGGCGAGAAACTCACCTTACAACCAGGAGTGAATACCGTGACGATAGTCGCTATTAATCGTTTTGAAAAGTCTAAGACAGAAACTCTTACTCTCGAAGCACGTTTTCCCGAGACGGTTGCCCCAAGCTCAGAAGAGCTTCAGGAAAGAGCTCGTGATGATGAGAATTTTTCGTTAGAAGTGAAGGCAGAAAAACTCATAACGGTGACGATCACGGCTGATGGTGTAGTGGTACAAAACGGTCCAATGGAAGCGGGGACTAGCAAAAAAATTGAAGCTAAGGATGATATTAAGATTACAACCACTAATGCCAAGGCGACGAGTGTGATATATGAGAATGGTGAAAAAGAAACCCTTGGAGAAGATGAGAAACCCCTTAAAGAAGCGATTTTTAAAGCATCTGGTAGACAAGAAACAACGAAGAAGGTAGAATAAAAACGTTTACTATTATATGTAATCTAATTAAACAAGAATCGAGCTACTAGAGAGTACTCGAAGTAATGCACACCTATGGTAAAAGTAAAAAAAGAAACCAGCAAAGATAAAAATATGTCAGAAAAGAATAAGATCGAGAGTGTCTTGGATGTCATCCAAGAGAAGTACGGCGAGGGCATGATGATGAAGTTGGGCGATGTACCAAAAGTTGATGTCGAAGCTATTCCTACGGGATCGGTTTCCTTGGATATGGCTATGGGTATTGGCGGGGTGCCAAGAGGACGTATTATTGAAATCTATGGACCAGAGTCTTCGGGTAAGACTACGTTGACACTTCATATTATCGCCAATGCCCAAAAGGCTGGAGGAGTGGCCGCTTTTGTGGATGCGGAACATGCGCTTGATCCAGAATATGCTAAACGTATTGGAGTGAATATTAATGACCTTTTGGTTTCTCAGCCAGATACCGGTGAACAAGCTCTTGATATCGTGGAAACTTTGGTGCGTTCTAATATGATTGATGTTATTGTCATTGATTCAGTTGCCGCCTTGGTACCAAAAGCTGAAATAGAAGGCGATATGGGGGATCATCATGTAGGACGTCAGGCTAGATTGATGTCTCAAGCTCTTCGTAAATTGACTGCCATTATTGCTCAATCTAATGTTGTGGTGATTTTCATCAATCAGATTCGCATGAAGATAGGTGTTATGTTTGGTAATCCAGAGACCACCACTGGTGGACAAGCATTGAAGTTCTATTCATCAGTACGTCTCGAAATTCGCCGTAGTGCTCAAATCAAAAAAGGCGATGCCATTGTTGGTAATCGTACAAAAGTTAAGGTAGTTAAGAATAAGGTAGCTGCTCCTTTTAAGACGGCTGAATTCGATATCATGTACAATGAAGGTATTTCGTTGGCTGGAGATGTTCTCGATACCGGTGTGTTGTATCAGGCAATCAAAAAATCTGGTAATTCGTACACTTTTGAAGAAACAAAATTGGGCGTAGGGAGAGAGGCGGCCAAGGCCTTCCTCAAAGAAAATCCAAAGGTGCTTAAGTCTATTGAAAAAAAGATTCTTAAGCTGTCCGAAGAGAATCCAATAGACCTTGGTGGTGCTAGTGAAGAATAAGCCCTTCCAGAAAGTAAAAAGCCCTTCATTGTATAGGATGAAGGGCTTTTCTTTAGGGATAAAATGTGCTATAATGGTACAACTATGCTTCTTCAACAAAGAAAAAAACTACACTTTTTTACTCTTCTGATTCTATTAGGTCAGCTTTTCGTAGGAGCTACTTTTGTGCCACGAGTCCAGGCCGATGAGGTAATCATTACCAATGAAGAGAAGGATCAAATTAATGACAGTATTGATAAAATAGAAGAGAAGTTGGCTAAGGAAGAAAAAAAGAAGAACCTTCTTCAGACAGATCTTAATCAGATAAGTGGAAGTCTCAGTGCTACGCAGGCTTCTATTGCTCGAGTTGCTCGACTACTTCAAGAGACTCAATCAACAATTGAATCTAAGGAACAAGAGGTTGAGAATCTGGAAAAACAAATTATTCTGGATCGCCACTTGCTACGTTCACTTTTGCAAGAAATGTATTATTCAGCGAGTACACCTCTTTTGGAAGTGATGCTCAGTGAGAATGATGTCAAACAAGTCTTGGCTACCAACGATGGCCTCTTTAGTACACAAGAAAAAGTACAATCACTTATTGGAGAGATGAACAATGCTCAAGAAAAAGTGACTACTGAAAAAGCAGCTCTAGAAGATTCTAAAGAAGATCATGAGACGTTACTTTCAGTCCAAAACAAACAGAAACAAGGACTGGTACTTGAGCGTAACGAGGTTGCGGAGGATCTTGAAGATCAAGCTGCAGTAGTAGCAAAACTTGAGAAAGAACTGAGTGAGCTTCAAGGAGATTTGAACAAGATTCTCGGTAAGTCGTATAATGCAGGAGATATTGAAGAGGCAGTTAATTTTGCGAGTAAGCGTACAGGTGTCCCTAAGGGGTTTTTATTTGGGGTGCTTAAGATGGAAACAAACCTTGGCGCTAACGTTGGTGGCTGTACATACGGTCAAGTAGAGAGTGGAGCCGAAGCTAACTACAAAAGAGGCAAGCTTTCTAAAAGAGCATACCAGACTTTTATTGCTCGTCGTAAAACCTTTAAAACCATTACCGATGAACTGGATATTGACTATAAGAAACAGAAAGTATCATGTAATCCAAGTGGCTATGCGGGTACCGGGGGCGCTATGGGTGTAGCTCAGTTTATGCCTGATACCTGGATGGGCTATAAATCAGAAGTAGCTTCTATCACGGGTCATCGTCCTCCAAGCCCATGGAATCTTACTGATGGTGTGATGGCAATGGCTTTGAAGCTTGGACGAGTGCCAGGGGTTAAGGATGGCAAGGAATCAGCCTATCGGAGAGCAGCAGCAGCCTATCTAGGTACGAGCTATGCACCGTATATCAACGGTATTATCTACTGGTCTAAAAACTACAAGAAGCTTATTTAAGTAACTTCTAAGGGTTGCCAAAACTATCTTTATCTGATAGACTGGTTCCACAACTAAGAAAGTCCGACGTTCTCCCGCTTGTGCCAAAGTGTCACGAGATTAGGAGGACACATTCCGCTTTGCAGAAGGATTTTCTTGTATGTAGGCGGTTTTTAATTTTATTAAACAAGAGTACTACTATGGTAGAATATGAACTTTTCTATCTTGTTGGAGAAACGAAAGAGGCAGAACTTCCTCGTATTAAGGAGGCAGTACAAAAAATTATCACTGATGAGGGGGCGACACTTCTTCCTTTAGAAACTGAGGAAAAGAGAAAACTCGCTTATCAGGTAAAGAAAGAGGTACGAGGTATTTATATTGCTCGACGCTTTACCCTTCCTGATCACGATGAAGTTGACCAAGAGACCATTGAAATTCATCCATTAGCAAAAATCAATCGCGCGATGATGCTTTCTAAAGATGTTTTACGTTTTCTTATTTTACGTGCTGATAGCTTGCCGGAACTGAAGGCGATTGAGCGTGTTGAGAAGCCGAAAATAGAAGGAAAAAACAATCGCTATGAGCGTCGTGGAGCCATGCGAGCTATGCCAGAAGCACCAGTAACCAAAGAAGAAGGTAACACAGCGGTTTCTTCTGAGGAAATTGATGAACAACTTAAAAAGAAACTTGATATTTAATTAGTAAACTCTATAAAGTTTATGAACGTTAATAAAGTCATCTTAGTAGGGCGTCTCACTCGTGATCCAGAGATTCGCACTACACCGGCGGGGCAGTCTGTGGCTACGATCAGTATGGCCACCAATAGCTTTTGGACTGATAAGAGTGGTCAAAAACAGGATAAGACAGAATTTCACAATGTTGTCTTGTGGGGACGTCAGGCTGAAATCGCTTCTCAGTACCTCACTAAAGGACAAGAATGTTTCATCGAGGGTAGACTGCAAACTCGTGCCTATACAGCCAAAGATGGTACCGAGCGACGCACTACCGAAGTTATCGCTGAGAGTATGCAATTGGGGAGTCGTGCTCAAGGAGGCTCTCAAGGAGCGCCTGCACGTCCAGCTGCAGCACCTACCTCAGCAGCTAAGTCGAACTCAGCTCTCGAAGAAGAAATCCCTACAATTAATCTAGATGATGAAAGTGAGGAGATTCGTATCGAAGATGTCCCTTTTTAATTTTCATTTATTAGAACACTCAATATGGACCAAGCAATGTCAAAAAAGTTACAACACCTCGACTATAAAGACGCTTATTTTTTGCGTCGTTTCTTGAACTCACAAGGAAAGATGTATCCTCCTAAGCGACACGGATTAACTGCCAAAGAGCAGCGTCATCTAGCAGTAGCTATTAAGAGAGCTCGATTTATGGCTCTTGTACCATACGTCATTAAGTAAGAAAACTTACTAGAATGCTTAGTATTACAGAAATTAAAAACGGTAAGAAAATTGTCCTAAACAATGAACCATACGAGGTCATTGATTATTTACACTCAAAAATTGGTCGCGGGGGAGCAGTGCTTCGGACCAAGTTGAGAAACCTGACTACAGGCGCTGTGTTGGAGCAGACTTTCCAGGGAGCAGATAAACTTGAAGAGGCTTCTGTATCTAAAGCAAAGGCTCAGTTTCTCTACAAAACAGGAGACACCTATGAATTCATGGACAACGAAACCTACGAGCAGTTCACGCTTGATGGGAGCGTTATTGGTGAGAGTAAGGGGTACGTGGTAGAGGGCACAGAAGTGACACTTCTTATGTGGAATGGTCAACCGTTGACGATTGAGCTCCCTGCCAAGGTGACCCTTCTAGTGACTGATGCTCCTCCAGGCCTGAAAGGGGATACTGCTTCTGGGGGAGATAAGATGGTGACAGTAGAAACTGGCCTCCAAATTACAACGCCATTATTCATTAAAGTGGGAGATAAAATTGTTATCAATACTGAGCGTGGCTCGTATGTCTCAAGAGCCTAAAAATGGCTTTATAAAGGTAAAAAAGACAAGTCTCAAGACTTGTCTTTTTTTGTCTTTTTTGCTATCCTAAAGGTAGGTAAAGGCTTAAAAATAGCACGACACTATGTCTCTAAGAGTCTTTCAGATTGGCGTATTTACATTCACCCTTTTGGCTTTTAGTGCATGGCTTGGCGTCGTCTTAACCATAGACCCAACCTCAGCTGGTATGCCCGGGAGGATTCTTTTTTTTAGTAGTCTTTTTGCCTTTCTCCTCGGAGTTATCATGGAGGGGGTCATCAGTGTCTACAAAAAAGGCTTAGGGGAAGAGCGTGCAGCTCAACATATTGGAGCCGCCTTTCGGCAGACACTCCTCCTCACTATTTTTCTGTTCTCAAATCTCTTTCTTTTGTATCGAGGTATTTGGACATGGTGGTTGGTTCTTCTTTTTTTAGCGTTTATTCTTCTCTTGGAATTTACTGCTCGAACTTTGAAACAAGAAAGAAAAAATAGCATATAACTTATTTAGAGTCACAGTTTGGTTATGGCAAAACAAGCACAGGATAAAGGAACGTACGGAGCAAAATCTATTCAGGTACTCGAAGGACTCGACCCAGTTCGTAAGCGTCCAGGTATGTATATTGGAGGAACTTCTCTTGAAGGACTCCATCATCTTATTTGGGAAGTAGTCAACAACTCTATAGATGAAGCCATGGCAGGACACTGTAATCGTATTGTGGTACGACTACTTCCTGATAACTGGATTGAGGTAAGTGATAATGGTCGAGGTATTCCGGTTGACATTCATCCTCAAACCAAAAAATCAGCTCTGGAGACGGTCATGACAGTTCTTCATGCTGGTGGTAAATTCGGTGGTGAGGAGACGGGTTATAAAATTTCAGGAGGACTCCACGGTGTCGGTGTTTCGGTGGTTAACGCCCTTTCGGAAATCACTCGAGTAACCATAGAACGTCAGGGCAAACAGTATTTTCAAGAATATCGTCGTGGTGTGCCAGTGGGAAGTGTAAAGGCTATCGGTACTTCTAAAAATACTGGAACCAAGGTCGCTTTTCAGGCTGATTCGACTATTTTTCCAGAAATTAAGTACTCATGGACTAAAATTCTAGAGTATCTACGGTATCAAGCTTTCTTGACCAAAGGAGTGCGTATTGTTGTTGAAGATTGGCGCGAGACGAAGACCGATAAAGACACTCACTTAGTGTTGCGTCATGGTTTTTACTTTGATTCGGGCATTATTTCTTTTGTGAAGTTTCTTAACCGTAAGCGTGGTGTTAAAAATGTCACTCCGTTTTATGTTGAGAAAACAATTGATAACATTTTAGTAGAAGCTTCACTACAGTTTACGGATGGTTTCAAGGAGCACTTATTTTCTTTTGCAAACAATATCCTCAACCCTGGTGGCGGTACGCATGTGACTGGGTTTAAGATGGCTATGACTCGTATTTTGAATGATTATGCTAAGAAGAATAACCTTATTAAAGAAAAAGAAGGGTCGCTTACCTCAGATGATCTAAGAGAAGGATTGACTGCGGTAGTCTCAGTCAAGTTAGCCAACCCTCAGTTTGAAGGTCAAACCAAAGACAAACTCAATAATATAGAGGTCAGAGGAGCGGTATCATCTGTGGTCTCAGAGGCATTTGCTGAATATCTCGAAACTCATCCAGCTGACGCCAAAGCAATCTTAGAGAAATGTCTACTTACGGTGCGTGCTCGAATCGCTGCTCGAGCAGCTAAGGATGCTGTTCTTCGCAAAGGAGCTCTTGATGGGATGACGCTGCCAGGAAAATTGGCAGACTGTACTACTCGAGATGCCTCGCAGTCAGAACTCTATATTGTTGAGGGAGATTCTGCTGGTGGAAGTGCTAAGCAGGGACGCAATCGTTTTTTTCAGGCAATTCTACCTCTTCGTGGTAAGTTGGTGAATGTAGAAAAAACGAGTCTTGATAAGGTGGTAAAGTCAGATACTCTGAAGCCAATGATCATCGCATTGGGTGCTGGAATCGGAGAAACGCTTGATATTGCTAAGCTTCGTTACCACAAAATTATCATCATGGCCGATGCCGATGTTGATGGATCACATATTCGCACCCTTCTTCTTACGTTTTTCTATCGATACTATGAGGAGTTGGTTCGTGATGGTTATATCTATATTGCTCAGCCACCACTCTACCGTTTACAAAAAGGACGTGATGTTCGCTATGTATTTAGTGACGCTGAGAAAAAAACGACCATAGAGGACATGGTAGCTAAGGCGGCCACTACCAGTAAAAAGAAGGTAAGTGCTAAAAAAGTGGCAACTGAAGAATCTGCAGAAAATGAAGGCGAGGAGAGCAAGGAGTCTGAGAATGCCTCTGGAGTGAATGAGCAGCGCTACAAGGGTCTTGGAGAAATGAACCCAGAGCAACTTTGGGAAACAACTATGAATCCTGAAAATCGAGTCATGCTTAAGGTGACTATTGAAGATGCTGAGGAAGCTGATGAACTTTTCGATATACTCATGGGTAATGAAGTAGAGCCACGACGACGATTTATCCAGACGCACGCTAAAGCGGTTAAGAATCTTGATATCTAAGCCTTTTTCTTGACGTATCGCAAGCGAGCTGCTACAATAATGCGACAGTAAAGACTGTCGAGATGAGCTATTAAAACATCTCTCGTTTATGAAACTTCCTCTTGAAAATCTTCAGTCACTCGTACGTTGCTTGGTGTGCAACACGAGTCAGCATGCCAAAAAAATGCTGGTATTAGATGAACAAGAGAAGAAGACCACTCTCCATGTAGTTTGTGATGATTGTGGAGGAGCTTCATTGGTTCACTTATCACTTGGCCAGATGGGGGTAGTCAGTCTTGGAGTGATGACAGATCTTGAACAGAGCGAGGCTAAGAGGTTGTATCAAGGTAAACCACTTTCTACTGATGATGTTTGGAATGCCCACCAGTTTCTCAAAGATTACAAAGGTGACATCAATAAGCTTATTTTATACCCTCAAGTTTAAATTCAAATCTTAACACAATTAGAGAGAGCATTATGAATCAGCATCTTACACTAGCAGTTACCGGACGAGAAAAAGTCTCGACCAAAGAAATAGCCAATAAGAGAAAAGAAGGCCTCATTCCAGGAGTCCTGTATAGTCATGGTAAGCCAGCCGTAAGTTTTTGGGTTCAGTATATTGATTTTTCTAAAATGTATAAGGTAGCCGGTCAGAGTAGTGTTATCGCTATTGAAAAAGAAGGAAGTAAGGCTGTTAATGCTATCGTCCAAGAAGTAGCCCTACATCCTCTCAATGGACGTTTTACACATGTAGACCTATACCAGGTTCGTATGGATGAAAAACTTGAAGCTCATGTACCGATTGTTTTCGTTGGAGAATCGAAGGCGGTTCGTGAAATGGGAGGAGTATTCCTAAAAACCCTCGAGGAAGTTCTCGTTACCTGCCTTCCAGCTGATCTTCCACACGAAATTACTGTAGATATAGCTAAATTAGCCACTTTTGAAGATCACATCCAGGTTAAAGATATTGTTTTACCAAAGGGTGTAGAGATTCTTGGCGATCCAGAAACTACAGTTGCTTTGGTGGATGCTCCACGTACAGAAGCTGATATGGCTTCTCTCGACGAAAAAGTAACGGCTGATGTGACTAAGGTTGAAGGAGTAATTAAGGAAGAGGCTCCTCAGGCCTAGGATTGACAAATCTTTGATTTTCAGCGTAGAATAGTATTTCTTTGCCAATCTCATACACTTGATTCTGACCACAGGGAGAAAGAAGGCATCCCTCCTAGCCTTTTTTCACTGAAATAGTTTGGAACTTTGGTTTCAGCTGGCTGTGGTCAGAATCAAGTGTATGAGTCTCAAATAAAAAATCACCCCGAGAAAGGGTGATTTTTTGTATGTTTTGTGAATCTAGGAATCAAAGAGTGATGAGAGTATTTCGTCTTTAAGACATTCATCAAAAAGTTTGTTAAGGGTATGGAGTTCCTCTTTGGTAAATTTGCCGAGCACATAATCATGACTTGGTTGGCAAACACCAAGGACCTCTGTTGGTCTACCAATACCAAGACGTGTACGTTTGAAATCCTGAGTATTAAGGTGAGTGATAATATCGGCAACTCCATTGTGACCAGCTGCTCGTGATGAGGTAGTGTGCCGTATTGTACCCGCTAGAATATCAATGTCATCATGGATAACTAAGAGTGAATCAGGGGTAAGCTTGTAAAACTCGAGGAGTTTCTTAACTGCCTGACCAGAATCATTCATAAAAGTAGTAGGCTTGGCTAGGAGTAGTTTCTTTCCATGAATGATACATTCTGATACTAAACAGAGAAGCTTCTTTTTTTCTTGCCAGGGCGTACCATTAAATTCATCATGTAAAAAGTCTAGCCCTAAAAATCCCGCATTGTGACGAGTATTTTTGTATGAGTCTCCTGGGTTACCAAGACCGACAATTATTTTCATAGGCTTGAATCAGTTTGTTCAATGATGAGAGGATCACCCTCTTTTGGCTCAGGGTCATTATTTTCTTGGAAAGATAGATCGTCTGGAAGAAATGAGGAAGCGTTGTCGCCGACGACTATGCTGAGATCACTCTCTTCGGTAAGAAGCGTAAATGGGAGAAATTCAGTCTTTTCAAGAGCGAGTTTTTTAAGAAGGGTATCTAGAGACCACAGCTTTTCTGATGGAACCCTTTCTAAAAGCATACTCTTTTCTGGCCATTCTTGATAGTCAGCAATAGGCGTCAGTGTGAGTGTGCCCGGAAAATCCTCTTCGAGTATTTGAAGTATTTGTTTGGCTTGAGCACTATTCTCCTTGCGATAGAGAATAGCGATAGAAGCATTCTCTTCTTTGAGAGCGGCTTTTCTTTTGAGGATTTGCTCGTGAGAAAAGATATTTTGGCTCAATTCCTGGATTTCCTGCCAGTTACCCGTTCTTGGAAGAAGAATAAAAGCACGCACACCGCCAAGTTCTACATGAGAAACGCGGAGTAAACTTTCTGGTTTCCAGGCATCTACGACGACAGTTTCAACATTTTGAGTGTCTATTTTTTTGGCCAGACGCAAGAAACTTTCCATTTCTCCGAGACTAGCATTTGTTTTAACGCTGTCACCTAAAATAGTAAGTAGGCTGCTTACGGCATTAATGTTGGAAATGAGTGAATTAGCAAAGACTTTTTCTTTCAAGGCCGTTAGGAGCTGCTGCTGCCGCTTAGCTCGTCCGAAATCACCCTCTGGATCATCATGTCTTTCACGCACGTACTTAAGAGCTGTCTTACCATCAAGGGTGTGCCAACCTTTATCGAGAGCAAATGTTTCATAGCTGTAGTTTTTGCCAGGATAGCGTTCATCATAAATATCACGAGCCACTTCGAGGTCTACACCGCCAAAGGTATCGATAATTTTTTCAAAACCATCAAAATCAAGAATAAATGTGTAGTGAAGCGGCTCACCGGTAATGCTAGTGACTGCTTTTTCTATGGCACGAGTGCTTTGATTTTGTGAGAGACCGTACTGGTAGAGAGAGTTAATTTTAGCAGATATGCGTTCTTCTGGTAGGGTCACGTATAAGTCACGGGGAAGAGAGATAAGAGCCACTTTACGTGTCCCAGCATCAATACTGAGAAGGATAATAGTGTCTGTCAGATTCTTGCCAGGGTAGTGTTCGCCTGCTCTTCCTAGGAGAAGAATATTAATTCTGCCGTCATCAGTTTTTTTAAGCCCTTCAAAGGGATCATTACCAAGAGATCTAGTGAGGGTACTTACCTGAGAGAAAAAGGAAGGGCTAGTTTCTGTTTTTAGTTGGATCTGATTTATGGTTTTAGAGAAATGGAGAGCGGTAATCCCTGCTAATCCAAGAATAATAATTCCGAAGATAATAAAAAAATAACGTAGGCCTCGTCGCCACAAGAAAATGCGACGCTTTGTGTACAGAGGGACGTCTTTAAGGGGAGGCTCCAGAGTAATCCTTTGAGGTGTAGGTGAGCCTATTTTAGATACCACTCGTTCTTTTGGAGGGAAGGGAGCAGGTGGTTTTGGTATTGGTCGACGAATTCCATCCATAAGTACTTTTGAAGTTAGTTCTAACCCTTGCCAGAGGCCGTAAAACGTGAGAAAATAGGGATGTTTATTTTTCTGTTGGCTCTGTAGAGCTTAGTTTAGCCACTTTATTTATATGGAAGAAACACGAGCAGAAGAGTATCTTGGGACAAAAGCTCTTATTGTAGAGCTGGTCAAAGTCTTTCTCTTAGCGGTAGTTATTATTATACCGGTTCGTATCTTTTTGTTCCAACCCTTCTTTGTTCAGGGATCGAGTATGGAGCCTAATTTTGAAGATGGGCAGTATCTTATCGTCAGTGAGTTGGGCTACAAACAAGTACGCCTTGGGGGTACGAAAGAAGCCCCTCTTGTACTTTCCGATTTCCGTAATCTAGCAAGACAGGAAGCGATCGTTTTCCGGTATCCTAAGAAACCGGATCAATTTTTCATCAAGCGTCTCATTGGTTTACCTGGTGAAACTATTGAGATCAAGAATAACCAAGTGATTATTAAGAACAATGAACGACCAGAGGGTTTTGTTCTTAAAGAATCAGCCTACGTGTTACGCGACGCTACTTTAGAGAATATGTCACCGCGAACACTTGGAGAAGATGAGTACTTTGTGATGGGGGACAATCGTGATTTTAGTTATGATTCACGAGCTTTTGGCCCAGTAGGTAAGGAATTTATTATGGGAAGAGTAATGCTTAGAGCTTGGCCATTTGGAGAAGCTAAAGTTTTTTGATACAACAGAGGAAACACATAATTTTGTAACAGTGAAGAGTGTATATTATGGCAAATGCAAAAAAAGTCACCAGTGCTTCTAAGAAATCAGCTGCCTCAGCTCGACCAGGTCGGGGTGGAATAAAGAAAAGCACAAGTAGCAAGAAGGCTACTCTAAAAACCACTAAAGCGGCCCCCATTGAAGAGGAGGTACTATTACAAACACTTCGGGGTATGCGGGATATTTTACCCGACGAACAGCCATATTGGGAGCGTGTTCGCAGAATTCTCACTACGGCTTCTCATGAATATGGATTTAGTCGGATTGATCTGCCAACAGTAGAATTTGCTCATCTCTTTATTCGTAGTGTAGGTACGGGAACTGACATTATTGATAAAGAAATTTATCTTTTTAATACGCGCGGAGGAGATCGGGTAGCACTTCGTCCAGAAATGACTGCCGGTCTTTGTCGGGCCTATATCGAACATGGCATGGGTGTTTTGCCGAAGCCGATTAAGCTTTTTTCTATGGGCCCTATCTTTCGTTATGATCGTCCCCAGGAAGGACGTTATCGAGAACACTGGCAGGCTAATTTTGATATGTTTGGTGAAAGTGATCCCATTCTTGATGCTCAAACAATTCAGTTGGCATTTCGGGTGGTTAATCAACTAGGTCTTAAGAATATTGAATTTCAGGTGAATTCTATCGGTACACCTGAAACCAGAAAAGACTATGAAAAAGCCTTGGTACGATACTTGGAGAGTCAGAAACAGAAATTATGTGAGAAGTGTCGTCTACGTTTGACTACCAATCCAATGCGTATTCTTGATTGTAAGGAAGATAAGTGTATCCAACTTACAGCCCACGCACCTCAGTCTTTGGATTATCTCGATCCAGAATCACGTGAGCACTTTAAGAAATTTCTTGAGTATCTTGATGAACTCGAGCTCCCGTACTCTATCAACACTCGTCTGGTTCGTGGCCTTGATTACTACACCCGTACAGTATTCGAGATTCGTTCAACTGATAAGGATGGCAAGAATTACTCACTTGGAGGCGGAGGGCGTTATGATCGTTTGATTGAGGGCCTTGGAGGAGAAGCGACACCAGCGATTGGTTTTGCTCTTGGTTTAGATCGCATTGTCATTGAGATGAAGCGTACTCAGGTAAAACCCTATCACCCACCGCAACCGAAAGTATTTCTTGCTCAATTAGGTGAGATGGCTAAAAAGAAGAGTCTCAAGCTTTTCTCTGAGCTCGAAAAAAATGGAGTTCTCTTAGCTGAGAGTTTTGGCCGAGGTAGTCTCAAGAGTCAGCTTCGAGTAGCAAATCGTCTAGGTGTTGAAGTGACGATTATTATTGGTCAGAAAGAAGCTTTGGATGAAACTGCTATTATCAAGGATATGGTCTCTGGTACCCAGGAAACGGTAACTCAGGTAATGTTGGTAGATTCAGTAAAAAAACTTTTGAAAGCTAATCAGACTCTTGTTGGCTAGTATGGAAGATACCCTCTTCGACAAAATTATTCGTCATGAAATTCCTGCAGATATTCTTTATGAGGATGATGAGGTGATGGTGCTTCGAGATATTCATCCAGTAGCCCCTGTTCATGTCTTAATTATTCCTAAACGTCCGATTGAAAGTATTGCTAAGATGGAAGATGAAGACGCTCTTCTCATCGGAAAAATGCACCTTGTGGCTCGTGATATGGCAGTTAAGCTCGGTGTGGCTGAAACCGGGTATCGCCTGGTTACCAATAGCGGTGATAATAGTGGGCGCGAAGTAAAGTATCTGCACTTGCACCTTATTGGAGGTAAGTTTCTCGGTTCTAAAATAGTGGCCTAGAAAAGGTGGTTAAAGAGAGCGAGTGGAGTACTCTTGCAAGAACGGCGAAATTATGATATATTGGGTTCACCCAAAAATTCTAGAAGGAGGTCCTCCGTATGATACAAGTAAAAAAGAAAGAGAAGGAAACGCCTGAAAGCCTCATACGTCGTTTTACGCGACGCGTTCAGCAGTCAGGAGTACTGCGTCAAGTACGTAAAAAACGCTTCCATCAGCCTCTGAAAAGCAAGGACAAACGCCGTAATGAAGCTCTCTATAAAGTGGAAATCCGTAAGGAAATCGGCCGTATGAAGAAGCTTGGTAAGTTCGATGAAGAAACCCTGCGTGAAATCAAGAAAAAGATGAACCGTTAGAAAGAAGATACCTCGAATAGTTCTATTCGGGGTTTTCTTTTTCTTTCGAAAAGTGAGGAGTTTTGCTACTCTAAAGAGGTAATTGATATTCAAAAAACCTATGACCTACGCAGCTATCATGACTGAACTAAAAGAAGCTATGAAAAGCGGCCACACTGAGAAGCGTGATACTCTGCGACTTCTTCAGAGTGCGCTCAAGAACTACGCTATTGATGCTCGTACACCAGCGGAAGAACTCAGTGAGACCGATATTGAGACAGTGATCAAAAAACTGGTTAAACAACGTAAAGATAGTATTACTCAGTACAGTGCTGGTGGTCGCGCAGATCTTGTTGCTCAAGAAGAGCTCGAATTAACAATTCTTTCAGCCTATCTCCCGGCTGAAATGAGCGATGAGTCTTTGAGTGAGCTTATCGAAGGTGTTCTCGCAGAAAATAATATCAATGATAAGGCTGACCTCGGTAAGGCCACCGGTATGGTAATGAAAAAAGCGGGAGGAACTGTAAGTGGAGACCGTGTCCGAGAAATGCTTCTTACCAAACTGAGCGCTTAAGTTGATGAAACTTTTTCTTGTACATGAACCAGAAGTGAAGACACCATTCAGTGATGAGCTTCTTGAAAAGATTTTTGAGAAGACCCTTACTAAGCTAGAGGTGTTTCGGGGAAGTTCAAAAGACATTTATCTAGGAGTCGCTGCTGTGTCAGAGGCTCGTATCCAGGAACTCAATCGAGAGTATCGAGGTAAGGACGCTGTGACTGACATTCTTTCTTTTGGTGATGAGGCGAGTATGGTAGTGGAGGGAGTGTTACCGGTCGGTGAGGAGCTTACGCTTGGGGATCTGATCTACAATCCAGAATATATTATCCATGCTGCCGAGGAAGATGGTGTAAGTGAAGAGCATGAAATGGCGTTTATTTTTTCTCATGGTATCCTTCATCTATTAGGGTATGATCATGGAGAAGAAATGTTTGCTCTTCAGGATGAAATAGCTCAGGAATTCAGCAAAGAAGTTTGATAAGTGATACAAATATGAATATAAATCGACTCACAAAAAGTTTTCGCTTCGCTATCCATGGGTTGCGCTATGCTTTTTTGCATGAACGTAACTTTAGAATTGAGAGCGGGGTAGCTCTTGGAGTACTCGCCCTTTCATTTATGCTGGAACTTTCCCTTCTTGAAAAGAGTATACTTCTTACTATGTGTGCCGTGGTGTTGGGTATGGAGCTTGCTAATACAGCTCTTGAACGTGTGATCGATATGCTGAAGCCACGAGTCCATCCGTACGCCCGTATCGTTAAGGATGTCATGGCGGGAGCAGTTTTACTCGTATCTTTTGTAGCCCTTCTTATTGGGGTGTTGATTTTTCTTCCCTATCTCTTGGTTCAGGTTTAGTAGAGAACACAATTGTCTTTGCCTGCTGTCAAAAACGGGGTATAATGTGGCCTAGGGGAGGTGCTCTTAATTTTAGAGCAACCAAATTTTTTGATTGCAAATAGATATGCCCAAAGGCACTTATTATGTCGGTCTTGACATAGGATCTTCACAGATACGAGCAGTAATTGCTCAAAGTTTTGGAGAAGATGAAATGCTTCGAATTATTGGTGTTGGTAAGACGCCTTCTTTTGGTATGCGTCGTGGAGCGGTAGTTGATATAGAAGCAGTGGCTAAGGCTGTTAACGTTGCTTTGGAGCAAGCA
Source organism: uncultured Bdellovibrionales bacterium (assembly GCA_964594215.1). Taxonomy (GTDB): domain Bacteria; phylum Patescibacteriota; class Minisyncoccia; order Moranbacterales; family UBA1568; genus UBA1568. The sequence goes on along the minus strand of CAZQLN010000002.1, from coordinate 66,861 downwards.
GAACGCATGGCAGGACACGCAGCTGAGCGGGCAGCGGTCAGTGTTAGTGGAGCAGAGCTACTGTGCCAAGAAGCTCTTGGAGTAGTAGCTGTGGGCCGAGCTGACGGTGAGGTAACAGAGGATGATACGATGCGAGTGCTGCAAGAAGTAGAGGCTCGACTAACTATGCCACTTAATCGAGAAATTATTCATGTCGTGCCCAAAGATTATAGACTTGATGATATTAAAAATATCAAAGATCCTTTGGGTATGCGTGGAGTGCGCCTTGAAATGAACGCTCTTGTGGTAAGTGGGAGTTCATCACACTTGAAAAACATAGAGCGTAGTCTTGATCATGCCGGTACTGCGGCCACACACTTGGTTACTGAACCAATTGCTTCCGCTGAAGCGGTTCTTACTTTGAAGCAAAAGGAGCTTGGTACGGTATTAGTGAATATGGGAGGGAGCACGACGTCTATTGCAGTCTATGAAGATGGAGACCTACTCCACTTAGCGGTATTACCTGTTGGTGCGAGTCATATTACCAATGATATCGCCATTGGCTTACGTACCTCTATTGAAATTGCTGAAGCGGTCAAATTGCAGTATGGGACAGCTGAGGCTAAGGACGTTTCTAAGAAAGAGGATATTGATCTGAGTATTTTTGATTCAGAGGAAGATGAGCTGGTTTCACGTCACCATGTAGCGGAAATTATTGAGGCGCGCTTGGAAGAAATACTTGATTTCGTAAATACCGAACTACGCAACATTGGACGCGAAGGACTTCTTCCTGGAGGAGCGATCCTTACTGGCGGAGGAGCTCTACTTCCTGGTGCCGTAGATGTGGCTAAGCAGATTTTGCGGTTGCCGGTACATGTAGGCTATCCAAAATCTTTGGGAGGTATTCTTGATGAAGTAGATAATCCAGAATTTGCTACGGTTATTGGACTTGTTTTATATGCTGAGAAGGCTGGTGGTGGCAGTAGTGGATTTTCTGCTGGTAAAGTTTGGGAACGAATGCCTGAAGGTATGCAGGGGATGGCCAAAAAAATAAAAGCGTTGACGACTAAGTTTCTTCCCTAAACAGGATAGAAAATCTGAGTAAAAGCCCTTAAAAAGGCCTAAAATACAACTTTCTCTTGTAGGTGCCTGTCTTGACACTCCTTCTCTTGATGTGCTAAATTTGAGTTTCAATGTAGCGAGCCCCTCAAGGGTAGAGTGTAAAACAAAAATTATTGCTAGTCGAAGAATATTTTTATTAAACACCTAAACAGGGGACATATATGGCTGAAATCAAACCAGACATCGAAACGTTTGCAAAAATTAAGGTAGTGGGAGTAGGTGGTTCTGGAGGAAACGCTATTTCACGAATGATCGACGCTAAAATTAAGGGTGTTGAATTCGTGGCTATTAATACTGATGCCCAAGCACTGCACCATTCAAAGGCTCAAGAGAAAGTGCATGTGGGTAAAAATCTTACTAAGGGACTTGGAGCTGGCATGAATCCAGAAGTTGGCCGTCAGGCTGCTGAAGAGAACCGTGATGAAATTCAAGAAGTGCTGAAAGGTTCTGATATGGTATTTGTGGCTTGTGGACTTGGTGGGGGAACCGGTAGTGGAGCTGCCCCTATCGTGGCGGAGACGGCTAAAGAGTTAGGAGCTCTCACGGTTGGTGTAGTGACAAAACCATTCGCTTTTGAGGGATCACAACGTCGAGCTATTGCTGAAGAAGCTTTAGAAAATCTTAAAGATCGGGTTGATACTCTGATTACTATTCCAAATGATCGCCTTCTTTCAATTATCGATCGTAAGACCACTCTCGTAAATGCCTTTCGTATTGTAGATGATGTTCTGAGACAGGGTGTTCAAGGTATTTCAGATTTGATCACTCGCCCCGGAGAAGTTAATGTCGATTTTGCTGACGTTCGAGCTATTATGGAGGATAGCGGGAGCGCTCTTATGGGTATCGGTATTGCTTCTGGTGAAAACCGTGCCACTGAAGCTGCTAGAGCGGCTATCAATAGCCCCCTTCTGGAACTTTCTATAGATGGAGCTAAGGGAGTTCTCTTCAATATTTCAGGTAGCTCTGACATAGGTATGCTTGAGATCAATGAGGCTGCTAATATTATTACCGAAACGATTGATCCAAACGCTAAGGTTATTTTTGGTGCTGTGACTGATGATCAGATCCGCAAAGGGGAAATTCAGATTACCGTAGTAGCTACGGGCTTTGATTTACCTCGTACCAAGGATGCCTTACCTGGTTTGGTTACACGAGTACCAAGTAACCCCACAACTCATCGTGAGCGTACCCAAGAACGAACTCGTACCGAGAGTATTCCAACTATCACAGCTACTCCCGAGGTTTCTGATGCTGGCTATGAAGAAGAGGAAGATATTTTTGCCTTCTCGAGTCGTAAGATGGAACAGCCGGTAATGATTATTGATGAAAAGATTCAAACTCGTTCTACCAATGGGCGAGTCGAGACCAAAGAACTTGCGGAAGAAGATGATTTAGAAATCCCAGCTTTCATTCGAAGGAAAATGAAGAAATAGCCAAGAACTTGAACCCCGCTACTTGAAGCGGGGTTTTTTGAATAACTAATGATATACTAGAGTCAAAGTAAAAGGTCCTATGCAGTGTCCATTTTGTCCCTCTTCAGAAACTAAAGTAGTTGATTCCCGTGTTACCCAGGAAGGGAAGGTAATTCGTCGTCGTCGTGAATGTGAGGTGTGTCAGAAACGCTTCAGTACGTACGAAACGTATGAGGGTTTTGAGCTTTGGATTGTCAAAAAAGATGGAACTAAAGAAGCATACGATCGATCTAAAATTGAGCGTGGACTGAGGCGGGCTTTCGAAAAACGGCCTGGAGCTGAGAGTAGTATTGAGGGTATTTTGGGTGAATTAGAGAGTTATCTGCAGGGAGAGCAAAAAAGAGAAATGACCAGTCGTGAACTCGGTGATGCGGTTTTGAAACTCATCAAGGAAGAGGATCCGGTGGCCTATGTTCGTTTCGCGAGTGTCTATAAGTCTTTTGGGAGTCTTGAGCGTTTCCGTAAGTTTCTTGGGCAAGTGTAGTTTTGGGTGTATGCATCCACATTTTCTTTTATTAGCCTTGGTGATAGGTTTTTTAGGTGGAGCGAGTATTATTTTAGGACCTTGGTTTGAATATAGAGGTCTTTTTATTTTTGGTTTGGCAATAGTATCGATCTATACGAGTCTTTGGCAGAGTAAGAAATTACCGCTCCTATTAATGTTCTTTGTTGGGGTGACGCTTTCTTTTTGGAGCGGAGAACAGGTGAGAGATATTTTGGATGAATCAGATGTAGCTCCAAAGCTTGAGGAAGAACGGGTGAGCATTGTAGACTTCCCAAATACGAAGAGTGCCTATCAAGAAATTCATCTCAGACGTTATTGTAGGGAAAAAATTTGTAGGCAGAACATCCTTTGGCAGGCTCCTTTGGGGACTCAATACGGCGTAGGAGAGAGTTTTCTTTTTTCTTGTCAAACAGAACGAGTCAAAAATTTTTCAGAAGACTTTGATTATCGGATGTATCTGGCTAAAGAAGGGATCGGTTTTATCTGTAAAAAAGGTGCAGTAGGGCAGCGTCTAGAACCCACCTATTTCGGACGATGGCTCGGTATTATTGGACGAGGTCGAATACTAACAGAAGAGACGTTAGCGAAGGTTTTACCTGAACCAGAATTGGGTCTCGCTAGAGGATTAATCCTGGGTGGAAATCAGTATCTGAGCAAAGATGCAGGAGAAAACTTTCAGCGTATTGGCATGACACATATTGTAGCTGTCTCGGGGTATAATATTTTACTGGTGGCAGGGGCCGCCTTTTTCTTTTTAGCCCATGTAGGTGTCTGGCGTCGTCAAAAGATTTTTCTAGGGAGCATAGTTGTTTGGGCATTTATTATTTTTGTTGGAGCTCCAGCTTCAGCGGTACGGGCAGGGAGCATGGCCTTATTATTTTTTCTTGCTCTGGCTACTGGAAGAAAAAGTTCGGGGTTTGCGGTATTGTTAATAGCAGCATTTCTCATGCTTCTCTATAATCCACTACTCCTTTTTTATGACGTTGGTTTTCAGCTTTCATTCATGGCGTTAGTCGGAATTCTCTGTTCTTCTTTTGAGTATGGAAGTGAAAAACGTACATGGAGAGAGCGCCTCTTAATAGCCCTTAAAACCACCCTGTGGGTAGAGGCTTGTATATTACCGCTTATCGTTTATCATTTCGGAGCATTAACCTGGTTTTCAGTTATCGCCAATATTGTTCTTTTACCCATAGTGCCACTAGCGATGTTGGGTACATCAGCACTTCTTCCGCTTGGAATGCTACTGCCATCAGCGTTACTTCCAATTATTGTAGTTCCGGTGTATGGAGTACTTTGGATTTTAATTCACTTTGCGGAGTACTTTGGAAGTTTCCCTTGGATACAGCTAGAGGGAATAAAAATTTCTGTCACAGGACTTTTCTTTTGGTATGGAACCCTTATAACTTTTGCAGTGGTACAATTACAAAAAAGAAAACGTAAATGGTATGCAAAAGCCTTTTTGGTTGATGGTTAATGGAATACTTGGAGGCCTTCTGATAATCACAGGGCTTCTCTTTTTGTGGCAAGATAAGAAACAAGACACCTTTGAGGTAGTGTTTTTGGATGTAGGTCAGGGCGATGCTATCTTGATTCAGGACGGTGAAGAACAAGTTTTAATTGATGGGGGGCGAGATGGCTTACAACTGCTTTCTCGTTTGGGTCGGTACGTACCTTTTTGGGATAGAAATATTGAGGTAGTGATCGCCACACACCCGGATAGTGATCATATCGGTGGTTTGCCAAGCGTACTTCGTAACTACCGGGTAGACACTGTAATGACTAATGGTCAAATGAGTGATACGGAAACATCGCGCCTTTTTGAAGAACTGGCTCGCACAAAAGCGAGAAGACATTTGATAGTAGCAGAAGAAACTGAGATTCGTTTCCCGACAGGAGCAATCCTCCATTTCCTGTATCCCCTTACTCCTATTCCATCTGAAAGTCCTATTGAGACTAATGAGGGAAGCTTAGTGGCACGACTTGATTTTATGGATACCTCGTTTCTTTTTACTGGAGATCTCCCACATGAAGAAGATGCCCTTCTCAACATACAGCCGGTAGATGTACTTAAGGTAGCCCATCACGGATCACGTTTCTCCACAAGTGATGCATTTTTGGACTCTCTGAAACCCAGAGAAGCAGTTATATCCGTAGGGGAGAATAGCTATGGGCATCCACACCCAGATGTCTTAATGAATCTGAAAGAGAGAGGTATACGAAGCTATCGGACGGATGAGGAAGGAGATATTTTTTATCGCTGTGATAAGGAAACGAAACAATGTCTTAGAAGAGATGAGTAGACAGTAGACTTGCAGATGAACCAAATGTGTGATATACTTTGATAGTTAAAATTTTGTAAAATACGTTGCTATGGAAGTTATGCATCCCAAAAAAGAGCGCACTCTGGTCATCATTAAACCGGATGGCGTACAGCGAGCCCTGATTGGAGAGATTCTTTCACGTTTTGAGCGCACAGGTTTGAAATTTGTGGCTATGAAATTCCTTCTGCCAGTAGCCGATCAGTGTTGGACTCATTATAACAAGGACGAGGCCTGGTTTATGCTTAAGGGTAATCGTATTGTAGAGGATCGTACTAACCAAGGTCTTCCTATTGAAAAAGAGCCTCTTGAGTACGGTAAGGATATTATTCAGAGCAATGTTGATTTCTTTACATCTGGTCCAGTGCTGGCTTTTATTATCGAGGGTAATCAGTCGGTGGCTATCGTTAAGAAAATTGTTGGTGGCACAGAGCCAACGACTTCTGATGTGGGAACTATTCGTGGTGATCTGACTGTAGATTCGTATGCTCTTTCTAGCATCGACAATCGAGCGGTGCGCAACCTTGTTCATTGTTCAGATAGTCCAGAAGAGGCAGATCGAGAAATTCCTATCTGGTTTGGAGAAAATGAGATTCTCAACTATCGCTTAGTTCAGGATGCTATTCTATATGATGTGAACCTCGACGGTATCTTAGAGTAGAAGGCCTTTAGAGGTACAAGAAAATCCCTTCATAAGAGGGGATTTTTTGATATAATATTGATCGAACGGGGTGTAGTATACCGGTAGTACGCGCCCATGGGGTGGGTGTAGACCGAGTTCAATTCTCGGCATCCCGACTAAAAAAGAAAAACCCGCAAAGGGTTTTCGTTTGTTTAATCTTATAGAGAAACTAGTCTTCTTATTTAGAAGCTTTAGTCAGGGTACGGATAGCGCGGGTAGAAAGACGGAGCTTCATACCACCAAGACGCTTAGTTTGGACGTTCACTTTGAATTTCCGACGGGTAGCAATGTTGGAGTGACTACGAGAGTTTCCGGTTTGGGTACCACGGCCAGTCATTTGACAAACTCGACTCATAAGAATAAATACGTTGGGTTGAATACTTGTAGGTTCCAGAGTATCATGAGAATAGAATTTTAGCAAGTCTCCTTTTAGCGTAATCCATAGATATGATCCAATGTCTCAAGAAATAGTCCTCATTGTCTTCTATTTAGCCATTTTGATTTATTCAGTCATTATTCATGAGATATCCCATGGGGTAGTGGCTTTATGGTTGGGCGATCTAACTGCTAAGTATGCAGGAAGGCTTAATTTGAATCCTCTAAAGCATATTGATCCATTTGGATCGGTGATTTTGCCAGTGCTTTTGATGATGAGTACAGGATTTGCTTTTGGTTGGGCTAAGCCCGTTCCTTACAATCCATACAATCTTCGTAATCAGAAATGGGGCCCAGTTTTAGTGGCTCTCGCTGGACCAATAACTAACTTCATTATTGCTACACTCGCTACTCTGATAGCCATGTTACTACCTTTAGGTTCATTAGCTAAGGGTGATATGGTCAATCGTTTTTATAGCATTATTAGTGGAAGAGGGGCTTTCTTAGAAAACTTCCAATTATTTGGAGAGGCTCTTTCAGGGTCATTTGGAGGAGTGGTGTTCGGGCTTCTTCTTATGATTATATTTTGGAATGTTATTCTTGGTTGTTTTAACCTTCTTCCAATACCACCTCTTGATGGTTCTAAGCTTCTCTATACACTTTTTCGCATACCAGAGCGGATAGAGCTCATGTTAGAGCAATATGGTCTTTTCTTACTCTTTATCTTGATCGTCTTCTTTTCGTATCCAATCAGCGTGTTTATTTATAGTGTATTAGGCTTTTATATAGGGCTTTTGGTCTAGCTCAGTAACGAGAAATGCGTAAAGGCCATCTCTTAGGGATACTCATGGTTGGTTTGAGTTGACAAAAAATAAAAGAAGCCCTATTATAGGGACTACACGGAAAAGCCTCTGGCTTTTTTCATTTGATTCGAAATTCTAATTTATCCCTTTTAGCACTACTTGTTGTGGCTACTATCAATCAACTTATTAAGCGCCCTCGTAAACCTTTGGTGAAGAAGACCAAGTCACCAGCCATGGCGTATTCTCTCAATACTTTACGTAACAGTAACACTGCTCATGAGAGCCCTTTCAAGCGCGGCGTGTGTCTCAAAGTTTCTACCACTACTCCAAAAAAGCCAAACTCAGCTCTTCGTAAGATCGCTCGTGTTCGTTTAACTAATGGTATGGAAGTGACCGCCTATATTCCAGGTGAAGGACACAACCTTCAGGAACACTCAATCGTCATGATTCGTGGAGGTCGTGTGAAAGATCTTCCAGGTGTCCGCTATCACGTTGTACGTGGGGTGTTTGACTCAGCCGGGGTCCAACGTAAGCAGAGCCGTAGCAAGTATGGTGCTAAGAAAGAAAAGGTAAAGAAGGACTAATTACAAAACTCTAAATGTTTCTCTGAATTTTTTAACGTATGCCACGAAGAAAGAGACAATTTAAGCGAGAATGGAAGCCAGATCCTCTGTATGGGAATCCTTTGGTGGGTCATTTCGTTGGGATGATTATGTGGGATGGTAAGAAAAGCGTAGCTGAGAAAATTATCTACGATGCTTTTGATATTATCCATGAGCGTACCAACAAGGGTGGTCTCAATATTTTCGAACAAGCTATTAAGAATGTTGCTCCACTATTACAATTGAAGAGCCGTCGGGTGGGAGGAGCTAACTATCAGGTACCAGTACCTGTTTCTGGTGAACGTCGTCAGGTTTTGGCTATGCGTTGGTTACGTGACGCTTGTCGCCTGAAGAAGGGGAAAGGTATGGCTCATAAGCTTGCTGACGAACTTATTGATGCCTCAAACAAGACAGGAGCTGCTATGAAGAAACGCGAGGATACTCATCGCATGGCTGAGGCTAATAAGGCTTTTGCTCACTTTGCGTAAGATTTCTCAAGCCCTCCTTATGAAGAGGGTTTTCTTGCTTTGATTCATATTTTATAATTTTGCTTTCTAAAAAACACATATTGATTTATGACTAAAAAAACTCCTCTCGAACAATTTCGCAATATTGGTATCATTGCCCATATTGATGCTGGTAAAACAACTACTACTGAGCGTGTTTTGTTTTACACTGGTATTACTCACAAAATTGGAGAGGTTCATGAAGGTGAAGCTACCATGGACTGGATGGAACAAGAACGTGAGCGCGGTATTACCATTACCTCTGCCGCTACGACCTGTTATTGGAAAGATCATCAGATCAATATTATCGATACACCTGGCCACGTTGACTTTACTGTTGAGGTGGAGCGTTCACTGCGTGTACTCGATGGAGGTGTCGTAGTTTTTGATGGTAAAGAAGGTGTAGAACCACAATCAGAAACCGTATGGCGTCAGGCTGATAAGTACAATGTGCCACGTATTTGTTTTATCAACAAAATTGACAAAGAGGGTGCTGACTTTGAAAACGCTCTCGACTCTATCGCTAACCGTCTAACCTCTAATGCTGTAGCGGTTCAGTTACCAATGGGGGAACGAGGAGATTTCTATGGAGTGATCGATTTGATGAAAATGAAGTCCTACACGTTCAGTGGCTCTATGGGCGAAATCATTACAGAAGATGAAATTCCAGCAGAGCTTCTTGATAAGGCAAAAGCTTGGCGAGAAAAAATGGTAGAGAAAATTTCCGAGACAGATGATACCTTGACTGAGAAATATCTCAATGGGGAAGAAATCTCTATTTCTGAACTCAAAGCCGCTTTGCGTCAGGCTGTTATCAATGTGCGTCTCATTCCTGTCTTCACGGGTACAGCTCTTCGCAACAAAGGTGTCCAATTGGTACTTGATGGTGTAGTAGATTATTTGCCATCACCACTGGATATCCCACCGATTGTGGCCATTGATGCGAATACGGAACAACCTATTGAGCGTAAAACTGACGACAGCGAAAAATTCTCAGCTCTTGCTTTTAAAGTGGCTACCGATCCATTCGTCGGTCAACTGACTTTCTTCCGTGTTTATTCTGGTACCATCAAGGCTGGCTCATATGTTTATAATGCCACTAAGGGTGAAAAGGAGCGTATTGGACGTATTCTTCGTATGCATTCAAATTCTCGTGAAGAAATTGAAGAGCTTAGTGCTGGAGATATCGGAGCCTTAGTTGGTATGAAGGTGACGACTACCGGAGATACGCTTTGTGATATTGATTTTCCAGTTATTCTCGAATCAATTATTTTCCCAGAACCAGTTATTGATATTGCGATTGAGCCAAAGACAAAGGCCGATCAAGAAAAAATGGGTATTGCGCTGAAGAAATTGATGGAAGAAGATCCAACCTTCCGTGTTCGTACGGATGTAGAGACTGGTCAAACTATTCTTTCTGGTATGGGAGAGCTGCATCTTGATATTCTGGTGGATCGTATGAAGCGCGAGTTTAAAGTAGAAGTGAATGTGGGTCGTCCACAGGTAGCCTACCGTGAGACCATTCGTATGAAAGCTGAGGCAGAAGGCAAGTATGTTCGCCAGAGTGGTGGACGGGGACAGTATGGTCACTGTTGGATTCGTCTTGAACCTCAGGAGGTGGGAGCTGGCTATGAGTTTGCCGATGAAATTAAGGGAGGTGTCATTCCTCAAGAATTTATTAAGCCTATTGATAAGGGTATCCAAGAAGCGATGGAGACTGGGATTCTCGCGGGCTATCCAATGGTAGATGTTAAGGCGACTGTATTTGATGGATCATATCATGACGTCGATTCTTCAGAAGCCGCTTTCCGCGTGGCTGGATCATTGGCTTATAAAGAGGCTGCCAAGAAGGCTAAGCCGGTTATTCTTGAGCCAGTCATGAAGGTGGCGGTAACCACCCCAGAACAGTTCATGGGAGATATCGTAGGAGACCTCTCTTCTAAGCGCGGGATGATCAAAGAAATGATTCCTCGTGGAGAAGGTGCTTCTGCTGTGAAGGAGATTCACGCTGAAGTCCCTCTTTCTTCTATGTTTGGCTATGCTACTCAGATGCGTTCTATGAGTCAGGGGCGAGCTAGTTATGCAATGGAATTTAGTCACTATGCTGAAGTACCGAATAATGTTGCTCAAGAGATCATAGGTGTACGTACTGCTCCAAAGAACGAGTAAAAGTTGAAATTAGAAGAACCGTCCGCGAGGGCGGTTTTTTGTTTTAGTCTAATTGACAGGATACGGAGGAGAGAGTAGTCTATGGAGTCCAGTAATTTGACTGGCAAGATTTTAGTCCAGAGCAATGCTCTTTTGAAATTTAGGAGGAAGAGATGGATTATTTGCATTTTCTACGGTTGTTGGGCATGGAGCCGAGAGCTGTTGATGACGGCTGGGTATTTGTTAAAAAATGTCCACTATGCAAGGTCGGAAATCTTGAAGTCTTTGAGGTTCTTAAGGTATCCCAAGAGTTTTGGGATACATTGGTAGGTATTCCTTCAAGGGAGAAAAGAATCGAAGTTCTTAGGAGTAACAGAGCCCTTACCCAAAAAAAACGGAGAATAGGGCGAAGAATGTTTATGCCAATGGTGGATATAGATATGCCATCAGAGAGGGCTGTCATTGTTATCCCTGAGGACGGAATCGATAAGTGGATACAAAGGAGGCTCTCATCAGGATTTTAGAAGTGCCAGAGCGCGTGGTTGGGGATTGTCCCGACCACGTGCTGTTTTTCTTTTAGATAAAGGATTTTTGGTAAAAGGACACACATAGAACAAAAAAGACTCCTAAAAGCTTGACAATATTCGGGTCAATTGTTATTATTCTTTGTGATGCTTTTTGAACAAGCTTTTTTCTTTTTCTGAGCAAAAAATCGTTCAGTAGAGGGGAAAACAGGAAAAAAGTAAAAATAATTATAAGAACTAATTTTTTAGGAATATATCGGCTCTTTTTCTTTCTAGCAAAGAGAAAGTGTACGATCCACTAAAGTTATGGCAGAGCAGTTTCAACGTAATAAGCCTCATGTAAACGTCGGTACCATTGGTCATGTTGACCATGGAAAGACTACATTGACAGCCGCAATTCTTCATGTGTTGAGCATGAAGGGATTTGCTAAAGAGCGTGGTATTGATGAAATCGATAAGGCTCCTGAAGAGCGCGATCGTGGTATCACCATCGCTACTGCTCACTGTGAATATGAAACAGACGCTCGTCACTATGCTCACGTTGACTGTCCTGGTCACGCTGACTATATCAAAAACATGATTACTGGTGCTGCTCAGATGGATGGCGCTATCATCGTAGTTTCTGCTACTGATGGTCCTATGCCTCAGACTCGTGAGCACATCTTGCTTGCTCGTCAGGTGGGTGTTCCTGAAATCGTCGTTTTCCTTAACAAGGTAGACATGGTGGATGATGCAGAACTCGTAGACCTCGTAGAAGAGGAGGTTCGCGAACTTCTTTCTAAATATGAATTTGATGGTGCTAATGCAACTGTAGTTCGTGGAAGTGCTTTGAAGGCTCTTGAGACCAAGGATGTTGACAGCGCAGAAGCTAAGCCAATCTGGGATTTGATGGCAGCTCTTGATACCAAAATTCCAGAACCAGTTCGTGATACTGAAAAGCCTTTCCTCCTTCCTATCGAAGATATTTTCTCAATTGAAGGTCGTGGAACTGTGGTCACTGGACGTATCGAGCGTGGAATCATCAACCTAAACGAAGAAGTAGAAATTGTTGGTCTTCGTGACACACAGAAGACAGTAGTGACTGGTATTGAAATGTTCAACAAATCTCTTGATAAGGGTATTTGTGGGGATAATGCCGGTATCCTTATTCGCGGTATCAAGAAAGAGGACGTAGAGCGTGGTCAGGTTTTGGCTAAAACTGGCTCTATCAAGCCTCACACTGAGTTTGAAGCAGAGGTTTATATCCTTTCTAAAGAAGAAGGCGGACGTCATACTCCTTTCTTCAAGGGTTACAAGCCTCAGTTCTACATTCGTACAACTGACGTGACTGGAGAAGTAGAACTTCCTGAAGGAACAGAGATGGTGATGCCTGGAGATACGATCAATATGAAAGTGAAACTCCTCGCCCCAGTCGCTATGGAAGAAGGTATGCGCTTTGCTATCCGTGAAGGTGGTCGTACCGTAGGAGCTGGTGTAGTAGTAACCGTTATCAAATAAGTTTTCTTTTGGAGGTAACTGGAGTAGAGAGTAGAATAAATTTACTCTCTACCATTGTTCCCTTGAAAACGAACACAAGCAGTATATTCTATACAGAACCATGAAAAAAACAGAAGTTGCCCCTAGTACCCTTCGCGTACGCATCAAGATTAAGGCCTATGATCACAAGATCGTAGACCAGTCTGCACGTAAAATTGTGGAAACAGCAGAGCGTTCTGGAGCTCAGATTACTGGTCCAGTTCCATTGCCGACTGAGATTCATCGTATGACCGTAAACAAGTCAACTTTTGTACACAAAAACTCTCGAGATCAGTTCGAAATGCGTGTCCACAAGAGACTCATTGATATTGTTAACCCAACCGCGAAGACAATCGATAATCTGACCAATCTTGATCTTCCAGCAGGGGTCGATGTAGAAATAAAAATGTAATTCAAGGGTAGAAGGTTCCTTTGCAAGAGTATTCTTCAAAAGAAGAAAATTGTTGCAAAGGAATACTTCCAAGTAACTCGTTTCAGTCCACTCTCAGAAGCATAGTATCGATGATGAGAGTGTGATACTGTACGGGCCAACGTTTCTTCTTTTGAGAAACTGGCTAGCACGATGAAGTCAGTTTTTTGTTTACTAAAGATCACTACCACACTTAAACGTCTATGAAATTTCTGATCGGAAAAAAACTCGGAATGACTACTCTCTTTGATGAACAAAGGGGGGCGTTGAATGTGACCCTGATTGCCTTCACTGAAAACAAGGTAGCTGGTAAGCGTACAACTGAGAAGCATGGTTACCAGGCTCTTGAAGTAACTACAGCTAAAACTACTCGTAAGCAAGTTCTCAAAGAATTTCGTCTCGATAAAGATTTAACAGCAGAAGAACAGGCGGAAGTTCAGGCTTTTCTTGATAGCACTGAAGTAGGAACCACTCTCGGTGTCGATCAGTTCAGTGTTGGTGAAAAGGTTAATATTACTGGTACGACAAAAGCTAAGGGTTTTCAGGGTGTAGTGAAGCGTTATGGCTTTCGCGGAGCTCCTGCGTCTCATGGTCGTAAACATGATATGCGTAAACCAGGTTCAATTGGAGCAACATTCCCTGAACATGTTATTAAGGGTCGCCGTATGGCTGGACGTATGGGTGGAGAGCAAATGACTGTTCAGAACTTGATGGTGGCTTATGTTAACCCAGAAGAGGGTATTCTAGCAGTACGCGGAGCGGTACCGGGTGTGAATGGAAGAATTGTGAAAGTTATCGGAGCCTAAAGAATATTTTTATGATACAAGTAGCTGTCACTAATCTCGCAGGCAAGAAAGTCAAAGACATCACTTTGAGTGAGGCGATCTTTGGTCTTCCTAAAAACGACGTTCTCCTTCATCAGGTGTATGTAGCTTTAGCTGCCAACGAGCGTCAGACCATTGCTCACACAAAGGATCGCTCTGAGCGTGCCGGTTCTGGTAAAAAGCCTTGGAAACAAAAGGGAACCGGACGGGCTCGTGTCGGTGAAGTTCGTAACCCAGTGTGGCGTAAAGGTGGTGTTGTTTTTGGTCCTCGCAAGGAGGAAGTCTATGGTAAGGACACCAACAAAAAGATGCGTCAGAAAGCAGTAATGATCGCTTTGGCTGAAAAAATTCGTGGCCAGAAGCTTCTGGTAGTAGACAGTCTTGCTTTCCCAGAAATGAAAACTAAGCTCTGGAGAGATGCCCGCGTAGCCTTGGGTGTGGATTACAAGAGTACGGTACTCGCTTTTGGTGAAGAAGAATTTGGCAATGCTCGTGTCACTCGCAATATTCCAAAAACAAGTAATACTCTTGCGGTTAATCTTAATGTTTCTGAATTATTAAATCACGAGTACGTTGTCGTTTCTGTTGCTGGATTAGATGCTCTTACCAAGCGCTTCCAAGCTTGGGAGAAGTAAAAAAAGAATTTTATGGCACTATTTACTGAAAAAACTGAGAAGAAGACTAAGAAGGTAGCCAAGAAAGCGGTGGCTGATATGAATTTGTCTGGTGTCGCCTACCGTGTTCTCTTGAAGCCTCGTGTAACCGAAAAGGCCTACACAATGGGAGCTAACGGCAAGTATGTATTTCAGGTGGCAAGTGTGGCAACTAAGTTAAGTGTCAAAAGGGCTGTCGAAGAAGTCTATGGAGTAACAGTTGCTTCTGTGAATATTGTCACCCTTCCTGGTAAGGCAAAAGTATTTGGTAGAGGACAAATCGCTGGTAAGCGCAAAGCTGTGAAGAAGGCCTACGTCACACTTAATGTAGGACAGAGTATCGAGTTATTCAAAGCAGGACTGTAAAGAAACATACTATCAAACTGAAACGTTATGGCAATCAAAGTCTACAAACGAAATAATGCAGGACGACGTAACATGTCTGTGGTAAAACCAGAGGCGGTGACTGATCGTGCTCCAGAGAAATCGCTCCTTTCTTCTTACAAGAAAAAGGCTGGACGTTCTCATGGAAAAATTTCTGTACGACATCAGGGCGGAGGGCACAAGCGTCGTTATCGTATGGTGGACTTTCGTCAGAACAAGTTTGATATCCAGGGTGTTATCAAGAGTATCGAAAAGGATCCTAACCGTTCAGCGCTCATCGCCCTCGTAGCGTATGCAGATGGTGAGAAGCGCTATATCTTAGCTACAGAAAAAATGCGTGTGGGACAGACAGTTGTTTCTGGTGAGAACGCTCCTATTCAGGAAGGATCTCGCTTGCCTTTGAAAAATATTCCACCAGGAACCATCATTTGTAATATTGAAATGAAAGTAGGTAAGGGTGGTCAAATTGTTCGTAGCGCTGGTACTCAGGCCACTTTGATGGCTTTAGATGGTCCTATGGCTCAAGTAAAGCTTACCTCAAGTGAAATTCGTTTGGTGAATAAAGAGTGTTATGCTACCATCGGCCAAGTGAGTAACTTCGAGCATGGCTCGGTCACTATTGGAAAGGCTGGAAGAGCTCGTCATATGAACAAGCGACCGGCAGTACGTGGTTCTGCTATGAACCCAGTAGATCACCCACATGGTGGTGGAGAAGGACGTCAGCCGTTGGGTATGCATCCGAAAACTCCATGGGGTAAGCCAGCACTCGGCAAGAAGACTCGCAAGAAAAAGAATCCGACAAATAAATATATTATCCGTCGTCGTAACAAGAAGTAATCAAAGAATCTATGTCACGTAGTCTCAAAAAAGGTCCATACGTAGATCCACGTGTCCTCAAAAAGCTTGAGGGCAAGAAGCTTGGTGATCGTGAAATCATCAAAACCTGGTCTCGTGCCTGCGTCATTGCGCCAGAAATGGTGGGCTTTACCTTTGGAGTACACAACGGACGAGAGCATATTAGTGTTTTCGTGACTGAAGAAATGGTAGGACACCGTTTAGGAGAATTTTCTCCGACTCGTAAATTCTATCGTCATGGAGGAAAGATGCAGAAAGAACTGGAACAAGCCGCTAAGCAGCGAGAACTTGACGCGGCAAAAGCTGCAAAAGCTTCTCAAAGTGCTAAGAAATAGTTTTTATTATGAAAGTACAAGCAACCCTCAAAAACTTACGTATATCAGCTAGAAAGACCCGTCTTGTCACACGCGGATTGGTTGGTATTGATGCGCGCGAAGCTTTGATCCAGCTTTCTAAGCAGATAAAGAAGTCATCTGGACATCTTGAACCACTTCTGAAAAGTGCTATTGCTAACGCTACTAACAACTATGGTTTGGCAGTCGAGAATCTCTATATTACCGATATTCGTGTTGGTGAAGCAGCGACATTGAAGCGTTGGTTGCCGCGAGCTTTCGGAAGAGCAACACCCCTTCTTCGTCGAGGTTGTCATGTGACGATTATCCTTGATGAAAAGATTGAGGGTAAGGATCGAGTGGCGCCTGCTAAGAAGAAGGTAGTTGCTAAAGAAGAAATAGCTGACAGCCAAGAGGGCGAAACAAAAAAGAATGCTCCGAAAAAACTTGCCCAAGAAAAAATAGGAACAGCAGTGCCAACACAAGCAGCAAAGGTTACTAAAGTATTTCAAAGAAAATCTGTATAAACTATGGGACATAAAGTAAATCCAACTGGAGTACGTCTTGGAATCACAACGGGCTGGCAATCTCGCTGGTTTGGCGCGAAGAAAATGTACCGTGAACAACTCAAGAAAGATGTTGAGATGAGAGAGCTGATCATGAAAAAATGGAAGGCGGCTGCCATTGCATCTGTTGGCATTGAACGTTCAGCAAACGCTCTTCGTTTGATTATTGAAACTTCTCGTCCAGGTGTGTTGATTGGCCGTGGCGGTACAGGCATTGAAGATCTAACCCGAGTTATTAAGAAGCGTTTTTTTGCTGGCAAGAAGATTGATCTCAAAGTAGAGGTACTCGAGGTCAAACAGGCCGAAACCAATGCTATGCTTGTGGCTCAGCAGGTAGCTGAACAACTTGAGCGTCGTATCCCATTTCGTCGTATCTTGAAGGGTATGCTCGATCAGGTTGAGAGTCACAAAGGTATTGAGGGAGTGAAGATTGAAATCTGTGGTCGTCTTGGAGGAGCTGAAATGTCTCGTCGCGAATGGTTGTCACGAGGAAAAATTCCTCTTCATACGCTTCGTGCCGATATTGATTTTTCTCGCTATGAAGCTGCCACTACCTACGGAGTTATTGGAATCAAGGTCTGGATTTATAAAGGAGAGAAGTTCAAAGAAGCCGTTAATAAAGAAGAGCAAGAATAGTCCACCAAAAAAGACACGCTTATGTTACTCCAACCAAGAAAAGTAAAACACCGAAAAATCCACCGAGGGGGTTGGTTTAAGTCGCCCGCAAACCGAGGGGACAAGGTGAGCTTTGGAAGCTTTGGTCTTAAGGCAACAGAACAGGGTATTATTTCTGCTCGTCAGATTGAAGCTGCTCGTCGTGCCATGACCCGTTCTATTCAGCGTGGCGGTAAAGTATGGATCCGTATTTTCCCAGATAAACCAATGACTAAAAAAGGGGAACAAACTCCTATGGGTAAAGGAAAGGGTAGCGTTGATCATTTTGTGTCTAAGATCCGAGCAGGAAGAGTACTTTTTGAGCTTGATGGCGTTAGTAAAGAGGCTGCTCAGGAAGCAATGCGTTTAGCAGCACATAAGTTGGCGGTGAAAACTCGTTTTATTGAAAAACAATAAGGAATTTTATGAAAGCAACACAGTGGCAGGAAAAAACGAAGACAGAACGCGCTAAAGCGCTTATTGACCTCCAGGAACAGGCTCGTAAGCTTCGCTTTGATATGGCAACTCGAGAAGCGAAAAACGTGAGTGATTATCACAAGATCAAGAAGGACATCGCTCGTTTGAAGACCCTCGCTCGCCAAGAAGAAGTTTCGCTTGACGAAAGCCAAAATGTTGGTTAGACTATATCTTTACTAAAGAAACATTTATATGGAAGCAGTGACTCTTACAACTAAAAAAGTACCAACGCACAAAGGTGTGGTAGTTAGTGCTGTGATGGATAAGACCATTGTTGTCAAAGTAGATACACTGAAGACTCATACGAAGTATCGCAAACAGTACACCTCAAGTAAGCGCTATAAGGTACATGATGAAACTAATCAGTATCAGATAGGGGACATGGTAATTTTCCAAGAGTGTCGTCCATACAGTAAAGATAAGCGTCATCAAGTAGTAGCTAAGGCATAAACAATATTCCAACTGTGAGAACACAAATATGATTCAGGTAGAAAGCATGTTAAAAGTAGCTGACAACAGTGGTGCTAAACTCATCAAGTGTTTTAAGGTGCTTGGTGGAACTCGTCGTCGCTATGCTGCACTTGGAGATATTATTGTTGCTTCAGTCAAATCTGCAGAACCGCGCGGTTCTGTCAAAAAAGGAGACAAGGTGAAGGCGGTAATTGTGCGTCAGGTCAAAACCTACCGACGTAAAGACAACTCCTATATTCGTTTTGATGAAAATGCCGCTGTTATTTTGGATAGTAACAACAAGGACCCCAAAGGAACTCGTATTTTCGGACCAGTTGCCCGTGAACTCCGCGAAAAGGGTTATTCCAAGATTGTTTCACTCGCTCCTGAAGTTTTGTAAAAAGAATTCTATGAAGATCAAAAAAGGAGATCAAGTACAGATTATAGCAGGCAAAGACCGCGGTAAGCGCGGTACGGTTGCTCGTGTTATTCCGACTCTTGATAAAGTAGTGGTGAGTGGGGTGAATATGATGAAGCGTCATCTGAAGCCAGAAAGTGGTCGTAAGGGTGAGCGTATAGAAAAAGAAGCGCCACTTCATGTATCAAATGTGATGTTGGTGTGTAATGAAACAGATAAGCCAACTCGCGTATCCTACCAAATCAAGAACGGTGAAAAAGTACGTATCAGTAAACGATCAGGTAAAGTCCTCTAAATTATTCTATGAAAACAGCTAACATCAAAGATCGATATCAGAAGGATGCTATTCCAGGGCTTAAAAAAGCTCTTGGTATTAGTAACCCAATGGCCCTACCTAAGGTAGCTAAGGTAGTGGTGAATGTTGGTGTTGGTAAGATCCTCAAAGACTCTAAGCGAGTGGATGAGGTAGTGGCTGCTCTTGAAAAAATTACCGGTCAGAAGGTAGTGATGACTCGTGCTCGTAAGGCTATTGCTGGTTTCAAGATTCGTGAAGACCTCGAAATTGGAGCTCGTGTCACTCTCCATGGTGAGCGTATGTGGAGTTTTCTTGATCGTCTTTTCGCTATCGCCTTACCACGTGTTCGTGATTTCCAGGGTCTTGAAAAAAATGTTATTGATTCTTACGGCAATGCCAATATTGGAGTCAAAGAGCACGCTGTTTTTCCAGAAATTGTACCAGAAACTGTTCAACATTTATTCAGTTTTCAAGTCAATATTGTTACTACCGCCAAGAATAAACAAGAAGGAGTTGAACTCTTCCGTTTGATAGGGTTACCACTCCAACCAGAAGAGACTAAATAAGCAAAAAATATTGTATGGCAAAGACATCCACTCAAGCAAGAGCATTGAAAACACCGAAATTCTCGAGCCGTATTGTTCGACGTTGTTGGAAGTGTGGTCGAAAGCATGGGTATATGAGACGCTTTGATCTCTGTCGCATTTGTTTCCGAGAGCTTGCGCTTTCTGGACTCATCCCCGGGGTCAAAAAAGCTTCCTGGTAATATAAGAAACAAGAACTATGTTAGATCCAATCGCAGACATGATTACACGCATTCGTAACGCACAGGCCGCTGGCCATGGGAGCGTACGTATTCCGTTGTCTAAATTCAAAGAAAAGATTGCTACGGTATTACTTGAAGAAGGCTTTATCGAGAGTGTTACCAAAGATGGCGAAGGAGCGTTAGCGGTCCTCGTTCTTGGCCTTCGTTATACCCAAATCAATCCAACCAAGCGCATGCCAGCCATTCAGGAGATCACCCGCGTGAGCACAGAAGGGTGTCGTATTTATGTCAAGAGCAAGGAAGTCCGTAAAGTGAAGAATGGCTACGGTATCTCTATTCTGTCTACCTCTCAAGGGGTAATGACTGGTGGTAATGCTTACCGTAAAGGTTTAGGCGGTGAGTTTCTCTGTAAGGTTTGGTAATACAGTACTACTATGAGCAGAATTGGAAAAAAACCGATTAGTATCCCAACTGGTGTAGAAGCTAGTTTGAGTGCGAATGTTGTGACCGTGAAAGGGCCAAAAGGAACTCTCGAATTTGCTTTTCGTCGTGAAGTGGCTGTCGTGCTAACAGAGAGTGAAATCACTATTGAGAAAAAGGGGAGCACCAAGCTTGCCCAGGCTCTTTGGGGCACTACTGCCAAAATGATGACCAATATGTGCGAGGGAGTGTTGAATGGTTTTCAGAAACAATTAGAACTCAATGGTGTAGGTTATCGTATGGCTATTGCTGGTAAGAAAGTAACTTTAGCATTGGGCTTTTCTCATCCGGTTGAGGTTACCGTCCCAAGTGAACTCGAAGTAACTATCGAAGGTAACATCATGACGGTTAAGGGTATTGATAAACAAAAGGTTGGACAGTTTGCTGCGGTAGTACGTAAACTCAAACCAGTTGAACCATATAAAGGCAAAGGATTCCGTTACGTCGGAGAAACAGTAAGACGCAAAGAAGGTAAGAAAGCTTCATAATACATACGCTCTATGTTGAAAACAATCAATCGACTCAAAAATCGCATAGCTCGTAAGCGTCGTGTTCGAGGCAAAATCTCTGGAACCGCTCTTATTCCGCGTGTGGCCATCTTCCGTAGTCTCCGTGCTGTTTCCGTACAGTGTATTAATGATGAAACAGGTACTACTTTAGCTCAGGCTCATCTTCGAGAAACAGGTAAGACTCCTAAGAATACTATCGAGGGTGCTGAAAAAGTAGGTAAACTACTGGGGGAACGTCTCAAAGCAGCTGGCATCGATTCGATTGTATTTGATCGTGCTGGATATAAGTATCATGGAAAAGTGAAGGCCCTAGCTGAAGCTATTCGTGGAGAAGGCATACAATTCTAATTTTATCGAAATATATGGATAAACAACGTAAACCAGGAAGATCAGGGAAAAAGCCAGCTCGTCGCGAAAAGCCTGAGTATGAGCAGAAGCTTCTCAACCTCGCTCGAGTTACTCGTGTGGTTAAAGGTGGCCGTCGTTTCCGTTTCCGTGCTACGTTGGTTATTGGTAACCGTAATGGCAAGGTAGGAGTAGGAGTAGCTAAGGGAGCTGATGTTTCTGATGCTATTCAGAAGGCGTTTAATGATGCCAAGAAAAACATGGTGACCGTAGAGCTTGAAAATGGAACGATCACTCATGATGTATTGGCTAAGCTTGGTAGCGCTCGTGTTCTTCTCAAGCCGGGGCGTCCTGGACAGGGTGTTATTGCTGGCGGATCAGTTCGTGCAGTAGTAGATCTTCTAGGCGTGAAGGATATTGTTTCTAAGTCTCTTGGAGCTTCAAATGCGTTAAATGTAGCTCGTGTTACTATCAAGGCTTTGGAAACCCTTAAGGCTCCTCGTGCTAAAAAAGAGATAGAAGCAGCTCCAGCTACTTCAGAGGTAGAAATAGCCGCTTAATTCAAAAACCACTGATATAGGATTATGCAAATTCATCAACTCACTCTTCCAACTAGAAAAGCCGCTAAGCGTATCGGACGTGGCGGCAAGCGCGGTACTACCGCTGGTCGTGGTACCAAGGGTCAGAAAGCTCGTTCTGGCGCCTCAATAGACCCCCTTTTTGAAGGTGGTCGTTCAACGTTTGTTGAGCGATTGAAGAAGGTTCGCGGTAAAAAGGCGGTTAATCCACAGAAGCACACGGTAACCTTAGGTTCTTTGGATAAGGCTTTTGAGGATGGTGAGATGGTGACTGTCGCCCTTATGGTAGACCGTAAAGTGGTGGGTAAAAAAGCTCTTAAAGAAGGCGTAAAAATCGTAGCTACCGGTACCATCAAGAAGAAATTGACCATTGCTCCGGGTATTCTTGCAAGCGCTGCAGCAGCTAAATTACTTTCAATTAAGGCCTAGTCAAAGCCTTTTTTCTCCGCTATACTATGGATAGAATGAATACTCTAGTATTAGAGTATTTTTTCTTTTAAGGAACTATCATTTTGTTTTTATCTCTATGTGGCAAACATTAACCAGAGCATTTCAAGTCCCTAGTCTTCGTAATAAGATTGTTTTCATTCTGGCTTTATTGGTGGTGTATCGTATAGCAGCTAATATCCCGCTCCCAGGAGTGGATGTACTAGCTCTTAAGCGCCTTTTTGAAGATAATGCCTTTCTTGGTTTGTTAAATATTTTTTCTGGGGGAGGATTGAGTAATATTTCTATTGTACTTCTCGGTGTAGCGCCGTATATTACCGCTTCGATTATTATGCAGCTCTTGACTACTCTTGTACCGTCACTAGAACGCCTTTATAAGGAAGAGGGGGAGCAGGGTCGCCAGAAGTTCAATATGATCACCCGCTGGCTTACAGTGCCTCTGGCGGCACTGCAGTCATTCAGCATGCTCTCACTTTTACGTTCACAAAATATTTTAGGTGACATTGCCCCTTTTACTATGGCCGTTATTATCATTTCAGCCACAGCTGGGACTATTTTCCTTATGTGGTTGGGTGAGTTAATTACCGAAAAGGGTCTTGGCAACGGAGTATCATTGATTATCTTTGCTGGAATTGTTTCAAGTCTTCCAACAGCAGTCTCACGTTTTGTGGCAACCTGGGATCCATCACAGTTTTTTGTTTACATCATGTTTCTTTTTGTGGGTGCGGCTACGATCGCTGGAGTTATTCTTGTTAACGAAGGTCAACGGACTATTCCAGTTACCTATGCCAAACGTATGCGAGGAGCTAATTCGTATGGAGGTAGCTCTACACACCTACCACTCAAAGTGAATCAGGCGGGTGTGATTCCAATTATCTTTGCCGTTTCTCTTATTTTAATTCCAACCATGATTGCAAATTTCTTAGTGACGAGTAGCCATCAGAATGTTGCAAGTATCGCAGTCAAGGTATCTGGTTGGCTTCAGGATCAATTAGTTTATGGAAGTATCTACTTTGTATTAGTGGTAGTTTTTACTTACTTTTATACAGCTGTTGTATTTGATCCAAACAAGATCTCAGAAAACCTACAGAAACAAGGGGGGTATATTCCCGGCATTCGTCCAGGGAGAACCACTGCGGAGTACCTATACCATATTATGAATCGTATTACTTTGGCGGGTGCTTTATTCCTAGGTCTTATCGCGGTTATGCCGTATATTGTCCAGGGACTAACTGGGATTCAGTCAGTATCACTGGGAGGAGTAAGTATTCTGATCGTCGTATCGGTTGTTCTAGAAACTATTAAACAAATTCAGAGTCAGATGATGATGAGGAGTTATGAGACTTTGTAAGCTATGGTGAAAATGTCTGAATCACAACCAAAGAACTACATACTCCTTGGTCCACCAGGAAGTGGTAAAAGTACCCAGGCAACCATATTAAAAAACAAATATCGTTTAGCCCACATAGATGTGGGAAGTGAGCTCCGTCGTTTGGCAGAATCAGGTACTGATCTCGGAAAAACTATTCATCAAGTTATCAATGTTAAGAAAGAGCTTGTTTCAGATGGTTTGATTGGTGATGTCGTAGCTCATATATTGACCTCACTCTCTCAGGATCAGGGCGTTTTGCTTGATGGGGCTCCTCGAAGAATTTCACAAGTTGATGAAGTCGAGAAGGCTCTTGCGGATAGAGGACGAACTGTCGAGAAGGTTATCTTTCTTGATTTAAGTGAAAAAACTGCCATTGAGCGTATATCTAAGCGTTTCCTTTGCCAAGAGTGCAAGGCGCCTTATATAGGCTCATGGGAAGAGATTAAGATATTAGAGGCTTGTACGGTGTGTGGTGGCGTTATTGGACAGCGACCAGATGATACCAAAGAAGGAGTAGCCAAGCGTTATGCTGTTTTTGTGAGCGATACTCGTCCGGTAGTAGAAAATTACCAAACACAAGGTAAGCTCGTTCGGATTGACGCAGAGCTACCTTATGAAGATATTGCCCGAAGTATCGAAGAGTCTCTCTAGGAATTCAAAAATCTATGAATCTTTTTATCAAAAATGAACAAGAAATAGAAAGTCTTAGAACTTCTTCTCGACACCTAGCTCGGATTCTTAGTGAAGTGCTCGCTCAAGCTAAGCCAGGTGTAAGTACACTTGAGCTTGATACCTTAGCGGAAACACGCATGCGAGAAATCGGTGGCATCCCTATTTTCAAGGGCTATGGAGCCAGTGAGCGTCCGTTCCCAGGCTCTATTTGTTCTTCCCTTAATGAGGAGGTGGTTCATGGCATTCCTCGTAAAGACTGTATTCTTAAGGAAGGGGACATCTTGAAAATTGATATTGGGATGCGTTACGAAGGAATGGTTTCTGATATGGCTCGTAGTATTGCTATTGGAAATATTTCCGATGAAGCTAAACGTATTATGCGAGTCACCGAAGAGAGTCTCCTTCGCGGGATAGAGACTATCCGTCCAGGAGCTAAGGTGAGTGACTATGCGCGAGCGGTACAGAATCATGTTGAGCAAGCCGGATTTTCAGTAGTGCGTGATTTGGTAGGACACAGCGTTGGCCGAGAATTGCATGAGGATATTCAAATCCCGAATTATATAACGCGCGATATCCCAGATATTACTTTGGTAGCCGGGATGACTTTGGCATTAGAGCCTATGGTTAATGCAGGTACGTATGAGGTAGAGATTGCCCCTGATGATTGGACGTTTATTACGGCTGACGATAGACTCTCTGCTCATTTTGAGGATACGATATTGGTTACCGAAGATGGGGTGGAAGTTTTGACGCGACCGTAGTATGGAAATGAAAAACTTTTTAGCTATTGATTGGGGACGAGCCAAGGTAGGGGTAGCTCTGGCTCATGCTGAGACCAGGATAGCGGTACCCTACGGCATTTGGCCAGTAGATGAGAATTTGTGGCCTATTCTTGAGGAAATCATACAGATTGAGGAAATCGGTAAGGTAATCCTCGGTGATCCTGAGCATCCGGAGGCTGATTTTGCTCAAGAATTAGCTCAAGTGAGAGAAAAACTTGCGTCACTTGGGGTGGCAGTGATTATGCAAAATGAAATGTTTACAAGCAAAATGGCTCAGGCCAACAGACTCGAAGCTGCCAAGAAAGCTATCCAAGCCTATGATGATGCTGAAGCCGCTCGCATCATGCTCACGGATTGGCTTGACAAAGATGATAAATAGGAGTATAATATATAGTTGAACATTAAAAATTAGGTTTACCAGAGCCACTACTTTTTTAGCTTTTATAAAGCCAGTCTACTCGAGGACCGTCCTCGAGTAGACTGAGAGATTAATGTAGAAGAGTGGTTGCTATGGTAAACCGAAATATTCGGAGCCCCCTGGCACAGGAGTACCTCAAATGGCACAAGAAAATTTCGGGGCGTCACAAATCACTCTCGTTGCAAGCGCCCTCACTCTGGCCGGCCAAGCTGGCTGGACTCAGCGTGACTGGGAACTCGCGAACCAGAAGGAATTTTGGGAGCGTATGAAGCTGGTTAATGATGGTAAGGCGGAGATTATGCCGCTCACGCCAGTCAAGCCGGCCCGCGGCCCTTCACCACAGCAGCAAATCATCAGCTTCTACGCCCAGGTCTTCGGACTGTGTGAAGAGGCACGTCAAGCATTGAAAGAGCTGAAGCGCACAGAGAATCTACGTCTTCAGGTACAAACCCTCATCCTCGGTGATGATGTTCTCACGCTCGAAGCTGCTCTCGATAAGATCGATGCCTTCTGGCCGAACGAAGCTGCTCCCTATACATGGAGCGATGTATCGAGCATCAAGATTCCCAAAGAGCATGAACGCCCCAAGGGAGCCTATATCCTCCATCACACTGGTGAGGAGGGGTCGGACAAGATCCACAAGGGCAAGTCCTACAATGATGCTTTGGGTGTCATGAACTTCATGACACCCAAGGAATACGTCATTTTCTGGGCCTACACTCTGTGGACCAAGAAGATATATCTCGATGCTAGTGGCTGGACTCGCCTGTGTGCGACGTGGCCCGATGGTTACATCGTCCGCGGTTTCTCCGATAGTCGTCGGTTGCGCCTCTACAACGGCTCTCCTGACTATCGGGATTCCGACGATGGTCCTCGTGAAGTCAGTTTTGCATTGGTCACTTGAACCTAGAACCTGAGTTCTCTTCCCCGGTAGCGCTTGCGCTACCGGGGTATTTTTTGTCCTACTTTTTCTTTGCTATAATTTAGTTACAGTTATGAAGCTAGTCTGCTACTCAGGGGATGATAGTTTACTGTATACATAAAACTGCCTGAAAAGAAGTAGCGTACCAGTAAGTACGGCTCATTGCTCGCTCCCGCGAGGTAACGCAACCAGATTTGGTAACAGGCTGGTGGTGACACGGATGTTTCTTTTCAGAAACCTGGGCCCGATGGTAACATCGTCAACGGTAACTCCAATAGTCGTCAGTTGAACCTCAACAACGGCAATCCTGACAATCGGAATTCCGACAATGGTCCTCGTTCAGAAGTTTTAGCAGAGACTCACCTCTCTTTTCTAGAAGAGTGAGTTTTTTGTTTGCTTGATATTTAGCTTTGCAAGTCTTTCCTCAGTATTCTTCAGCCAGTTAGTGTTCATCTTGGAAGCCTCAACCAAGAGCTTACCAATACGAATGTAGGTATTTTCAGGGATGATAGAAAGCTCGTGCTCGGTACGAAGGAGGTGTTTGCTCACTTCTATCAGGGTACGAAACTTCTCAAGATAGACCTTCTTGCTGGTTACATCGGCAAAGGCCGCACTGACAGAGTATTCAAAAGCCAGAAGAATTTTGTTCTGGAGCGTCGTGTGGATGCCGAGCTTATCGCTCTTCGGTATTTTCTTTCCCACTTGGTAAATTTCGCGATAGACTAGGGACATATGAATCACGAGACTAGGAGAATCGAAGGGGGGGGGTCGCTCTAGGAGTGTTTTTAGTCATGTGACAAGTGTAGCAAACTTACTCTCCGCTTGGCGAGTTTTCAGACGGGGCAAGAGAAAGAAAGTGGATGTAGCCAATTTCGAGCTCCATCTCGAAGAACGAATTTTTACTCTTCATGATGAGCTTACCAATGGTATCTACCAGCATGGTGAGTATATGGAGTTCATCGTCTGTGATCCCAAACGACGTCACATCCATAAAGCGGAAGTCCGTGATCGTGTGGTTCAACAAGCACTCTATCAGGAGCTCTCGCCACTTTTTGATCCACAGTTTATTTATGACTCTTTTTCGTCTCGTATCGACAAAGGCACGCACCTAGGGGTAAATCGGCTCGAAAAAGCCTTGTGCAAAGCTACCAGGAACTGGCGAGTACCCGGCTATGCTCTCAAGTGTGATATTCGGAAATTCTTTGACAGTATCGACCATGAGATTCTGGGTAGGATACTTCATCGGACAGTGACTGACTATGAGACACAAAACTTACTAGGTATCGTGCTTGGGAGTTTCGAGAAAAGTCCGGGTAAAGGGTTGCCGTTAGGAAATGTAACCAGTCAGCTCTTCGCGAATATCTACATGAATGAGTTTGATCAGTATGTGAAGCATACCCTCAAGCAACGACACTACTTTCGCTACTGTGATGACTTTGTCATTTTGGCCCATACGAAGGCAGAGCTACGGGTATTACTCGGAAAGATAGAGGTATTTCTGCGAGAAGAGTTGCTTCTAGAGCCTCATCCGCACAAGGTAGAAATACGTAAAGTCAGTCAGGGGATAGACTTCTTGGGTTATGTAGCATTTCCTCATCATAGAAGGCTTCGAACCAAAACTCGAAGACGAGTATTGAAAAAGATACAGGTAAAATCAGAGACTCCTGAAAAAAAGTTGAGCCAGCTGGCTTCTTATCAGGGAGTAGCTAAGCATGCTCGGGAAAGGCTTTTGCAAAGAGAAATTGAAGCAAAGAAGGCGACTTTGTATTGAAGGGGAACGCCTTCTTTTGTTTTGCCTTTTTTGTGCTAAAATAAAGCTATACTATATATAAATTAAAGCGAACTATGGAACAACCATTTCTTTCAGTTATCATTCCCGCCTACAAGGAAGGGGAGCGTATTGGACGTAACCTGCTCGAGATAGATAAGCATCTGAAGGGGAAGAATTTTACCTATGAAATTGTTATTGTCATTGATGGCTCACCGGATAATACGGCAGAGATTTCTCGTAATTATGCTTTGCAAATACCGAACATACGGGTAATTGAAAATCCAGAAAATCATGGTAAGGGCTATGTTGTGCGTCAAGGACTACTTGAAGCCAAGGGTGAATATCGTCTCTTCTTGGATGCTGATGGATCTACCTCTATTACCCATCTCGACGCTTTTATGACTCAGTTTGAGGCTGGTTATGATGTAGTGATTGGATCACGTGATATTGAAGGAGCCTTCATTCAAGTCCATCAACCGAAACACAGAGAGGTGATGGGTAATATGGGAAATATTTTGATTAGAGTGGTACTTGGTTTATGGAGCTATCCAGATACTCAGTGCGGTTTCAAAATGCTTAATGCTAAGGCTGCTGAAGCAGTGGCTAGTCGGATGGTAGTAGATCGTTTTGGTTTTGATTTTGAATTGATCGCTATTGCTCATAAGCTTGGTTTCAAAATTAAACAAATGCCGGTACGTTGGATGAATGAAGAGGGTTCTACGGTGAGTCTCACTGGTAAGAATGGTTTTATTCAAGTATTGATAGACCTTTTCAAAACTCGACTACGCTTCTGGGGCGGTCGCTATCATATTGGTCAGTATAAGAGGAGTCAGGCGTCATAAAAAAGCTCTTTTGTAGAAACAAAAATAATGTCTCCAAAAACAAATACAACTGAAGAACCAAAAAATCCATCAGAACTTCGTCAGGATATCATCACTGGTGATTGGGTGGTCATTGCTACTGGCCGCGCTAAACGGCCTGATGAGTTTGTGGCTCCGCGGGCAGGAGAGGCTTCTCACGAA
This sequence comes from uncultured Bdellovibrionales bacterium, assembly GCA_964594215.1. Taxonomy (GTDB): domain Bacteria; phylum Patescibacteriota; class Minisyncoccia; order Moranbacterales; family UBA1568; genus UBA1568. Next base: position 37,888 of record CAZQLN010000002.1, on the reverse strand, counting down.
GATCCTTTTGAGAATCCTGAGGCGAGTGGCCAAGAAGCTGATGTATTGATTTATCGCCAGGGTGATGGTGACTGGAGTTTACGGGTGTTTCCTAATAAATTTCCAGCTTTCGTAAGAGGTAAAACCCCAAAAAGTCTTAATGAAGGCCCATACACAGCTCAAACGGGTACAGGGTATCATGAAGTAATTGTCACGAGGAATCCGACTCAATCTATCGGTGAAATGGAAGTCTGGCGTGTAGCGGAGCTTCTGGATGCATATCAAGAGCGGTATCTAACTCTTATGAGTAAGAAGTCGATCAACTACATTCAAATTTTTCATAATCACGGTAAAGAAGCCGGAGCTTCAGTCACTCATCCACATTCGCAGTTAATGGCTATTCCGGTAGTTCCTAGTGAAATGGTTCGGGATTTAGCCGGAGCTAAGCAGTATCATCAGGCTCACAAGATGAATGTTTTTGATACCGTCTTGGAGTACGAAAGAAATTCTGGTAAGCGAGTAGTTTTTGAGAACGAGCATTTTGTAGTGTTCTGTCCCTTTGCTTCAAGAAGTGCATTTGAGATGTGGATAGTAGGTAAGCGCAATAATCCTTATTTTGAACGTATTACAGATGAAGAGAAGTATGCTTGTGGAGAAGCTCTTCACATAGCGCTTAAGAGTCTGCACAGAGGGCTCGAGGATCCAGCTTATAATTTCTATATTCATACCGCTCCCTGTGATGGCCAGGAATACAGTCATTATCGTTGGCATATTGAGATAGTACCACGTACAGCTATCTGGGCTGGCTTCGAACTATCTACTGGTATTGAAGTTTCTACTCTGGCGCCAGAAACAGCAGCGCCATTCCTTCGCTCACAACTCAGTTAATGTATGTCTAGACCATTTCTCGTTGTTGCCAATTTGAAAATGAATTTTATGTCGCGCTCTGAAGTGCGTCAGTATCTTCAGGTGTTGACTCGGGAGGCTGAGGGACGCAATACGAGTTCATCTGAAGTTATTCTTTGTCCACCAATGTTGTATCAGAATGAATTTGAACATTTGCCAGAGCGTTTTTTTCAAGGAGCTCAGAATATGTTTTGGGAAAAAAGCGGATCATATACAGGGGAGATCTCACCGGTGATGCTTAAAAATGATGGTATCGAATATGTTCTTGTAGGACACAGCGAGCGTCGTTTGTATGGAGGAGAGGATGATGAAATTGTAAGAACCAAAACCCATAGCGCGCTCAAGAATCTGCTCACTCCCATTGTTTGTATTGGGGAAACTGAAGAAGAGAGAAATAAAGGCAAAACAGCGGGTGTCATAGAGACTCAGTTGAAGAGTATTTTTGTAGGTCTTTCTAAACTTCAGGCCGAAAAGATTATTCTCGCCTACGAACCTCGTTGGGCTATTGGTACTGATCGTACTCCTGAGACCGGAGAGATTATGCAGGTGCGGGTCATGATTCGCAAGTTTTTGCAGGAGCTTTTTGATGAGAATACAGCTACCCGTATACGAGTTCTCTATGGAGGCTCAGTCAAGAGTGCGTATCTGGGTTCTGTTTCTTGGGAAGCTGATATGGATGGAGTATTAGTAGGTCGCGAAAGTTTATTCCCTTATGAGATTGTCAAAATGGTCAGTCTTTATGAGCAGTATAGTAAAGAAATTTCCTAAAAATAAAATAGAAACAATAGTATGGAAAAAAAAGTACGTGTAGCTATTAATGGGTTTGGGCGTATTGGACGAGCTGCTTTTAAGATAGCGCTTCAGAAGAAAAATATAGAAATAGTAGCTATTAATGATCTAACAGAACCAGCTGTATTGGCTCATTTGCTTAAATATGATACAGCGTATGGACATTTTCGGGGTGATATTACTGTCACAAAGACAGGTATAGAAGTTAATGGAGTAGAATATCCGATGTTTGCAGAACCGGTACCAGAAAAACTACCTTGGAAAAAATTAGCTGTTGATGTGGTTTTGGAGTGTACTGGACGCTTCACTGATAAAGATTCAGCTGCCAAGCATCTTACTGCTGGTGCCCATAAGGTCATTCTCTCAGCCCCCTCCAAAGGTGATGATGGATCGGTGCCCACCTTTCTTATTGGTGTTAATCATGATAAGTATCGGGAAGAGACAGTACTCTCTAATGCCTCTTGTACCACCAACTCTTTGGCCCCAATTGCTGCTATTTTGCACGAGAAGTTCGGTATTTTAAAAGCTCTTATGACCACAGTCCACTCATACACGGCTGACCAGAATCTACAGGATGGTCCCCACAAAGACTTACGACGCGCTCGTGCTGCAGCAGAAAATATTGTTCCCACTACTACGGGTGCAGCTATCGCGGTTACTCAAGTAATTCCAGAGCTTAGAGGTAAATTTGATGGACTCTCTGTACGAGTACCTACCATTGTTGTCTCGCTGACTGACTTTACCTTTGTTTTGAAACAAAAAACTACTGTTGAAGAAATTAATACAACCCTCAAAGAAGCAGCCTCTAGCTCACGGTTTCGTCAGGTGCTTGCTGTTACTGAAGAACCATTGGTATCATCTGATTTTATCGGTAGTCCATATTCCAGTACAGTGGATCTCACCCTCACCGCAGTGGTTGATGGAGATCTGGTCAAAGTAGTGGCATGGTATGACAATGAGTGGGGATACTCCAATAGACTTGTTGAAATGGCATTGCACACAGGTAGCTCGCAAGTATAACCAAAAGTGCTATGAAGGAGGAGCGCAAAGCACAAGAACAGAGATTAAAAGAAATACAGAGCATGACATTTGCTGGTCTGTCTGATGATGCTATCCTGGAAGTTCTTGCTGAGCGTAAACATCTTGAAAATACTATTCTTGAATACCAAAAACAAGATGCTCTTGCCGAAGAATCTGCCCAAAAACATGAGAGTCTCCTCAAAGAGGAAAAAGAAATTGAAGCCAAGATAACTCACCTCAATAGAGAAATCCGACCTGATAAAAAAGATGAAGAGCTTCTTGAGCTTATTCAAGAAAGAAAGGTATTGGAAGATGAATTACTTCATATAGAACAAGAGTTACATGAACCGCTACCAGGACAAAAGCTTGAAACAACCGAAATTGAGCCGAAACCGGTAGTATCAGAAGAAAAAATACTCACACCAGAAATTTCTGTTGAGTCTCTAACATCAGAGACGAGACCAGCTACAGAGAAAATGCCAGAACCTTCTAAAACTATTTTCAAAGAAGCTGGTTTCGGTGATCAGGGAATTCGTTTGGATGGTCTTCAAGAATCAGGTGATTTTGAGAAGTATGTTCATCAATTGGAGGCAAGCCATGATTCTCTCGGTAACTTCCTTCAGTCACTTCCGCGCGAAGCCCGAAAAAACAAAAGCTTTATGCTTCGGGTAGCATCTATTGATCCAGCCTATGCAATGCACTATGCCGTTGATGAGCTCCGTTTGGATGAAGATTTTCATATTCGTGTAGCGGGTATCCAAAATAGCCGTGGGTCAGGGAATGCTCTTGCAGAAATGGATCCAGCTATGCGTACGGGACAGGTAGTTCTAGTGGGAACTCGTGAAGATTTCCGCAATGTACACTTTGTACGAGAAGACATGCCAGAGTACGATGAAATTATTAAAACAGCCAAAAAGAGTGCGCTGGAAACAATCAGTGAATTTAAGGAAGCTGTAGATTTAAGAAAATTTATTCCGAAAGTTCTCCAGAGTGATGAGGATTTTATGGCTAAAGTAGAGGCGGTACTCCAAAAAAATCAAAAATCCTGAGCCATGTACGACATCCTGATAAAAAAGGGCACCGTGATTGATGGGTCTGGACGACCAATGTTCCAGGCGGATGTTGCTATTCGTGAGGGGGTAATTATGGCTGTCGGTGATCTAAGTCATGAGCGAGGAGAGCAGGAAATTGATGCTACTGGTAAATATATTGCGCCTGGTTTTATAGACGTCAATAGTCACTCGGATACCTATTGGCAGCTTTTCAAGAATCCTTTTCAGGAGAGTCTTTTGTATCAGGGAGTGACCACTATCATAGGAGGTAACTCCGGTTCTTCTCTGGCACCGTTGACAAGCTCAGAAACTATTCGTTCTATCCAAAAATGGACAGATGTTCAGAGAATCAACTTTAACTGGTTGCGCATGAATGAATATTTGGCTGAGCTTAAACAAAGAGGTTTAGGCGTGAATTTTGCTACTTTGGTTGGTCATGGAACGCTTCGACGTGGAGTCATGCACGATGTAGCACGTACTATTACTCCAGATGATATTTCAATTATGAAGACTTTGCTTGAAACAGCCCTTAAAGAAGGGGCTATCGGCCTTTCGACAGGGCTTCATTATACTCATGCTCGTGATGCGGGAGCGCGTGAAATTACGACTTTAGTGAGGGAAGTAGCTCTCAAAGAGGGTGTCTATGCTACTTACATTCGAGATGAAGAAGCTGGTTTGGTAGGTGCTGTCGAAGAGGCACTGACTGTTGCTAAAGAAACTGACGTTACATTACATATCTCTCATCTTAAAGCAGTTGGTGAGGCTAATTGGCCGCTCATGCATCAAGTTTTGGAGCTGATTGAGGTAAAGGCCTTAGAGGGGATTAAGGTCACTTTTGATGTGTATCCCTACACTCAGACAGGATCAGTCCTCTATACCTTATTTCCTGAATGGATTACTAAGGATGGTCGACAAATGATGATGGCTAAACTACGTGATCCACAGACAAGGCAAGCGGTGTTGCGTGATCTCAAAAGCAAAAACCTTGATTATAATCAGATTTTGATCGCCGCCTCTTCACTTTCTCGTATGCTGACTCGACGGCGAATTTCTGAGATCGCTGTTTTACAAGGCACTACTCCAGAACAAACCCTCCTTGATTTTCTGATGGCGAGTGATGGAAGAGCCATTGTTTCTCTGGAGGTGCTTTCCGCCAAAAATGTGGCTGATGCTATCCAGCATCCCTTTTCCATCATATCGAGTAATGGTGCTGGCTATGGTATTGAACACAAAGAAACGGGAGAACTGGTTCATCCAAGAAGTTTTGGTACCTTCCCTAAAGTGCTCAGGGAATATGTACGAGAAGAAAAAATCTTATCGTGGGAAGAAGCCATTTACAAAATGACTGGTAAACCAGCAGATGTTTTTCATCTTGAAAAACGAGGTCGTTTGATGAAAGGTTACGCTGCTGATATTGTCATTTTTGATCCAAATACAGTTACCGATAATGCTACGATGGCTAATCCATATCAGTACGCGACCGGTATTGATACAGTTATTATCAATGGGGGGATAACTCTTTCTCAGGGCACTATCATTCCTCTTAAGAGAGGCAAAATACTTACCCCTAAACGTGGCTGGTTTGCCTAAAAATAGCGGTTTGTCTATTTTAGGACAAGGGGTTTTTGTAGGGGGCTCGTGCCAAAATACTCTAAAAATGCCATACTAGTGACAGAAATATGAGTACCCAAGAAACCCTCAGCAGAGAGTCTTTTAACGGCCAAAAAGTCGTTGTTTTTGGCTTTGGGGTTAATGGTGGTGGATTAGGAACAGTGAAGTTTCTCTTAGGGACGGAAGTAGCCAAAATTGTTATTACTGACACCAAAACAGAAGAACAACTTCAGAGTACGTATACTAAGCTTCCTTCTGACAGCCGTCTGGAGTGGCGTCTAGGGGGGCATAGTGAACAAGATTTTAGAGAAGCTGATATTGTTATCAAAAATCCGGGTATTCGTTGGGATCACCCTTTGATTCTACTCGCCCAAGCTCATGGAGCAAGAATCCTCATGGACTCAACTATTTTCATGGCACTCTGTGTTGCTCCAGTAATTGGTATTACTGGCAGTAAAGGTAAAACCACCACAGCTACGCTTGTAGCCGAAATTCTTATGGCTGCCGGACATCATGTGGTATGTGTAGGTATTAGTCAGACAGGAGTACTCTCAGAACTTTCAAAAGTGACTAAGAATAGTGTGGTAGTTTTCGAGCTTTCATCATGGCGTCTTTCTGGTTTGACGGGGATAGAAAAAAGTCCAGAATTAGCTATCGTTACTAATTTATACCCAGATCACCTGAACTATTATCAGAGTATGGAAGAATATGCTCTTGATAAAGCTAATATTTTTCTTTTTCAAGATAAGCGGGGCGTACTTGTTTTGTCTCAGAGTAATCAGTGGACAGAGTACTTTGCAAAGCAGGCTCCGGGAAGAGTTCTTTATGTTGGCAAGACAAGCGATTGCAGCGCTTGGCAAGATAAGGAGAGATTATACATGCGAGTTGACGACGAAGATATGGTGTTGCTTGAGAAGAAAGAAGCATACTTACAGGGGGGGTATCTTTTTGAGAATTTTTTGGCAGCGAGCGTTGTAACAGGACAGTATGGGGTGAGTGTAGGGATAATCACGAAGACACTTAAAACTTTTCGCGGAGTACCCTATCGTTTTGAGTTAGTTCGTGAATTTGATGGAGTGCGCTATATCAATGACACCACAGCTACCATTCCTAGTGCGAGCCTGGCGTCTCTAAGATCAGTAATAGGTCCGGTAATTTTGCTTGCAGGTGGGAGTGATAAGGGACTACCGCTTGATGAGCTAGTTCAGGCTATCGGGCAGGCTAAGGCCACAGCTTTATTTGCCGGAAGTGGTACAGATAAACTCTTAGCTCTTTTAGATAATGAGTTGATACAAAAGGTACAGGAGGTGAAGAGTATGGAAGAGGCTTTGATGTGGGCCCGCAAGCAAGCCTCTCCGGGGGATACAGTATTGTTGGCTCCCGGAGCGGCTAGCTTCGGTATGTTTCAGAATGAATTTGACCGCGGAGAGCAGTTTACGTCAAGAGTTTTAGCTCTTTCATAAGTAAGGTATAATAAGGAAGCTTAATTAAGAAAGAGCGACGGAAAGTATAACCTAATATCGAGTTTATGTACGACATTATTATCATTGGAGGTGGTCCAGGAGGCGTAGCAGCGGGTATTTATGCTGCTCGCAAACAAATGAGAACCCTTTTTATTACGGAAAGTTTTGAAAGCCAATCGGCCGTCTCGGCCGGGATTGAGAACTGGATTGGGACGGAAACGATTACCGGTTGGGAATTCGCGCAATCTCTAGAAAAACACCTACGGGCTCAGACGGGTCTTGAGATTGAAGTAGGAAATAAAGTTACTGAACTAGTTAAGCGAGATGAAGGAGGTTTCACCGTTACTACAGCGAAAGCTAGTTATGACACTAAAACAGTTATTATTGCTTCAGGAGGGCGCCATCGTCATCTTGATGTGCCTGGTGAAGATAAGTTCAAGGGCAAAGGAGTAGTCTATTGTTCAACTTGTGATGCTCCATTTTTCCGTGATAAAAAAGTAGCTGTGGTGGGCGGAGGTAACGCTGGGTTGGAAGCCGTAGAAGATCTTTTGCCGTATGCCAGTGAAATTGTGCTTATTGTCCGTTCCGGAGAACTTAAAGGAGATAAGATTACTCAGGATAAAGTCTTAGCCTCAGAAAAAGTGAGTATTATTTATCACGCATTAACTCAGGAAATCCTTGGTGAAACTAATGTCACAGGGCTACTCTATAGTGACCTGGAAGGGGGTACAGAAAAAACCATTCCTCTTGACGGAGTCTTTGTGGAAATTGGTATGGTGCCCAACACAGAATTTGTCGCCAATCTACTTACTATGAATGAACGTAATGAAATAGTAGTTGATGGCAAAACAGCGGCTACGTCAGTTCCTGGTATTTTTGCTACGGGCGATGCGACTGATGTACCCTATAAACAAAACAACATTTCTGCTGGATATGGCGTCATCGCCGCTCTCTCAGCCTATGATTACATTCGTAAGGGAAAATAGTTGTTAGTAGAGTCCAATTAACCAGATAAAACCCCACCTGTAGTGGGGTTTTTCTGAGGGTTGAAAAAAAGCCGGTATTGAGCTATACTTAGCCTACTTTAGGCTTAAAAAAAGGAAATGCACGTATTTGAAATCATTGGTGGCACGCCACTTAGAGGAGAAATAAGCGTTTTTGGCTCCAAAAATGCAGCAACTCCTATTTTGGCAGCTACTCTACTTACCGCTGAAACCTCTGTGATTCATAATGTCCCGCGTATTGAGGATGTTTTTCGGATGTTAGAAATCCTTGAGAGTATGGGGGTAGAGGTTACGTGGCAGAATGATCATTCGGTTCAGATTACTCCAGGTAAGTACGATGTTACCAAGCTTGATCAGTCATTGGTAAAACAACTGCGTTCATCAATTCTCCTTCTTGGCGCCCTGTCAGCTAAACATAATCACTTTATACTCAGTCAACCGGGAGGATGTGTTATCGGAGCTAGGCCTGTAGATACTCATATGGATGCACTTCAAAAATTAGGCGTAACATTGAGTAAAACTAAAAACGGCTATGAGATTGACGCCACTCATCGTCAGGCTACCAAAGTAGTACTTCGAGAATCTTCAGTGACTGCTACGGAGAATGTTTTGATGTTGGCATCAATTCTGCCCGGGGTGACGACTCTTAAACTTGCTGCCTGTGAGCCACACGTAGCTGACCTCTGCCAATTTCTTGTTAACTTAGGTGTGGGAATAGAAGGTATTGGTACCACCACTCTCGTCATTACTGGGAAGGAATCTCTTCAGGGTACCGAGCATACACTTATTCCAGATGCCAATGAAGCAGCCACATTCTTGATTCTTGGAGCCGCCACTAAAAGTACACTTACTGTTGTCAACGCTCGTGAAGAGCATCTCGATGCAGTGATTGAAAAACTTCGCGAATTTGGTGTAGAAGTAACTGTCGAGGTAAATCAGATTACCGTAAATGCTGGAAAACTTGAAGCGGTAACTAAAGTGGATACTCGTGTGTACCCCGGCATTCCAACTGATGTGCAGGCGCCTTTTGGAATTTTAGCTACTCAGGCAAATGGAGAGACACTTATCCATGACCCTCTTTTTGAAGGTCGTTTCAATTATGTTCAGGAGCTTGAGAAGATGGGAGGCCGGGCAAAAGTACTCAATCCTCATCAGGTAGTTGTGACTGGGCCAACAACACTACGAGGGACACGTATTAAGAGCTATGATTTACGTGCCGGAGCTGCTCTTATTATTGCTGCCCTTTGTGCTGAGGGGACGACTATTATCGAAGAGATTTATCAAGTAGATCGTGGTTATGAAAGAATAGAAGAACGATTAGCAGCTATCGGGGCAAATATTAAACGGCTAGAGGTATGAAAAAAAGTTTCTTTATACGAAAAATCGGCATAGATCTTGGTACTGCGAATACCCTCGTATTTGTGCCGGGTCAGGGTGTAGTTATCAATGAGCCATCAGTGGTGGCTATTTCTCTCTTGGAGAATAAGGTTTTAGCAGTGGGGAATGAGGCCAAGGAAATGCTTGGCCGTACCCCTGATACTATTGTTGCTAAACAACCCTTACGTGATGGGGCTATTGCCGACTATCGGGTAACTGAGGCCATGATTCGTTATTTTTTGAATAAAGTGAGTGGGCGAATACGTTTTTTTCGACCCGAGGTAGTTATTTCTATTCCAGCAGGAATTACCTCTACGGAACGTCGAGCGGTTATTGATGCTGCCATGAAAGCGGGTGCCAAAGCAGCTTACGTTATCAAGGAACCAATACTCGCAGCTATTGGAGCTGGTATTCCGATCCATACCGCCCAAGGGAACATGATTATTAACATTGGTGGAGGTACCTCAGAGATAGCTATCATTTCTCTTGGCGGGGTAGTAGCGGCACACAGTGCACGTGTGGGGGGTAACCGCATTGATCAAGCTATTTCAGACTATATTAAACGTAAATACAGTCTGGCGATTGGCGATAGAACAGCAGAAGAAATCAAGATGCAGATTGGGTCAGCTATGGCACAAGTCAAAGAAGATTATATGGAAGTACGTGGGCGTGATCTGATGGGCGGATTACCAAAGACAGTGAATCTTTCATCGAATGAAATTACAGAAGCTATTCAAGATGAACTTCGTGAGATTATCAATGTGATCAAGCAGGTACTTCAGGAAACTCCACCAGAATTAGCTTCAGATATCATGGATAAGGGAATGGTACTCTCTGGTGGTACCGGACAGTTACGTCATCTCGATCAACTGATTTCTAAGACTATCAATGTACCTTGTTATGTAGCTGATGACCCAGCCTTTTGTGTAGTCAAGGGAACGGGTATTGTGCTAGAAAACCTCGATGTCTATAAGCGCACTATCATGTTAACAAAGTAGTATGGACATTGGTATTGATGGTTCTCGAGCCTTTCTCCAGTACCGTACTGGTATTGAAGAATACAGTTACCAAATAGTAAAACATTTGCGCGACACCTTAACAGAGGGGAGTCGAGTCTATTTATATGTGCGCAAGAAACTTCGTATTCGAGAAGGTAGACTCATCTTCATCTATCCAGAGATAGATTTTTCTTTACCAAAAAATTGGGAATTAAGAGGAATTTGGGCGCCACGTTTCTGGACTCAAGTAGGCCTCTCTCTAGAAATGCTATTTCGTCCGGTAGACACGCTATTTGTTCCAGCCCATACCCTGCCACTCATTGGGGCAAAATGGAATGTGGTTACTGTCCATGGGCTAGAGTATGAAGTCAGTCCTCTCAGTTACGGTTTTTGGGAGCGAATCTATATGAAGATGTCTATTCGTTATTCATGCCTTAAGGCAGATAGGGTTATTGCTGTGTCTGAAAATACCAAACGAGACCTCATGCATTTATATAGAGTACCTGAAAACAAACTGCGGGTTATTGGAGAAGGTTTTGTGTCTCAGGTAGCAATAGAGAACACTCTACCCAAAATAACTCCGTACTTACTCTTCATTGGACGTGTAGAAGAGCGTAAGAATGTAAGACGTATTATTGAAGCTTTTGAAATTCTCAAAGAACGTTATCAACTACCACATCAGCTGGTACTAGTGGGTAAGAGGGGCTATGGATATGCGGATATTCACCATAAGATCCAAAACTCAAAATTTAAAAAAGAAATTCAAGAATTGGGTTATCTCTCCCTTAATGAAAAAGAAGAGCTTCTCCAGAATGCGGCAGTGTTTGTTTTTCCATCAATCTACGAAGGATTTGGTTTACCAGTACTAGAGGCTCAGTCAGTAGGAGTGCCAGTGGTTACGAGTAGTACTTCATCGCTACCAGAAGTAGCAGGAGACGGCGCAGTATATGTAGATCCGACGAGTAGTGAGAGTATTGCAGGGGGTATTTATAAGGTACTTCAAATGGACGAGGAAGAAAAAAAGAGGTTTGGGAACACTATGAAGGAGAATCTTAGGCGCTTCAGCTGGGAAAAATGTGCTAAAGAAATAGGTAAAATCCTTCAAGAAAAGGTCTAAAAAGGTTCTGCGAATGTTTTTTGTGCATGCTATAATAGCAGAAGCAAGCCAAAATATTATTAATGAGTCATGTCTGAAAACACCTTTCCCAAAAAATCCCAAAGAATAGCCATTGTTCATGATTTTCTGACAAGTTACGGTGGAGCGGAGCGAGTCTTGCAAGGAATTTGTAAGCTCTATCCGGATGCACCCGTGTACACCTTGTTAGCTGATAGAGGCTTAACGAGCAAGTATTTTGGAGGAGTACGGGTACGTACTTCTTGGCTTGCTAAGTTACCAGCTTTTCTTCGTAAACGTCCCAAGCTGCTCATTTTGCTTTTTCCAGCTGCCATTGAATCTTTTGATCTAAGAGAATACGATCTAGTAATTTCTTCCTCTGGAGCCTGGAGTAAGGGTTTGGTCACACGTCTTCATACCAAGCACGTTGCCTACCTGCATTCCCCAATGCGCTTTGCTTGGGACAAACATAGGAGCTATTTAGAGGATCTTGGCCTGACACTCCCTTTTCGGATTTTAGGACGTTTTGCACTATCGTATCTTCGCGTGTGGGATTTTCAGGCAGCGGATCGACCCGATCTATTGATAGCTAATTCGCAGTTTACCCAAGAAAGAATAGCAAAGTATTATCGAAGGTCGAGTACAGTTATCTATCCTGGTATCAGGATGCCACATACGAGTGATTATCCAGAGACACGAAGTTATTTTTTGGTTGTTTCTCGATTAACCAAGGCCAAGAAAATTGATGTAGCTATTGAAGCTATGAATAAACTGAGTCTCCCTCTAGTGGTTGTTGGCACTGGGCCGGAAAAAGAAGTTCTTGAACGTTTGGCTGGGAAAACCGTTACTTTCAAGGGGGCGGTTTCTGATGCGGAGCTACAAGATCTTTATGGGGGTGCTCGAGCTCTTATCATCCCGTCAGAAGAAGATTTCGGTATGGTGGCTGTCGAGGCTTTATCTGTTGGAACTCCAGTGATCAGCTCTGCTCGTGGAGGTGTACGAGAGATTGTTGTAGATCAGGTTCATGGCCTTTTCTTTAATACCTTCATGCCAGAGATTCTCGCTGAAGCCATTTTACGCTTTATTCAAGAAGAAAAAAGTTTCGATAGAGAGATCCTTAAAACTCGAGCGGCTTTATTTAGTGAAGAGCGTTTTATGAACGAGCTTAAGGTAATCGTTCAAGATTTTAGAGAAAGCTAGTATGAATATCATCGGTCATCATAGAGAGAGAGATTTTCTCGAGCAGCTCATAAGCAAAAAAGAAGTGTCTCAGAGCACTCTTTTTGTAGGGCCAGAGAGCATAGGTAAACGTCTAGTAGCTTTTGAATGGGCTTTGAGACTTATCAATAAGCAAGATTTCCAACCTTCCTTGGATCAGGCCACGCCATTAGATATCCAAATACTTGAACCAGAACGGGTGACGAGAAGGGGAGTAGTTCGCAAAAAAAGTATTGGAGTAGAAGAAGCTCGTCTGGCATTGAGATTCTTACGTTTTTCTCCTCAAGATGGTCCGTACAGAGTGCTGATTATTGATGATGCCCATTTATTGACTGCGGCTGCTCAAAACATCCTTCTTAAATTTGTAGAAGAGCCGGAGCCAAGTGTGGTTATCATTTTTATTACTCATGAGCGCCAAAAGATGCTACCAACACTTCTCTCTCGCCTTTTTGAGGTACGTTTTAGTTTTGTTCCTTTTGAAGTTCTTCAAAAAGAAGGTTTTTCCTTAGGATTAAAGGACTCTGAAGCATTGCCAGACTTTTTCTTTCAATTGGGTCGCCCAGGTATTCTTTTTCAGGCAGAAGAAAATCCAAAGGCATTCAAGAAAAAGAAAGAATTTCTTACGAAGCTTTTTCGCATCTCGACATTATCACTACGAGAACGACTTACTCTAGCAGATGAATTAGCTAAAGATATTCCGACACTCATTCAACTATTTGAATGGTTTTTGCCGGGTCTTTATGTACGCGCCAAAGAAGTTTCCGAAATCGAGCAAGCCAAAAAACACCTACTTCTTCTTGATAACCTAAGTGAAACCTTAAATGAGCTTAAGCGACCAGAAGTGCAGGCTCGACTCACGCTTGAGCGTCTCTTCCTCTCGCTAGCATAAAAGTTTACCTATGTGGTCAAAAAAGAAACCAACTTTTCGAGAAGAACTCTATCTGCCGAAACGGAAGCAAAAAAAACCGAGACGGAGTGAAAATATCGAAGAAGCAAGACGTGGTTTTCCGTGGTTTACTTTGTTACTTTGGACGAGTTTTCTTGGTACGGTAGGCTATATGCTTTTCTTTTCTTCGGTTATGCGAATGGAAGTTCTTCATGTTGAGGGCGAGTCACGAGTACCCAAAAGTCGTATCGAGGAACTCTTTGTCAATGAGGGTGAAACTCGGTTATTGAAAAGTATCCCTCGCAACAATTTTTTTCTTTTTCGTACAGGTAGGCTGAAAGCCATTCTCGAGGATGAATTTCCAGCTATTGAGGAGGTAAGTGTGACAAAAACATTTCCTAACAAGGTAAATGTGCTTCTTCGGGAAAGAGATTTAGCGGTGCTCTGGTGTAGTCGTGGACCATGCTATCTCTTAAGCGAGCATAATGTAGCCGGTTCGGGGGATTTTGTGATGGAACGTCGGGGTACACTCCCGGTATACACGGTGATTGATTCAGGAGGACTACCAGTAGAAATTGGGCGGACACTTTTTGATTACCCTTTTATTGAACACTTCAAACAGAATAAAGAGCGTCTTGAGTCAGAACTTGGCATTGTTATTAAGCCAGAGATGACTTCCGCCTCACGTTTTTCTGATGAGCTTCGGATGCAGACCGAAGGTGGTTGGGAACTATTGATCAATTCTCGTATTGAACCAGATGATAATATTAAGACACTTCGACTTTTTTTTGAACAAGAGGTTCCTTTTGAACGACAAGGAGAATTACGTAATGTAGACTTACGTACAGAAAATCGTATCTATTATTCATTTAAGAATACTCCTACTGAAGAAGAGCATCAGGATCAATCTGAAAGCAATAAGACCGATGACGTGAAGTCACCAGCATTAGAAGAAAAGAAAAAGAAGAATAAAAACTAAAAAGCCCCTATTAAGAGGGGCTTTTTGTAAGGAGAGTTTCTTTACTCACCCGATATTTCTGGTACGTAGTAGACGAAAATAGAATCACCAGCTCGTGTCACTGGAGGATATTTAACCAACCAGTCGTAGCTGTCATCCTTGTAGCCTACATGATTACTCAGGTTTTCCTGCATGAAACCGATAGAAACGGCATACCAACCAGCTTCTTTGGGATTGGGAGCATGCCAGGAGATCATCTTGTCGCCGAAATAGTATTCAGGAGTAGCTCCACCGAAGTAATCAATACGGATTTTATCAATAGGTGGTAAGCCTAGAGCTACACTACAGTCATCTTTAGGAGTTGCCTGTGAATTGGCACAGCGATTATGGGTGTCCACAAAAGTGTGCAGACGCTTAAGGTCTTGACCCCAATCATAGTTTGAATCAGTGACGTAGCGATAGCCATTTTGGTGTCCTCCAAAAGCACCATTAAAATAAGAGACGAAATTCGGATATGAAAGGAAGGGGGTAGCAACGATTATGAAGGTGAGGATGCCAAGGATACTGTAGCTTATTTTTTGGGCAACTGGGTTGGTTTGGCGTTTGATAATATCAAAAACCACTTTAGCAATAAACATGAAAAGAAAGGGAAGAATCGGAAAGAGGTGACGGAATCCAATATTGAGGTTGCCAGTGATGCTGACGAAGCTGTAGAAGAGAACGAAGAAGATTCCCACATACTGAGCAGTTTTTCGTTGAAGGGACTGCCCGAGGAAGGTACTAAGTTTTTGAAGGCTCGTTACCTGTTCATCTTTGAAGCTCTTAGCTATACGGTAGAGACTGTAAATGAGCGTAGAAACCAGTAAGAAGAGGAATGGAATGGTACTCTTCAAGATAAACACGATTGGGAAGTACCAAGGAGAAGCGTGATTAGAAACATTACCAAGGAAATAATAGGTGTTACCGCCAGCCACGCGTCCAAAAACCATAAACACACCTAAGAAATAGGCGGAGTAAGGTTTAAGGAAACTATTCTCATAAGTGGCTCCAATAAAGTGTTTAGCGAAGGGTCCGAGTTGTTTGTCTGGGAACATAACGGCAGCCACTTCTACCAGTTTAATGCCGGGCATGTTCATAGTGTGCGGGTAGTAGTAAACCCAAATAATCACAAAACAAAGAACTACGCTCAAGGCAAATTTGTAACCATAGAGCCAGATTTGCTTGAGTTTAAAGAGAAAGGTTCCAAGGGTAACATCTTTTGGTTTAGCAATACTAAGGGCATAGAGAAGTACAAAGAGTCCAAAGATGGGGAAGAGAAGGACAGCCGAGAATTTTGCTAGGTTGGCGAGGGCTAACCAGATGCCGGAAGTAATAACATTGCGTCGAGTAGGTTCTTTTAGAAAGCGAACAAAGTAGTAGAACGAAAAGAAGAGAAAGGCGGCAATACCGATATCAGTAGTGACAAAGTGACTGTGGGCAATAATATTGGGGTCAAAGGCATAGAGCGTAAGAGCGAAAAGAGCTGCCAATGAGCCTGCGAGTGCTCTTGTCCAAACAAAAATAAATATACCTAAGAGGATAGCTACGAGGACGATTGGAACACGGGCCCAGAAAGTAATTTGATCAGCATCGTTACAAGCTTCTTCTGGAACGAGGCAGCTAATAAATTTCTGTCCCATTACCCACTGAGCATTGACACCATGTTGCCACTCATTGGCTGTCAGGGGAAATTCAGGCTGCAAAGGAAGAAGAGCAAGTCCGGCAAGATCCTTTAGTAGGGGTGGATGCTCAGGATTGAGACGCATATCCCCATAGCGTACATAGCTATACGCTGAAGGGATATGAGCTCGTTCGTCCATAGTAGTGGCTTCTTGATCCGAAACAATAAGGTTCAGAGCAAAGAAGAATACGAGGATAGCAAAGGCTATTTTAAGGCTGTGTTTTTGTAAAAACTCCATAGGATTCTTGGCTAGTGATTTAGTTATAAAATAATTTTTAAGGGAGGATGATAACCGGGAAACTGACAGGAGAGTAGGGGTTTGCATAGATAGATCGGATCTCGCTTCCTGGGTATCTTTCGACGAGGCGTCCGGCAATCGCTTCATCGTGGCGCATCAGAATGACTACTGCAGGTGTGGTAACTATGGTATCTGGTTTCAAAAAAGTGAGGTTTTCTACTTTACCATAGGTCAAAAAGTAGAGAGATTCTGCTGTTACTGGTAGACCGTTATCAATATCAGTGCCTCCAGCATTGGCATAGACATACTTTTTAGTCTCAGGAGGAAGGCTTAAGAGATAAGTTGCCATGTTAGTATAATCTTCATTGAAAGCGCCGCGTTGATCAGGGCTATTGGCAAAGAAAACGAAGTATTTTGTAAGATTGATGGTAGCGCTAAGCCCAAGAGTAATGAAAAAAAGTGAGAGCAAAACCGTTTTTGACTGGGAAGAGGAACGAAGAATTCTTTGGTACAACCAAAAGGCACCAAGACCCGCTATGAGAAACACCGGTATCTGGGTACCAATAGCTCGTAGAGCATGAGGGAGACCTTCCGATGTCAGAAATTCTGGCATCAGCATGATAAAGAAGGATCCAAGGAGGAAAACGTTGCGTACTAAACGGATATCACGGTCATGATAACGAAGACGCCTACCGATGAGGGCGACTGTTTGTGAGATCAAGAAAAGAAAGGCTCCCAGAAAGAAAAAGCCAGTAATAGGATCAAGAATAGGATATGGAGGGTAGTTGTGGCGCCAGTTTTGGTCACCCCAGAAGTTGTACTTAAGTAAACTCAAGCCAAAAGTCTTGAGCAATGTACCCGGAAGGTTACCGTGATTGATTTCTGGCGAGAAGACGGAAATAGCGGTAGAGCGTGAAGCAAAATCTTCGGGGTGAGCGATGAAGAAGTGGTACAGCATGGGAGCTGCTGCGATGAAAGCAAAGAGAGCAAAGATGAGACCCTGCTTCCAGTAGCGCTTGAGGAAGTTTTCATAGGAAAGCATGAGGAATGGCAGGAGAGCAACAAGAATGAGGGGAGTAAGACGGAAAGCAATATAGGTGTGTAGTCCAAGACCGATACAAAGACCAGAGAGGGCAAAATCAAGATAACGTCTAGTACGGAGGCCCTTAAAGAGGAAAAAGAACGCAAAGCTCATCAGAAATGAGGTCATGATTGCCCGGAAGCCAATACGAGAGAAATTGATAGCCCAGTAGCTTGTGGCTATGAAAAAAGCTGCTAACAAAGCCGCTCCACGACGATGAAAGAGCTCTCGACCAAGAAGATAAATGCCGAGAACAGCTAGGGTACCGAAAATAATAGACCAAAGCTTGAGAGCAGCTATAGTGTAGCCAAAGGTTTTAAGGGAAAGCGCTTGAAGGTTGATGAAAAGCCCTTCGCGCCCGTAGTTATTTGGGTAGAAGAGTTTGTAGTGGCCACTATTAATGGCTCCAAGAGCATCAACAGCATTGACAGCTTCATCAGGATAAAGACCACTAGGAATAGAACTGATGTGATAACTTCGAAAAAAGAGTGCACCGCAGATAATAACGGTGAGAACGAACCACACGAGAGCGTGCTGCTTGGTCATAACAATGGGAATGCCTGAGTAAAACCAGGCAGGTTAATTTTGGTATTTCTTTTCTTTTGAGAGAAAGAATTTTTTCTCTTTCTATGGTATTATTATATATGAAATCAATACAAAGGAAAAGGAAATATGCCAAGTTTTGATAGAGTATTTGGAAGTTTTAGAAGTAGTTCTAAAGATAAGGATCAGCAACCCTCTACGAACAGTGAAGGGGCTCTTCTTTTTACTGACGGCAAAGGCGAACATTCTGTTCAGGCGACCGTAGCAGAAACAGTCTTAGATTCAGGAGGGAAAAATTTGTCGGAAGCAACACAGATTACACCGGAACGTGTAGATGTTGGTATCGCTGAGAGTAATCCTACTTCGCTTCCAGTTACTGATTCGGCAAAGGTACAGGCCAACCTGGATTTACATCGAGAAAAGCCAGAGACGGCTTCCCTCGAGATTACTTTAGCTAGATTAGAGCAACAAGAAAAGGATATTACTCAGCCCGTGTACCAGCTAAATAATATCAAGCGTCAGATTGCTGCTATTAAGGAGAGTCTTGCCGCTCAGAGCCAGGATAAACCAGAAGTTATTGAAGAAACTCAAGTCGCTGAAAAAGTCCCGGCTATGGAGATGCACGAAGTTTTGAAGAATGTGAAGGAAGTTATATTAGCTGAACAGGCGTCAGCTAAAAACAAAGAAATTCTAAACGAAAAAGAGGTGGAAGTGACTCCTGATGAGGCTAAACTACATGAACTTTTACAAGATATCAAAAAAGCGCCGGCAGCAGAAAGGCCAGTTGTTATGAAAGAAATTGCCGCTCTCAAAAAGGATAAGGTAAAGGTGGCTCTCGATGCTCAAAAAATTAAAGCTCTAGAGGAAAAACGTAAAGAACAAGGAAGAGAGAAGGCGGGTATTAAAATTCTTCAAGAAGAGAATCGCATCGATGCTCTGAAGAAAAACATTGCTGCTCTTTCGACAGATATCAAAAATATAGATGATCAAATAGCTCATCGTGAGCCAGATGCCTCTGTAAACAGAAGGAAGAAGAATGCTTTGGTTGATCCGGTGCTTGATGGGCTAAAAACACAGAGTCAGGATCTAAAGGAAAAATTAGAAAGTTTTGAACAGCGTCTCAAAGGGAGTGAAACTGCTCGTCAGGAAGCAGTAAATCAGTTTCTAGATCTTGACGGTTCGGAAGAGCAAATCAATACATTGATTCGGGAAAATATAGAGCCCGAGACGGTTGGCGAAAAGCCAGTAAATATTGAAGTGAGTGATGTAGCGCAGGAGATTGCCTTAGATGTTCCTCAAGCATTAGCAGCAGGAGCTTTATTAGGGGTGACTCAAGAGTCAGTAGGTGAGGAATCTCCAGAGCAGAAGGTCGTCCAGCCTTCTGAACAAGAACAAAAAGTAGAAAATCTTGATGATGCGATCGCGTCTGCTCGTTTAGCTTATGTTGCTAAAGATGTTGAAATGACGAATCAGTGGGAGCGTCTAAAACGCAGCTTCAGCTGGCTTGAAAAACCTGAAAATGGAGACCTTACAACGCTACGGGAACGCTATCGGGGACTTCTTTCACAAAAACAACAAGAAGAAATTGCCAAAATTGCCCTCTTAGATGAAGCAAAGAGAGCGGGAGCCATGCGTGAACTTGGAATGTATTTCAAGGTGGCTGAAGGAGCAGCTCTGGCTAGTTTGTATGCTGAGGAAGAAAAGAAGACGATATCAGGAAAACTAGGACAGTTGCTTGATAAAATTGGAGAGCAGTACAATGCCCTTCCAATAACAAAAAAGGTGCTCATTGGAGCAGGTCTTTTGGGTGGTTCTATAGCGCTAGCAGCTACTAGTGGTGCTGGTATCGCTCTTGGAGCAGTAGCAGTAAGGAAGTTTTGTGCTGGTCTTGGTGGAGCGGTGACTCTCGATGCTGCTGCTGAAAAATTCTTTAGCGGACGTCAAGAGAAGAAAGCAAATGCCGAGATTGAAACTTTTATTGAAAATGAAGAGCATGCCTCTCCTGAAGAACTCACTAAGAGACTCACTCTGTTTTTGGATCTTGATAGTCAGAGTATAGATAAACAGATAGACAAAAAACGGAGAAAGACATTCTTTCGTAAATGGTCTTTGCGTATTGGAGGTGCCTTTGGTGGATTAGCTCTTACCAATTATCTAGCGAGTGCTCATGAGGCTGCTACAGTGGTTACACCAGGGACTGACGCTACTGTTGGATCAGGCATGAAAGTACCCTTACCAATAAATGAGCCCACCATGTCCTACGATCAGATGGGAGGAGGCACCACTTCAGAAGTACCGATACCTGGTGTAACCGAAACCGTATCAGAAACCTCGGCTACGCTACCAGAAACATATCAACTTACGGCAGCAGACAGTCAAAAGGGACTCTGGGGTGTCCTCGAGAAATCTTTGCCGAGTGATATGGAGGAGGCCAAAAAAACAAAAGCACTGACTTCTCTTCAGAAATTGATTGCTACTAAACTGGAGACTCTTTCGCCAGATGAGCGTGAAGCTCTAGGATTTCGTAGTGGTGATATCAATACTATTTATGCAGGGGATACACTTAAGTTAAATGGTCTTATCACTCAATCAGAGCTCCAAGGTGTTTTGGATGGTAAGGAAATTCCTGCTGTAGCCACTGACATTCAAGCTACTGAAATAGCGACCACTTCACCGCTTGAGGGTCAGAATGTAGCCGGATTGGGAGGGGATCCCAAGATAGACTTAGTTGACACACCAGAGAGGGAATCAGTGGCTATGAGTGAAGGTTCTTCGGTTCAAACAGTTGAGACGGAAACAGTAGGTGAGCCAGTCGATGGTACCGCTAAGCTTCTTGGAGAAGGAAGGGTAGAGAGAGCGGTTTATTACAGAGAGTTGGAAGATACTCGGAAAACTATCTTTGCGACAAATAACCTTCGTTTCCGCGATAGTATCATCAATGCTCCGACAGTTAAAATGTCTGATGTGCTTTTAGCGGCAAGTCGACCAGGGGAGTCACTGATAGAAAATAGAGCCGTGTTCGGTACGGATCAGATTCAAAGAATGGGAAAGTATAGAGAGTTGGCAGTGAATGCTTTTGGTAAAGTAGCTGAACCGGGCAGAAACGAAACTGTAGCAGACTACACCCGTCGTGTAGTGACACTCGGCTTTGAATCTCCAGAAAATAAATTTAATCTTGATAAACTCATACGCGTATGAACCAAGTACTCGAACAGCATCGGCAGGAAATTATAGAAATTTTCGGCCTTCAAGATCTTCCTTCTGAAAAGCAGGACGATCTTATAGGGAAGATTGGAGAAGTTTTTCTTAAGAGACTCTTTTTGGCGACTATTGATAAGCTCGGTGCCCATGGCGCTAAGGAATACGAGGGGTTGATTGAAAAGAAGGCAGGTGCAGATGAAATCGAAGCTTTTCTTGAGGCTAAAATTCCGAATTATCCAGTTTTTGTACGTGGAGTAGTCACTGCCTTCAAGTCTGATATGGATAAGTATATGGAAGTAGCTTCATAAGTAATTATAAAGATTGATGAGTATGGATGAGCGCATTGAAATAACAGGAGCA
Organism: uncultured Bdellovibrionales bacterium; assembly: GCA_964594215.1. Classification (GTDB taxonomy): domain Bacteria; phylum Patescibacteriota; class Minisyncoccia; order Moranbacterales; family UBA1568; genus UBA1568. The sequence continues at coordinate 16,370 of CAZQLN010000002.1, read as the reverse complement.
CCTGGAGTAGAGGGAATTACAGGCCTACCAGAAGAAAAAAGTCTTGTAGAAAAAGAACAAGTCGTCGAACAGGCACCAGAACAAAAAAATGAGCGTGTAGGAGAGCTACTACAGAAAATTGATACACACACAGCGAGTCTTCAGGCTACTACTCAGAACCAAGTAAAAGATGATGCAGCGAGCCTCTCTCTTATCGATGAGGAGGAACGTGTCACACGATTACTTTCTCTTGCAGATACCAAGGGGGTGGTGCATGCTGTTAGTGTTGCAAGAACCCTAGAAGATTTTTATGCTCTAGATGTATTTCGAGACACACTCATTGAACGCTTGCATGAAAAACTTGAGAGTCAAATCCAATAATTGTACATACGGAGGGTATGCTAGAAATTACTGTCAATACGATTCTTATTCCTTTTGCTTGGGCATTAGGATTTCTCACTCTTTTTTCAGGGGGACTTCTCTTGGTGAAAACTTTTTATGGTTTCCGCAAGCAGATTAATAAGTCACTGGAGCTTGATCTCGAGGTAGTCAAAGTGGCTCGTCCACAAAAACGAAACGACGGAGGGACTGATAGAGGAGACGCGTGGAAAGAAGAGATTGCTGCTATGGAACAGCTTCTCGTTTCGCTTACAGGACTTAAGCATCCGGGAAATTTTTTTCAGCGTTTTCTTTATCATGCACCTACGGTAGTACTGGAAATAGCTAATCCAGCAACTAGCGAGGAGATTTTTTTCTTGGTAGCGGTACCAAGAGTGTTTCGTGAAAGTATCGAAAAACAAATTCACAGCTTCTTTCCACAAGCTCATCTAGAACGCATTCCGGACTACACCATTTTTACTCCAGGAGGGCATATTGCTATTACAGAACTTCAACTGAGCCATAGTCACGCTTTACCGCTACGAACGTATCAGGGTTTAGGAGTGGATCCACTTAATGAGATTTCTAATGCCTTGAGTAAGCTAGCTACTCTTGATGAGGGGGCGGCCATTCAGGTAGTCCTTGCTCCTGCGGGAGACTCATGGCGTCATGAGGGAAGGACGGTGGCTCGTAGTTTACAGGAAGGTAAGCAGCTTCGTGATTTAGGAGCTAATCGTAAGCTTCAATCTTTTGGTAAAGAAGTAGGTAAAGGTGTTCTTCAGGGATTTGACCCTACAAACTCAAATGCTTCTCAAGTCGAAAAGCCGCCTACGCAACTAACTCCACAAGATCAAGAACTGATTAAGTCTATTGAGGAAAAGACGAGTAAGGGAGCTTTTCGAGTGAATGTACGTCTTCTAGCTTCAGCCAGTACTCAGACACGGGCAGAGCAAATTCTCGGTCAGATAGAAAGCGCCTTTGGCCAGTTTGAGAATCCTGATGTCAATCGTTTCCGAGTCCGTAAGCGCCTGAAGACTCGTGATGCAGCGTATCACTACATCTTTCGTAACTTTGATGATGAGCATGCTTTCTTACTTAATACAGCAGAAATTGCCGGTATCTTCCATTTTCCTATTTCGACAACAGAAACACCTAAAATTAAATGGTTGAAAGCGGGTGCTGCTCCGCCACCGATAAATGTACCCACGGAAGGTACTCTTCTTGGCTATAACGAATATCGTGGCGTGAAAACAGATATTCGCATTACCGATAAGGATCGTTTACGGCATCTCTACGTGGTTGGACAGACGGGTGTTGGTAAGTCAAACTTTCTTCAAGAAATCGCTAAACGAGATGCCCAAGCGGGGCGAGGTTTTTGTTTTATTGATCCTCACGGTGATGCTATTGAAGATATCTTGGCCTGTATTCCCAAAGAACGAGCTCAAGACGTTATCGTTTTTGATCCAGGAGATGTAGAGCGCACTCTTGGTATGAACATGCTTGAGTACGATGAAGCTTTTCCTGAGCAGAAAACTTTTGTGATCAATGAGATGATCGGTATTTTTGATCAACTTTATGATCTTAAAGCTACGGGTGGACCAATGTTTGAACAATACATGCGTAATGCCATGCTTCTTATCATGGATCATCCAGAGAGTGGGTCCACTTTGATGGAGATATCTAAAGTGTTAGCCGATGAAGATTTTCGTCGTATGAAGCTCCGTCATTGCCAAAATCCTATTGTGCGAGATTTCTGGCAAAATGAAGCTGAAAAGGCTGGTGGTGAAGGAGCTTTAGCTAATATGGTACCGTATATAACCTCCAAACTTACCCCATTCACCTCAAATGATTTGGTGAGACCGATCATTGGTCAACAAAAAAGCACGCTTAATTTCCGTGAAATCATGGATACAAAGAAGATTCTTTTGGTGAATCTTTCTAAGGGGAGAATTGGTGAGATTAATGCTCGTTTACTTGGTATGGTGTTGGTTGGAAAACTCTTGATGGCAGCACTCTCAAGGGCGAACATTCCAGAGGATGAGCGTCAGGAGTTTAGCCTGTATCTTGATGAGTTTCAGAATGTAACCACGAGTTCCATTGCCCAGATCCTTTCCGAGGCTAGAAAGTATAAACTGACCCTCATGCTCGCTCATCAGTTTATTGGCCAACTCAAAGAAGATATCTCTAAAGCAGTGTTTGGTAATGTTGGCTCACTGGTCACATTCCGGGTAGGGCCAGAAGATGCTGAATTTCTTGAGAAACAGTTTGCACCAGTGTTTACAGCAGCTGATATAGTCAATGTCGATAACTTTAACTGTTTCGCTCGTTTGCTTATCAACAACGAACTGACCAAGCCTTTCAATATGAAAACATTTCCTCCGACTCAAGGAAGTCGTGAAGTGGCTCTAGCGCTCAAAGAGCTTTCTCGTTTACGCTATGGACGAGACACAAAATTGGTGAATCAAGAGATTCTTGAAAGACTCAGTACCAAGGGATAAGGGTTATTCACTTGTGACATTGGTGTAGCGAGTGATGACACCTTCTTTGTTACCGAGTATAAGAATTTTCTTTTCTGGATCTGGAGCCAAATAGAGAGCATCTTTGGGAGCATCTTTGAGGTTGTAGGTGTGGAGGAGTTTGCGATCAAGGTTCCAGATAGACAAAGTATTTGCCTCATCGAGAGCATAGATAAAAGGGAAGTCACTATCAGTAGTTAGTGCTCGTAGAGACATTGGTTTAGCGGGATCACTGAGATCGAAATTACCGGTGTTTTTACCCTGAGAAAAAGAGAGAAGGTGTTCACGAGAAGGAGCGAGAGCTACTGTTTCGTTGATAGCCAAAAAAGCAGTATCGGTAAGTTCAAAAGATTCCTTCATCCAGCTTGCAGACTCTGTGAAGCCACTTATGGAGCGCGGGTAGCGGTAGAGCTGGTTGTTACCGCGATCAAGCACGTAGAGATAGGTAAGGTATGTACCTAGACCAGTAACACGAGCATTCTCCGGAAGGACGAGCTCGTTTTTGGTGAATGTCTTAGCTAAAGGACTCCAGGCGAAAAGTTCATTTTGGCTGCTGAGGATGAAGAGAAGTCGCAAGTCTTCCATAGGAGCAAGGAAACGGATTTCACCTTTAATATCAGGTAGAGGAAATTCTTCTTGGTTTTCAAGAGCAATGATGCTTTTAGCGGTAGCGGCATAACTCTGATTCTCCAGGAAAGCGATACTCACGATCTCTTTGTTGAGGGTGATAGTAGACTCAGCTTTAAGGGAGTTGGTTTCAAGGGGTGAGGCCGTGGGTGTTGGGGCTGGTGTAGTTTGTAAGGAGGGGTTGTTAGTACTGAGAGATTGTTGGTCTCCATGGAGAAACCAGAATCCAACACCGCCTATTACCACCAAAACTCCAGAGCTAATGAAGATCCATTTTTTTTGTACACTGATGAGTTGTAATATTTTTTTGAAGAAAATCTTGCTTGCATGAAGCCAGTTCTGCCAAAAAGAAAGGTCGAAAGAAAAAGAGGGTAGAGAGAATTCTTGAGTTTGAGTTTTGTCTTCGGGAATTTCTTTGATGGTCTCAGAAGTTTCTGGTGAAGAAGCGGAGGTAGGAGATTGTTTATAGAGGGAACGGAAACGCTCAATGTGCGGAGGGGTAGTAACCTCGGTTGCTTTGGAGATTTTCTCAGTGACTACTGGCTTCGGAGAAGTAATTACTGGTTCAAGATTAGGTGCTGGTTTCTCAGAAACAGCTAGAGGAAGTGGTGCTGGAGTTAGTAAAGCTTGAGCTTGACGGCGTTCTTCTTGTTGGGATTGTTTTTCGAGTTCTCTGATTTTTTTGGCCGATCGAGCTTTTTGTTTTTCAACCCAAGAGCTTTTGAAGGTGTGTATTTTTTGACCAGCTTTGCGAACGATACGGGTTGTTTGTGTACGACTTTCCCATAAGAGGAAAGCGCCTAAGCGGGCAGTCTTTTTACCTTGCCTGCGTACGGTTCGTGAAAAGAATGCACCTACTTGGGAACTTATTTCATGGAGGCTCTCTAATAGAGGAGAGTGTTTGAGGGAAGCACTGTCACTCATTTCATCTCCTTGGACGTAGATGTGACCGGTTTTTTCATCAATAAACTCATCCTTAATAGCTGTCACTTCTTCTATTTTTGGTTCCAGTAGAGGCGCTGGAGTTTTGTCATTTTTACTGAAGGTAGCTTGGCTAAAAGCATTCGCTACGGCTTGGTTTTTAGTATGAGATTCAGAACTTCGTTTTGGGGTCGGCAAGACAACCTCTTGACTTGGAGCAGTCAGTTCGATGGCAAACACGGCGGCCATATCTATCTCATTCACTAAGGCGGTACGCAGAAATTGACGGAAGGCCTGCTTATTCATGCGCAGTGCCTGCTTGGTGAGGTATTCGAGCGGGAACAGAGCGAGGAGTTCTGGGGTCGAAAGGATGATAGTGTCATCTTCCATTAATCGACCGCTAGAGACTTCAACAAAGGTTTTGAGCGGGTGAGATTCAGCTTCACTTGAGGCGAGCCCTTCGCTAATCTCAGAAAATTGTTCCTGACGTAGAAGGAGTAGGGCGGCCTCACCCGTTACAGAGAAATGCAGATTGTTTTTTTCGAGTACAGCAAGTACGCCGTGGAGTTTTCCGAGCCATGAAACATTGCCATGTTTGACGAGTTCTGCGAGAGCCACGTTGACCTTATGAAGAGCTGCTTCGAAACTTTCGATAGGACCACGCCTCGGATTATTGAAGTATTCTTTTTTGGCTACAGAAGCTAGGAAATTGACTATGTAGGCGGCATCTTCGTTTTTTTCATCCACCTCAAAAACACCTACGAGGGTGCCTAGGTCTAGTTTGCTAACATTTTCTCCTTCAGCACGAAATACCTTAACAAACGGTTCGTAAGAACGCTTGTCAGCAATGAGGATCTCATGAAAAGTACGAGCCAAGATGCTCGGAGCACTTTTTGGAGGGGTACCTTTTTTTTCTTTCATATTCTTTTGTTAGTATACCATAATTCCACTTGAAAACCTTTAGCTAGGCCATTTTCCTCGATTTCTCGAATAAGTCTTTTTTGACGGTCACCTCTTTTCCCCTTATACTTCCCTAAAGGAGGCCTAAAACGCCATTAATTCTGTATTTACCCGTTATGTCATTAGCACTCTTCGATACACTGTTTGGATCAAAAGCACGAGCCCGCTTACTTCGTTTTTTCCTTCTAAACCCAGGGGTTGAATTTAGCGCAACAGACGTCTCTCAGAAGACGCTGGTACCAAGAAAAGATATTGCGCGTGAAATTATCAAACTGGTAAAGATGAAGTTTTTGATCGAAAAAGTGCGTAAAGGTAAAAAATTCTATCTAATCAATGAAAACTTCCCTTTTCATACAGAACTTCATAGTCTCGTTTCTAAGCTGAACGTCCACGCTCAGTCACAGATTTTTCGGAAGCTTAAGGTAGTGGGTGAAGTAAAGCTAATTTTGATTAGCGGTCTCTTTATCAATAATCCGAAGAGTAAGGTAGATATGATTTTGGTCGTTAATAATGAAAACCGTACCAAACTCAAGCACGCTATTGCTCATTTGGAGGCAGAAGTAGGTAAAGAAATTCGTTTCTTTCTCATGAATGCAGAGGAGTTACACTATCGATTGAACATGCTGGATCGTTTTTTCATGGAGTTTTTGGAAAACCCTTATGAAGAGGTGGTGAACAAGGTACCTGAGCTCAAGCGTTTTATTGCAGGATTGAAAAAATAAAAGAAAGTTTAGAGTTCTCTAAATCTTTCGATACAAAAATATGGAAGCCCTTCTTTATATCGGTATTGGTATAGGCATAGCGGGCCTCTTGTATGGGCTCGTTTTGCTTTTGAACCGCAAACCAGTTAGTAATGGTGAAAATCCAGACTCCATTTACCAGGAGCGCCTGGAAAGAATGACCCAGAGTTTTGAAGAAAAAATGGGTTTTCTTTCAGTAACCATGAATCAACAGCTTTCTTCCTTTCAGGCTACACTTGATAAACGTCTTCATGATAATGGTGAGCGTCTAGATCAGCGTCTTGATGGTGCTGCTCGTTCATACGCGGATGTTCAGCGTTCTCTGGAAGCAATGAGACACTCTAGCGAGAAAATTCTCGAAGTTGGTAAAGAGGTGGCTTCTTTGCAGGAAATTCTCAAGGCACCGAAAATCCGAGGGGGATTTGGTGAACTCCTCTTGAAAGATTTACTGAATCAGATGCTTCCCAAAGAACACTTTGCTATTCAGTATGCTTTTAAGAGCGGCGAAGCTGTAGATGCAGTCATTTTCCTCAAAGGGGGTATTATCAGTATTGACTCCAAATTCCCCTTAGAGAACTTCAAACGTCTAGTTACAGCGACTGATGAAGCTGAAAAAAAAGCTGCTCGCAGGCAATTCTATCAAGATGTCAAAAAACATGTAGACGCTATTGCTACCAAGTACATCGTACCAGCCGAAGGTACACTTGATTTTGCTCTTATGTATATACCAGCAGAAAATGTCTACTACGAAACGATCATCAAAGATGAAGATGAGCAGGGTCTAATGGCTTATTTTGCCGATCGTCGAGTTATCCCAGTATCACCAAACTCCTTTTATGCCTATATGCGAACCATTCTCTTCGGTCTCCAAGGCATGCAAATTGAGAAGCGAGCTAAGGAAATTATGAATCAGTTAGAGCGCCTTTCTCGTGAACAAGATAAGTTCACTAAGGAGTTTGAAACCCTTGGGAGTCATCTAGGGAATGCTCATAAAAAATATGATGAAGCTGAGAAACGTCTCCATCGAGTAGGAGATTACCTTGAGGCAGCTCGTGTCGGAGAGGCTCTTCCAGAAGGAGAGAATGGTAAGTAATCAATACCTGGTATGGAAATCTTAGAGAGAAGAGTACAGGAGAAAATGAGGGATGAGAACGGGGTAACCTTTTTGGGAAACGCCTTTATCAAGAATTTTCTTCTGGGAGCACTTCTCCTTCTTTTGATTGGTTGGGGGATGCTTATCTATTTCATTCGTCCAAGGGAGACACCGCTGATCTTACACTATAATGTGTACTTCGGAGTAGATCTTTTAGGTACTTGGTGGCAGGCCTATGTTCTTCAAGGAGTAGCGAGTCTCTTATTTCTGTTACATACGGCTCTCGGGTACTCTTTTTATAGAAAGAAAGATCGTTTTGCGGCCTATATTCTGCTTCTTGCAACTAATTTTATTCTGTTTGGCGTTGCTGTTGCTAGTGCAAGTATCGCCTTTATTAACTACTAAATCATGGAGCTCTACGGAACACCTTTTTTCTTAGCCCTCGCCCTTTCCCTCGGTATAGTTCTTCTTTTTCTCTTATTACCGCTTTTCCATAGGCAGGTGTGGCGTAAAGGTGCCCGCCATGCTCTTAAGGCACATTTATCACGTTTGGGAGGAGTGGCTATCATTTCCTCATTTATTATTACCGTACTTTTTCACCCATATCTGGTTCTTTCTAAAGCTATTCTTGGTTTGATTGCGGGAAGTATTCTGATTATCTTTTTTGGTCTTTGGGATGATCTCAAAGCACAGGACTGGAAGGTTCAGCTGGCTTTTCAGGTGATTCTCTCACTTCTCATGATTATTTTTGGTATCCGTATTCTTTCCCTTAATATCCCGTTTGGAGAGACGCTCTTCTTCACAGAGCAAATATGGTTTTTGCCGAGTGTTTTTTTATCACTGTGTTGGTTTCTCTTAGTGATGAATGCTATGAATTGGTTAGATGGTCTTGATGGTTTGGCTTCTGGAGTGAGCGTTCTTTCTCTTCTTACCATTGCCTTACTAGCACTTAAGCCAGAGGTTAATCAGCCCCCAGTGGCTATTTTGGCTCTTATTGGAGCAGGAGCCACTTTAGGCTTTCTCTTATTTAATTTTCATCCAGCTCGTATTTTACTTGGAACTACGGGTGCCCTTTTCTTAGGTTTTTTGATTGCTCTTTTGGCAATTATCTCTGGGACTAAGATAGCGACGGCGCTGATGGTGCTTTCCCTTCCGATTGCAGACGCCTTGTGGGTTATTCTAGATCGCTTACGGCATAGGCGTTCATTGTTTCAGGCAGACCAGAGTCATCTCCATTATCGTTTGCATGATCTTGGCTGGTCAGAACGACGGATTTCCTGGTTTTTTTATGGAGTAACAACTATAATTGCTTTACTGGCGCTATCGACCACGCTTCTCAGCAAGTTTATTGCTCTCACTGCCATTCTCGCTCTTATTTTTATTATCCTCATGTACGTAGCATGGAAGACCAGAAAACTCACAACCGTCTCGGAGAAATAGTTTTTACAGGCACCTGTTTGGTTGTAGCCGGCTTCACTTTGTTTTTACCGCACCATCATTTGCACAGTCAGAAGAGTAACCCAGCCGAGTCTTCTCATGGTGATCACAAACAAGAGTCATCGGCAGAACAGCGAGACGTGAAGGATGGAGTGGCTTGTAAGAATTGTGTCTATGATGAGAAACATTTTATCATTGCAGGCAAACATTATACGCTAGAGGTTGCTGATACCGAGGAAAAACGCACTCTTGGTCTTGGGAAAAGAGAGGAGCTTTGTGATGATTGTGGCATGCTTTTTGTTTTTGAAAAACCAGGTCAGTACGGTTTTTGGATGAAAGATATGCATTTCTCTATCGATATCCTCTGGATAAAAGATGGAAAAGTCGTTTACAAAAAGAGTAGTGCCTCTCCTGATGAGCAGGAAACCTTTATACCACCAGAGGATGCTGATAGTGTGATAGAGATACTGCCTAATACAAAGGTGAGGGTAGGGGATACAGTAGAGCTACATACACATGATGAATAGCCAAAAACCCCGCGTTGCGGGGTTTTTGTATAGGTATAAAGAACAGAGGTATTTCTTAACGGTAGGCACTCACTTTGTGTGAGAACTGCTTGAGATGGTTTAGTTGATACTGATTGAGGTTCTTTGAGCTTGCAATCGCTTCTTTGATGCTTGCTTTTGAAAATTCAACTGATGTACCAGGGTTTACCGATCCTTTGTGAGCAGCATGCTTACGGAGATAGTCTTCAATGTAGACTTTGTGTTCAGATGTGAGACTAGAATCAGTGTTTTTCTCGAGGTAGTGAGCGAGAGCTCGACGAGCCAAGTGGGTTGTTCCGTCACCTTTGGCAGCTTTCTCGATAAAAGCAGTATCTGTTTCTTGACTCAATTCTTCGGTGATGATGACGCTATCTTTTTTGTCAGTCGTAGCCATCATTTTGTCACCGTTAGCATCTTCGGTCATCGCACCATCGTCAGTTGCACTCGCCTCTTCACCCTTGGTGTCGAGAAGTTGGGCAATGTCTTCGTTTTCGCTCGCAATTTCTGCACGCTGAGAATATGAATAAATACCCAGGGCAATAGCGGCTACGATAAAGACGCTGACAATAATGCGGAGGTTTTCTTGAATCCAGGCTCCGGCAGAGTGAGTTTCTTCGTGATCGTGTTCGTTCATGTTGTTCACCTCTCTTTCTAGATGAGGATCTGTGAAAGTAATCGACAGATCCAGGTTATTTAATTTTGAAAGTGCCGCTTGCGTTGAAGCGATAGAGAGACTTTAAAAAAGTCTGCCCATCAACCCCTTCTGTTTATAATGGTACGGTTTTTCCCTTGTTTGCGCAACGGAGACAAAAAAAGCCTTTTGTGGCCTAGTAGAGCCATAGTATTGACAGAATTGATTTTTAGGTGTATAATTATAGATAATTGAATGCCGAAAAGGCACTCTTTCCATTTCCAAGAAGAGGATATTGACATGAAGCGCATAGCTTTTTCTTTGGGGCTTCTCGCCCTGTCTCTGCCTCTTTCTTTGGAGGCTAAACCAGTGGGACGATTAGTTGTCCCTTCTGAAAGCAACCATGAAAAAGAGAGGATGTCGTTCAGCATTTCAGGGCGTGATGGGGACTGGTCAGTAGAAACTGGTATTATCCAGTCTCGACCTAAAACAGAGCAGCGACTGGATCGTCACTGGGATAACCAGAGACCATATCCAAAACGGGTTCTGGGAATTATCCTCAGCCACAAGTTTTGAACAGCGGCCCGCGTGAACCATATGGTTTGCGCGGGCAGTTTTTATTACCGTTTGAATTGAGTAGAATAAAAAATATTTTTATTCTACAATAAATTTTTTAGTGACGATCTTATTTCTGAGACACCTTTTTATTTTTTACCTATTGACACTATTTATTTTTCTCTATGCATTTACAAAAAACAATGTATAATAAATGTACAGGGAAAAATATTTCTCCGTCACATACAAATAAAAAATAATTTGTAGTGTAAAACTAAATTCACTTGAATTCTTTTTCATGAACGTATGAGAAGAAGACGAGTTACTGGAAGGAGGTGAGCACTATGGCAGCAAAGAAAAAGACCGCCAAGAAAGCAACCAAAAAGAAGGTAGCTAAGAAGGCAGTAAAGAAGACCGTAAAAAAGGCAGCAAAAAAGACTGTTAAAAAAGCAGCAAAAAAGACTGTTAAAAAAGCAGCAAAAAAGACCGTAAAGAAGGCCAAGAAAGCAGCTAAGAAGCGCAAATAGTTTCTAGCCACTTTGGTTAACTAACAAAAAATCCCCGAATGTGGGGATTTTTTGTTTTTCTCAAAACTTTTTATTGGATAAGGCGGATAATACGATCATGATTCTGAAGATCTTTGATTACTTCGAGTTTGCCATCAGCGAAAGTGTTGTGTATAAGTTTTTGGAGTACCATTGTCTGAGAAGGATCTATTTCAAGATAGAGAGTAAAAGATTCTAGTTTTCGGGAAGCTAATTCAGAAATAAGTCTTCGATAATGATCAAGTCCGTCACGGCCACTTACAAGTGCAAGTGCTGGTTCGTAGAGAATCACATCGGGCATGGCATTTCGGTATTGTTCCTCAGGTACGTAAGGGAGATTAGCAAGGAAAATCAGATTGTCATGTTGGTATATTTCGGGAACAGAGATAAGAAGGTCACTTTGTAAGAATTGGACTTGGGTATCTCCAAAAGCGCTTTTGTTTTTCTTAGCCACTTGTAATGCTTCGTCTGATATATCAAGAGCAAGATACTGAGCGGTCCTTCCAATTGACGTCAGTTCTTGAGCAAGAGTGAGGATGATAGCGCCGCTGCCGGTACCAATATCGATAAAGGTATGGGAAAGATCAGTGTTTTTTACTTGATCAAGAACCTCTTCGACCATCAGTTCAGTCTCAGGACGAGGGATAAGAGTATCTGGTGTGACTAAAAATTCCCTACCGAAGAATTCTCTGCTACCAGTGAGATAGCTAACTGGTTCATGGAGAGCTCGACGTTTCAAAAGGTCTTGTAGATGTGTAGATTGCTCCTTGCTAAGCGAAAGTTCTTCGTGAGCAAAAAGAAAGGTTTTTGATTTTCCGCTAACAAAAGCCAATAAAACAAAAAAATCCTCGAGACTGACCTCTTGTTTCAAGATGACTTCTTGTTTGAGTTCGGCAACAGTCATAGGGATTAAGACGTAGCCACCTGTTTTTCTAATTTGCGGCGAATATCTTCGTCTTCAAGGGCGGCCAGAATAGGCCCAAGACCACCATGAAGAATAGCTTCGAGGTTACTCCAAGATTCCTTGATACGATGATCAGTCACCCGATCTTGAGGATAGTTGTAAGTACGAATTTTTTCGCTCCGATCACCAGTACCAATCTGACTACGACGAGCATCGCCTACCTCTTTGGCTTGACGATCAACTTCTTGCTGGAATAGACGAGAGCGGAGCACCTTCATGGCCCGTTCACGATTTTTAATTTGCGATTTTTCATCTTGACAACTGACTACTAATCCAGTTGGGAGGTGAGTAATTCGGACGGCGCTATAGGTAGTGTTCACTGACTGTCCGCCTGGACCTGATGAACAAAAAGTATCAATACGTAAGTCACTTGGATTGACAGTGATTTCAACATCTTCAGCTTGAGGAAGGGCAGCTACGGTGGCAGTTGAGGTATGAATTCGTCCAGCTTTTTCGGTTTCAGGGACGCGCTGAACCCGATGAACACCAGATTCATATTTCATGTGTTGGTAGACAGAGGTATCACTATGTGCACGGTTGACTTCGAAAACTACTTCCTTGAAGCCGCCTACAGTGGTCTGGTTAGAGTGAAGAAGTTCTGTTTTCCAGCCGACACTTTCTGCGTAGTGGGTGTACATTTTATAGAGTTCGGCCGCAAACAAGCTGGATTCATCACCACCAGCGCCGGCACGAATCTCTACGATGATATCTTTGGTGTCATAAGGGTCTTTAGGGAGAAGAAGGCGCTTAAGTTCACCGTCGAGGCGTTCCTTTTCGTTGGAGCACTCCAGATTGCCTTCAAGAGCTAAGCCTTTGAGTTCTTCGTCGGCGGTAGGGTCATTTAAGATCTCAGCATTTTCTTGCATACTACGTTCGAGAAAACGAAAACGGTTAACTCGATCCATGATGGTATCAAGTTCAGTTTTCTTACGCCCCAACTCGGCAAGTTTTTTGGAATCATTAACTACCCTTGGATCTTCGAGAGCCCGGACGACATTTTGATATTCAGTTTCGATGTCAGCGAGAAAATCACGCATATGAGTAGTATAAGTAGCTTAACATACAGTAAAGAAAAACCGACCTGCACCTAGAGGTGGGTCGGAGGGTATCTTTTGGAATCAAAGACTCTTAGGCATGCCAAAAAATACCCAGAGGAGAGCTATTGCACCTCTTTCTTGGCAACTTCCTTTTTGGCAGAGGTGGCTTTGGGAACCTTTTTCTTACCATCAGCACGAAGTTTTTGAGTGTCAGTTGCTTTAGCGGTGAGGCGCTTGAATCGGTCTACACGACCACCAGCATCAATAAATTTCTTCTTACCAGTGTAAAAAGGGTGGCAATTTGAGCAGATTTCAGTAGACATTTTTTCTACGGTTGAACCAGTAGTCAAAACAGCTCCGCAGACGCAGGTGACGGTGGCTTTGGTAGAGTATGTTGGGTGGATACCTTGTTTCATAAATATTGTGACAAATGTACCTCGGAGTCTAGCATAAGAACTGAAAATTGACAAGAGGTCAATCTTTGCTATACTTGGATCTGTATTTCAGATTTCCCATTCACTTGCCTCGGCACGAAGGGAAACAAAGGGATCAAACATATTTTTTGGCGGAGAGCCTTTCCTGATATCAGACTTCTGATATTTTGGCTCACAAACGCAGAAAATAGGTGGTGTAATTCACATTAAGGAAATTCATATGAATAATGAAGAGCCAAAAGAGGAGGCAGCTCCTGTCCAAAATGCTGTCATAGAGGCCAAAGTTGATTACTTTGGTGGTTTTGATTTTGAAGCTCACGAGTTAACTCTCGAAGGTCTTCTCAAGGCGGGTGTTCATTTTGGTCACCTCAAATCACGCCGCCATCCCCAGATGGATCCCTATATTTTTACCACTCGTAAGAATATCAACATTCTTGATCTTGCTCAGACAGAGGAGCGCCTCCTCGCAGCAGGAGAAATTCTTTCTGGTGTCGTTAAGAGTGGTAAACCGGTATTGTTTATCGGAATGAAGAAACAGACTCATGATACGATCCTCTCTCTCACAGCTGCTGTAGGGGAGTCATTTGTGATCGATCGTTGGCTTGGAGGAACACTTACTAATTGGGCTCAAATCCGTGGCCGTGCCAAGTATCTCAAAGAGATGCTTGCTGATCAAGCAGCTGGTGAATTCAAGAAGTATACGAAGTTTGAACAAGCTAAAAAGAATGAAGAAATTGAACGTCTCGTAAAGAAAGTAGGTGGTATCCAGGATATGACCGAAATGCCAGGAGTTATTGTTATTGCCGATGTCAAAGAAGCGGATCTGGTTATCCATGAAGCTCGTAAAATGAACATTCCTCTTATTGGTATCGTTGACACGAACACCAACCCGAGTAAGATTGACTACCCAATTCCAGGTAACGATGACGCCGTGTCATCACTTCGCTACATCTTCGGATATCTTGGAAAAGTAACTCTAGCGGCCAAAAAGGCTCGTAAAGAGGAAAAAGAAAAGACAGTTTAAGTAATTTCCCATTAAAAACAAATTCTATGAGTCAGATGGAACTCGTAAAGGCACTCCGCGAACAAACAGGCGCTGGAATTGTCGACGTCAAAAAAGCTATTGATGAAGCAAATGGTGATCGAGAGAAAGCTCTTGAAATCCTCCACAAGCGTGGCCAAGACAAGGCTGCTAAGAAAAGTGATCGTGATACGCATGAGGGCATTGTCATTTCATATGTCCATTCCAACAAGATTGGAGCCATGATCAAACTCTATTGTGAGACAGATTTTGTGGGCCGTAACGAAGAATTTATTGAACTCGGCCGCGATATTGCTATGCATGTGAGCGCTCTTGCTCCTCGCTATGTTCGAGCAGAAGATATGCCGGATGAAGAAGTAGAAAAGGAAAAAGTACTCTGGAGAGAAGAGCTTATCAAAGAAGGTAAGCCAGAGAATATGATTGAGCAGATCCTTACCGGTAAGGAAGAGAAGTTTCGTAAAGAACAATCTCTCCTGGGGCAGGCGTTCGTCAAGGATCCAAGTAAGACTGTAGGAGACCTACTAACTGAGAAGATTCATAAAATCGGTGAAAATATCCAGGTAGGTGCTTTTGTTCGCTATGAAATGTAAGAGCTTATCCCAAAAATAATCTTTGACTGACTTCTTGCTATTTTTGGCTGCAACTCCTTCAGAGCTCGCTCGGGTTACCAGTAGGTAGCCCTCCTCCCTCTTCAGAAGTTTCGCACAAAAATGGCTAAGAAGCGTCTAAAAGCTATTTTTGAGATAAACTCTAGTGTAGAATAGAAAGTAAGTCCTGAATTATCATTCTGATTCCCATGTTGTATCTCATTGTCCCACCGATTGTTATTGTTCTCACTCTGGTTTTTCTTTTGTGGTATCTTTCCAAGAAGGCTAGTGATCCTCTTGTAAATGAACGAGTGATGGAAATAGAGGGTTTACAAAAACGTGCTCGTTTCCAGGGTATAAGAGAATGGCGGTTGCGTTTCCTTGAGAAGTTTGCACAGAAGTCTAAAAACAATTCTCTTCGCATGCACAATGCACTCCATAATTGGTTGCAATCAATTCGAGCGAGTCGTAAGAAGGTGGCAGAAGAGAAGCAATTGGTAGAGGAATACCAACAAAAAGAAGAAAGCTACAACGAGGAATATATGGATGAAGAGGTTGTCGTTGTATCACAACCAGCCGTAGTTGAGGCAGTGAGGGTAGAGAGAGTGGAATCAAATTTTGCTATTCCGCTCATCCGTCGTCGTAAACGAGGTGAGTCTGAGGAAGGAAAACCAGTAGCGATTGAAGAAAAGAAAAATCTAGAGGAGCGGCCTATGGTTAGCGATCGCGTAGCCCTCCCTGATAGTAAGCGTCTGAGTCTTCGTGGCAAAGCTCCAGAAGAGGATCTGATCGGTCGTATTGCCAACAATCCTAAAGACTATGAAGCTTATGAAGCCCTCGGAGACTTCTATATGGAGAGCGGTAATATCAAGGACGCCAAAGAGTGCTATCGTCAGGTTTTGAAACTGAGTCCTGTCCAGAGGATGGTTAAGATCAAGATTCGTCGTTTGGAAAAATTGTTGAGTCAAAAAGGGAATTAGAGAATGAGAAATAAGGACTTGCTCTAGAGGATAATACCCGGTATGCTAGCAAAGGACTTTTTCTTATAAGCCATCTTAGCTCAGTTGGTAGAGCAACGGTTTTGTAAACCGTCGGTCGTCGGTTCGAGTCCGACAGATGGCTCAGAAATTATTACAATTTCTCAAGATGGGTCGGTGGTAGAGCGGTCAATTACAACAGACTGTAAATCTGTCGCCTTATGGCTACGAAGGTTCGAATCCTTCCCGGCCCACCCTGATCTGACTTTCGGGAAATTTGCCGAGGTCAGCATACGCCGCGCTTAGCGCGGCGTATGCGTTTTGCGCAGGATTCGCAATGCTTTGGGGCGCGCAAGCGCGCACTGATTTTTTGGAAAGGAGGAGGTTCGAGCCGAAAACTTT
>CAZQLN010000001.1:0-190026 GCA_964594215.1 uncultured Bdellovibrionales bacterium | reverse complement strand
CCCCAACATTTGTGAAAAATCGCCATTTTTTGGTGATTTTTTTAATACCTCATAAGGCATTTTGAAGCTTGAGTTAGCCAATACTCGACCTTTAATTTCCAAGTTCCAAAGTAGAGTTTTTAGAATTTTAGATCTCGTCTCATTTGACCCGCTATAAAGCTCTTGTTTGGCTTTATTAGCGGTCAAAAAGACGTTTTTAATGAGTTCCAAAGTTGCAAGACCATTATTTTCTTTTTTGGTATTTTCAGAGAGTCTTGTCTGAAGTGTATGTTTTGAGGCAGATATTTCCTTCATTTTTGCCTCATAGAGGTCTTCAGGGATCTTTTCGGATAAATAGCTGTCTATGAGCCTAGATTCTCTTGCAGAGACGTTTTCAAGCTCTTTAAGGATATTCTCGCGAGCAATTTCCTGGTAAGAATCACTTTTAGCACTTTTTTCCTTTTTAGCCTGGTAAGCCATTTCAATCAATTCTTCATCAAACTGAATCTCATCTAGGGCGGTCGCCACGATTGCTTCAACATCTTGTGCCCGAAGGTAAGTCTTGTGCTCCTCACAAAGTCTCTTCCCATTGGTGCAGTAGTAATAGTCATACCTTCCTTTTTTGCGGGTCGCAGTCAGAACACAGCCACAGCCACCACAACGAAGAATTCCTCTAAAAGGAAAGAAGAGATTTTGCGACTTGGTATGAATCCTGCCAAGAAGAACATCTTGAGCTTTTTCAAAGAGTCCTACAGAAATCACCTGTTCGTGGCGACCTTGATACAATTTGCCGTGACGTTTCATAACACCATAGTAAAAAGTTTCTGAAAGAGCTTTATGAATTTTACTCTTATGTACTTTCTTACCTGTTCGTGTACGAAAACCTTCTTGATAAAGAATATCTGTTACTTCTTGGGTGCTATAAAGACCAGTTGAATAAATTTCAAAAAGTCTTTTGATATACGGAGCTCTTTCAGAATCAACAACAACCATTTTATTCAACTTGTCATTAAGATAGCCTAGGGGAGCGATACCAGGCCAATCACCTCTTTCAAGTTTAGTTTTGTTGCCTCGTTTTATATTTTTACTGAGATCACGAATATACTGATTAGCCATACCGCTCTCGACGTTGAAGATAAGAGCATTATCATCTGGGAGATATTGTCGTTCGATTGTTTGAATTACTTTTATAATTTCTTGCTGTAAGAGCCATTGAATTCTTCCGCTATCAATAGGATTACGAGAAAGTCGATCCAACTTCCAGCAGAGAATACCTTGGGCTTTGCCTTGCTCTAACATTTCCATCATTTGAGAAAAGACTGGTCGATTATCAGGCTTCTTAGCTGACTTTGATTCAATAAGTACTTCAACGACATTTAGCCCAAGATCTGAGGCCATTTTTTTCATGGTCTCAATTTGAGATTCAAGAGAAAGGATTTGTCTAGCCTTGTCTTCGGTAGATTTTCTAGCGTAAAGAATGTATTTCATAGCTTTTCATCAAGGTAACCAGGTTTTACCAATAAATCAAGGATACCCCTTACAAACCCTTTATCCTCCACATTGTAGATAGTCTGGAGGTAAGCAGGTCCGAATTCAGGATTCTCACAAAACCTTTGGTGCTCAAAATCTTGGCGAGAAACAAAATTCATAATGAAAGCAATTTTTGCAGGGTCTTTAATGACTGCTGATTTAATAAGATTCTTACTAGCAAAATAACATTTTTTACCAACAAGCCTAGAGTCGGCATTGTCTTTAGTAATGTATTTTAAAATATAGTTACCTACATTGTTTATATGCTTTTTAATTGCTTCCATTTTAATAAATCCCTGACCCCAACACTGCTCAATGATTTTCTTATTACCTTTATTGAAAGGAAGATTAAAGAAAATAATATGATAGTGAATAGCTCCTCTTTTTTGAAACTCAATTACTGCTACATACTTTAAGATATTCTTTTTCTTTTTAAATAGAGCGTGATTGAGTCTTTGGATAAACTTGGAATAATGCCTATTACCAATCTTTATATTTTGGATATTCTCTTTACAGGTAAGGGTGACAAAAATAGGCATGAATGCTTTTTTCAATTTAAGATTCTTGTAGTGAAATCCAGCGTTAGCATTAACAAGTCTTTTTATATTTTTTCTTGATCGGCGAATCGAGCTTTCTTCTCGGTGATCCTTCTTCTTTTTCTCTTTAACTCTTGGTGGTTGAGGATTGCTTTGAGGTAGGGGATCAATACGCACAGGGGAGGCATACTGATAATACTCAAACATCGAGCCCGAGATAATAAGTTTTTCGTGTGAATATCTAACTTCTTTCATCTGATTAAGTGTTATATTTATCAAGTCCAACGGGGATCGAATCAGGCGGTAGCCTCCCGCTACCGAGGGGGCGGTAGCCTGCCCACCTGAGTCTCGAAAAACCCGTATAAATCAGCCAATGAATCCAAATACAAATCAGCCTCTTCCTGAGTTACAGAGAACTTATACTGAGTGGCAAAGTACTCAATAAGGCGATTCCTTAGATTTTGACTAAATTGATACATAAAAAGACCGCTATTAACGGTCTCAGAATAAAACTAGAGATAGCGTTGGTATATTACAACCTAGCTTTTTTTCGATGTTATAAGGCGATTAGCTCTATTTTTAAGCCTTTGAATTATAATTGGTATGTCAGAGTAGCTTAAAACCGTGTTCTTATATTTCTTATTTGTCTTACTAGCAATTTCTTTGGCAGAAAAACCTTTCCTTTTTAAATTGAGGGTATATAAATCTCTATCTAAATTCTCAATCCTATTTCTACGATTTGGATAAGCGGTAGGTTTCTTGTTTAAAACATATTTAATACGAGGCCAAGAATCAATTATTTCTTGCAAAGTGGTCTCTGGAAATATCTGTAAATTAACACAATCTACTGTTTCAATACTAGCTCCAGGATTCAGGTATAGTAGATCAAGAAATTTATCATGAGAAACAAGTTTTCCACTTTCAATAAAAGACTGTATATAAGGGGTATAGAGGATGGATAGCTTATACCTGTTACAAAAACTTTTTATATCTTCGTCAAAAAAATCTCGTAAATTTTCATCACATTCTATATAAACTACATCTCCAAATTCATCTTCAATTGGTTCAATACTGTTAAAATAAGGCTGATGCTTCTTTCTTAAACTTTTAATTTCGGCGTCAAAATCATCCCTAGCAGTAAGGAGTTTTATATCTTGAATCATCCTTTCTTCAACAGAAAATCTATTAGCCATAGAGCTTTACTAATATAAGGTAGAAGCATACAATAAGCTCAAATAGAATGCAACTTTTAAGCACTAAACCCTATGACCAGTAATATCATACATTATTTGCCAAATAGTCCTTTAGAAGGTTTTCTTATAGTATTCTCAGTTTTGTTCACATACATTCTTTACAGAACTGTAGAGTTCCATTGGCCAGATTTGTACTTCTCAAATTCAAATAAATCTACTTCAATATTTGCAACTAATGTATATTGGTATTCTCTATTTAGATTTTTCCCAATTTTTATAATTACAGTAATAACTTTTAGTTTTGCCAAAAGTGATACCTTTGTATTCTGGGAAAGAATGGTCTCTGGATTTTGTGTAGGTATTATTTTTGCTATTCTCACAGATGGCTTCGCTTTAAAAAAGATACTAAGTGTCAATAAGTCATTTCAAATTTACTTTAATAGATATGCTCAGATAGCAAACCATGTGATAACTTTTTTCTTAATCATCATAGTTGCTGTATTTGCGGGCTACGTATCTTCATTTGATAGCGTTCAAAATATTACACCAGGAATAGCAAACGTGAGAGATAATATCTGGTCATCTTTCTTTATCGCATTCTTTCTCTTGCTATTTAGATCTGGCCATAGGCAAATTAGAGAAAAAATTAACTCTACTGATGTTTTTGATGTTTCATATAAAAGAATTAATCCAGAGATACTCATAGAGATTGAAAATCAGTCTAAAATATTGAATGCGAATAAATATCTTGTGATAGCAGTTTGCATTGTTGAAAATCTACAAAGACCCTTGTGGTTTCGAAGAATTGAGTTTCTAAAATCTTTCTTTATTAAGAAAGGCTCTTACGGAATCATGCAGGTAGTTAGTAATGGGTATGTTTCAGATAAAGACTCTGTAAAGCTTGTAATTGAAGAATCTTTTAAAAACACTGCGCATATATCTGGCTTGGAAGAATTAGTTCCTATAATCAAGAGGCACAATAATAGTGACGAATATGCTGCGGTAGTTCTCGAGTGCTATACAAAAATATTGCCACCTGATGAAATCGAAGAAATTTTACGTGGTTAATGCCTTAGATGCATTCAATAAGGGTTGGCTATCTGTTAATCTCAATCGAGGGGATTCTGTAGTAATTCCCTGCGGAACATCTTTAGAATTAAATGGGGATACCTATACCATAACTAATGGATTCTACAAGGGAGAATCCTTAAGAAGCAACTATCAAAGTTTTCATTTTTTAAACTCACTAAAATCTGAGTTACCAAAAGTAAAAGTTATAAATAAAATATACTTGAACCAAAGGAATCGTACAATTACAACAAATCTCGGTATTACGTATAGTTTAGTAGATAGTTTTTTACCAATTTTTCAGAAAGGAACTTACACTATAGAATGCCCAAAATACCCTCACATTAAAAAAACAAAAAGAGCTTACCTAAATGAAAAACTTGAAGGATCAAGATTTGCTGAAACCTGGTTTGAAATTACACACCCCTTTTTGAAAGAGGGTTATTATCTCCATTTGGGGAGAGTGAGCGAAGGATGTCTCACTGTTTCGATAAAAAATAACACTTGGAATAAAATTTATACTGGCCTGATCTTTAATCAATATAGCGATCAAAAGATTGCTGATTTAGAAGTGCTTTAAAATACTTTCTTTAAAGTTTTCTTTTTCTAAAGATTCATTATTGATATGAATGATTGGTAAGTCAGCTTTTTTAAAAACAAAGTCTACTAGATTGTCTCTTTTCTTTCTGTCAGCTCTTTCATGAGAAGGATCGTCAACTTCAATCACTAGCAGTGGGGCAAAAGTCTTTTTATCGCAAACAAGAAAGTCTACATGTTTCGCTTGAATCCTATCCCACCAATAGATTGACCATTGGTAGCGCTTATACCACGGGGGAAGATGGACAATATCAGGTATACGAACCTTAGAAAAAAGAATATAAGCACCTGGGAGAATGTCTACAAGAACGGAGTAAAACTTCTTTTCAGAGTTAGTGAGAAGGGAGTGATTTCTAACATAGAGAACATGATTTACTGATTTTGTGTTCATATTTTTAGATAGCAAAAAAGGTCCCACGATGGCGACAGCCCTTTCGGGATATCCAATAACCTTTCGATTATTGACCTAAGCAATAAGTACCGATCGCGAGACCGTTTTTATTGCTTAGGATTTCAGACCATGCTTTAGTAAAACTAAAGTTTAGGTCAATTAAATTGTTACTTAAAATAATAGCAGAAATATACTATCTTTGCTACAATTAAATGATTTATTTCTAATTAATACTTATATGCGTCTAGGAGAAATTAAACAGAAGCTCGATGAGGTGATATCAACCAAAGGAATCCTTTCAATTCAAAATGAACCCCTGTATGCAGAGCAAGCTCAAAAAGTTTTAAACTACGGAGACCTTTTAGATGCTCTTGAGATTATCGCTAGATTTGATTGGAATGATCTTTCTAAGGATCAACTTCAAACAATAATAAGCAAGTATCCGAAAGAAAGCGTTGCCATTATGGAGTTAGCCGACTTTAATACTTTTAGTGCATATATAGGGAAGATAAATGAGAAGCTACCCCTTTTCTATTCAATTTTAGAAGACATGGTTGATGAACAGGATGAACAAATTATTAATGTAAAGCTTCCAAAAAAATTAGTTAGTTTGGAGGAACTTAGCCAGTTTAATGGTAGAATCAATACTCTCTTTAAAAGCTTTCAAATTGATGGGGAAATAAAGTTTTGTGATTTTGACAAGGGTAGTAGTTGGTATGAAATTTTAGTAACAGGATACTTTGCATACAGATATTTCTTAGCTTGTTTAAAAGTGGCTCAAGAATATCTTAAAGCAGAAAAAGAATATTTTTCATCAAAAGAAGCAGAAATAAGCTATCAAACTGCAAAGCTTGCGTTAGAGAACCTACAGAAAAAAAGTCTCCGAGAAGATAAAGCTATCGATGTCTTATCTCTCGAAGAATATAAAGAGAATTGGCTTACTAATTTCATAAGAGAAAATATTAAAACACTAGTCGAGGAAGAAATCAAAGAATTGAACGGCGGAACATCTGAAGAAATACAAACAAGATTTGTAGTTGCGACAACGGCTTTAGTTAAAGAACTAGGAGAGGGAACAGAATTTCATCTTTCTTTGAACCCACCAGAGTATGCCAAAGAGCAGGCTGGAAAGCTGGTGATTGACTACAAAAAATTACGAACTGTAGCTGAAATAGAGCAAGGCCAACAAGCTCAGATACTGGCACCAAAAGAAAGTGATGCCGCGACGGTATAAGCTAAGAATTAGCTAAATAAGTTCCAACCTCATCCCATAATCTCAACACAAAATTATGAGTATTGACTTTAAAAAATATCAATCAAGCGATGCAAAAGATTTAGCTAATTTTTTGTCTTCACAAAGTTGGTCATTCCACAGAGAATCAACTTGTACAATTGAAAGCGTAAATGAAAAAACTGAGAGTGGTTACTACGATAAAGAAGGTGTCGAAACATTTTGGATAGAAGTCGATGAAGAAAAAGTTGGTTTTATTCGTATATATGATCTAGATGATGATACGCCACTTTTTGATATTCGTATTTCTGAGAAAATGCAGGGGAAAGGGATCGGAACAGCTACACTAAATTGGTTAAGTAAATATATCTTTGAAAATTGCCCAAAGATTAATAGAATCGAAGGCTACACAAGAATTGATAACCAGGGTATGCGAAAGGTATTTCAAAAAGCTGGTTTTGTAAAAGAATCTCAACCTCGTTCATCTTGGCCTGATGATCAAGGAAATCTCCATGATTGCGTAGGGTACGCCATTCTTAAAACGGATTGGGAAGAGAATAGGATTACTCCTGTTAAGTGGGAGGAAGACTAGGTACTTGAGCCAAATAGATTCCAACATCGTCCCATAGCCTCAACTGACAAAATTATGGAAAATAACTTAGATTCACTCATTCAATACATTGCCGAAAAGCATAAATTTAACGGCGATAAATATCCAGAAATACAGGATGCTTCTCGAGAAGAGATCCTCCGTTTTGCTATAAAACATTCAGCACTTCACTACGCAAAAACAGCTGGAAAAATTGCTGCTACAAGTGAAGATACAGATCATGGAGAAGAAGCAGATTTTGAGTCCTTAAAAATAAATGTTGCAAAATCCCTCATTAATACACTGAGACTTGCAGAGCTTTTAGAGATGAATGAAAAAGAATTGCTTGAGAAAGTATCGGTCATATTAGATGATCCGGTCAACGATTAGACCGAATAAAGTTTCCAACCCTCCTTCACTTCATTACGGACGGGCAGGCATCATCCCATAACCTCAACAAATAAATTTAGATATGAAAATATTACCTAGCAATAAAATATACCTAGCAGATTCAAAGATTCCGAACGCCGAGCGAGGTGTATTTGCCGAAAAAGCCATCAAACAAGGTGAATTAATTGAAAGTTGCCCAATTATCTATCTTACTGAGGAAGACTATCCTCTGGCGAAAAAGACGACTCTTTTAAACTACTACTTTCTAAATGAACCTGAAGATCGTTCGGCTATCGCTCTAGGATTTGGCTCGCTTTACAATCACTCCTACGAACCAAATTCTACCTATAAAAAACGACTAGACGAGGGGTGGATTGATTTTGTTGCTCTTAAAGATATTGCTCCGGACGAGGAAATCACTGTTAATTATAATTATGGAAATCCAGAGGATAAGAAGGATTTGTGGATTAAAGAGATTCCGCCTGCTCATTAGGCTCTAACTAAGGAAAGGTTCAACATCGCCCGCCTTGGCTGACGCAGTCGAGACAGGTCCCATAGACCCAACTGACAATTTTAAAAGCGCCCCCTTACTCAATTTTCGGGGAGCGCTTTTGATTTTCTTACTAACCTATTTAGGCCGCCTTGCGTCGGTAGCAAGGAAGATGACCTTCCGTCTGCAAAATGCGTTCGGAAATGGTGAAAGCCAGACAGGTGGCTACCAGCTCGCGAAGCATATCTTCGCAGTCACCTGAGAAGCCAACATGCTGGAATATCTCGTCCTTCGTTGCCATCACGTCGCCGATGTCGAGCTCTCGCATGATCTTGCCGAGGGTTTCGGCTTTCATGTCTTGGAGGGCTTGGACTTCGAGACTCGCCCTGAGCTCACGAATCCGAAGATTTGGATGTGTCAAGGCTAGATTCACCTTCGTCAGGAATTCATCATAACGATGCTTGCTGATGAGGTGATTGGTCAGGTTCAAAATGTACGGGCTCATGTTTATCTCCTTTCTGGAGACTTCTCACTTCCATAATTGGATCACACCAACCGGAGTATTCCGGAAGATTGGTGATGGGAATCAGAGCTAATTCCTAAGTGACCCGCTCACTGAGCGATGGCAACATATTAGCATACTTTTTATACTTTGTCAATAGTTGATTTCTGATATACTAAATAGGTACCAACATCGCCCGCCTTGGCTGACGCAGTCGAGACAGGTCCCATAGACCCAACAAATAAATTTATGACAATAGAAGAACGTTTAGCAATAATTGAAAAAAGAAACTCTCAAGTAGAAGCAAGTAAGGCGTGGGAAATAAGTGCTTTTAGAATTATTTCAATAATGTCTCTTACTTATGTAATTGCTTATGGCGCGTTCACTGTTATCGGTAATGATAATCCTCTGAGAAATGCATTTATTCCTGTTATTGGTTATTTTCTTTCCACACAATCTTTACCTATACTGAAAAAGTGGTGGATTAAACATTGCTATAAAAGATAAGTTCCAATTTCACCAGCCTTGGCTGACGCCAGTCGAGACAAGCTCGTCTCGCTGAGGCGAAGCCGAGGCCGGATCCCATAGTCTCAACAGTATTGACAGCTACCACGTAAAGTGGTATTTTTTAGTGTCTTTTTGCAATAAACAACTGGACAAGGAGTTCCTCATGAAAAGTGATATCTGGTGCCTTTTCTCTCAAGCACATTGGGACGAGAACCATCCGACATCTCAGGCAAGTTTTAAATTAGGTCTGAAAATGAGCTTGGGACAGCCTGATACTGAAGTGGTGATTTATCGAGATACTTCCATTTTCAGTCGAGCTTTCCAGACCGCCAAGTACAGCGGAAACCTTCCTTTTGTTCTCCTCTTTGATGGTGATCTCGATAAGGGTACCTTCGACAACAAGAGGTACGATCTGAAAGCGTTTCTGGAGTCAGAGGGGGTAAGCACACTGAAAAGCGGGGTAATACCGCAAGAAAACCTTATGAAGAGCGAGATGTGCTTCATAGTGCTTGATCTTGAAAACATTAAGGCAACGAAGCCTCCTATCATGTTCCAGCTGAATAAGCTGGTCACTCGTGCTCTAGAAGCTTTCCGCTGAATCAATAAAGGCTTCGCCCAACTAGCCTCGAATGGGCGCCCTCGGATCAACGGATTCGGGGGCTTTTTGATTTCTGATATACTAAAAAGGTTCCAACCCTCCTTCGTTCCACTACGGACGGGCAGGCATCGTCCCATAGACCCAACAAATATTTTTATGAAAAAAGTAAAAGAATTTAAACCGAGAAAAAATCAAGTTGATTTTACGAATGTTCGTTGGGCACCAGTTGTTAATTGCGTTGTAAAATATCGTTCTCAAATTCTTTTGGTCAAAAGAAACAGTCAAATGAAACTCTATCCAGGATATTGGAATGGGATTTCTGGTTTTCTTGATGATCATAAAAATCTAAGAGAAAAAGTACTTCAAGAAGTAAAAGAAGAACTCGGTCTACAAGAAAAAGATATCTCCTCAATTAGACTCGGTCAGATCTTTGATCAAGAAGAGAAGAAATATAAAAAAACTTGGATTGTGCATCCTGTCTTAGTTACGCTGAAAAGTAAAAAAGATGTGAAGCTTGATTGGGAAGCAGAGGAGTACAAATGGGCTACAATTGAAGAAGCTAAGAAGCTAGATCTCTTACCAGGCTTTGATATGGTGCTGGAGGCCTTGTTCGGCCAAATAAGTTCCAACATCGTCCGCCTTGGCTGACGCAGTCGAGACAGGTCCCATAGACCCAACTCACAAAATTATGAGAAATGAAATTGAAAGAAAATTCTTTATTAAAGAAATGCCAGACTTATCTTGTATTCAGCCAATTAAATATGAACGATATTTCTTAGAAGCAGAAGATGGAAAAGAGATTCGAATTTCCAATGTTAACAACGCTTATTTTTATGAAGAAAAGGAAGTCATTTCCTCTTTAGAAAGGACTCGAGAGAAAAAAGAAATAGAAAAAGAAGAATTTGATAACCTAAAACAAAAAGGGTCTGAAGTAATACTTCGTGATCGCTATAACATTTCCACTAACCCTGATATTGCTATCCAGATATACCATGGTAGATTTGAAGGGTTAGTTAGAGTAGAAGTAGAGTTTGATTCTGAAAGGGAGGCGACATCTTTTATCCCATTCTCGTGGATGGGCGAAGAAATGACTGATTTACCGATTGCACGCGATTCTGGACTAATTAATCTCACTCCTGAAGCCTTTCATAAGTACTTAAAATAGTTCCAAAATCATCCCATAGCGCCAACTGACAAAATTATGCAACCAAAAATCTATTTTATAAGTGGAGTATGTGGAGTAGGAAAATCTTCTCTTATTCCTCATTTAAAAAACTTGTTATCGAGTGATAAATTTGATGTTCGAGATTTTGATGAAAGAGGAGTACCTGATGGAGCAGATCGTAACTGGCGAAAATCAGAAGTGAAGAAATGGCTCGAGGTAGGGGAGTTATCTGCACAAGAAAATATCTCTACTATTATCTGTGGTTTTGTAAAAAGAAGTGACTTTGAAGAAGCTTCGACTGAAAATACTCCTGAAATAAAAACAATACTCTTAGATGCTGATTCAGAAACAATTCGTAAACGATTGATGGGACGATACAGTGTAAATGGAGTTTTTGATGAAACAAAAAAAGTTATTGGTAAGCCAGTAACTGAATTTATTGAGAGTAATGTTTACTACTGCGACATCATGAGGAAAGAGTGTATCGAAGAAGGTTGGGTAGTCATAGATACTTCAAATTCAACTCCTGAAGAAGTGGCCAACAAAGTCTCAAAACTCATTAGTCATTAAGTAAAAACATTCCAACTTCATCCCAGAGTCTCAACTATTGACAAAACCATCTCTCAAGTATATACAATAAAGGCGTCTCAAAGAGTGCGTATGCCTGATCCGGAAGCCCTCCTATCTATCAAGATACGAGGGCTTTCAACTTTTTCTTGATATACTACGTTTACAATTCCGGTAAATACATTTATGCAAAAAATATACTCAATCATTCTTAATGCGCTACCGGTTATATTAATGGTTGGACTGATTCCTTTCATCAAGGATGATTACTTATTAACTTTAGTGTATACGATATTAATAGTCGTATTATTTTTCATAAAATATGAGAAAAGTGATCTGTATATCTTCATATTTGGATTTTTAATAATGGTGCTTTCTGAATATCTATTTATCAGTACAGGGGTTGAGGTTTTCCTTAGGAATAGCCTCTTTGGACTGATGCCACTCTGGCTTCCCTTTCTATGGGGTTATGGGTTTGTAGCTATCAAAAGATCTGTCAAAATCCTGGACAGTTTCTAATCTTGACCATCGGTCATTTTTTGGCTAGAGTGCGGTTTACGGTTTTTTAAGAATTTGTGGGTGAAGAAAGAAGGGGAGTAGCATAATGGATTTCTACAAGATGTTCACGGCTATGTTCTTTGTGTTGGTGATAGCCATCGCAAGGAATATCCTGAGCTCAAAAGCCTCCAATCACATTGCTGAAAAGCAGAGAGATTCGTATCTCATCTCTGCAAGTGGTTGTATCGCCATTGTTATCTATCATTTTCTTCTTGTGATGACCTCTGGTGCGGAGAATACTCTAAATCACTAAGTCCAAAAAGCTTTCATCGAAAGTACATCGGCGATCTTACTTAATTGTACGGTCGCCTTTTTCTTCCTTTAAAAAATGGACATCTACTTTATACAGCATTGACAAATAGCTTTTTGTGGGCTATTTTTATTTATTCCTCAACGTAGTCATAAAGTGGAGGTTCAAATGGCAAAAGTTCTTACTAATCAGAAGTGTCACTGCGGTAGCACTCTTGAAATCGAAGTTTGCAACCCAGGTCAAGGGTCAGGCGTCGGCTGGGGTTCTTTTTCCCGCGATGCAGGAAAAGATAAATTCATGCTGAGATGTATCTGTGATAGTTGTGGTTCAGTTTTTGATCCAGATCATCCACGTTTCGCTGCTTACTATAATATGGCAGCTGACGGTGCCTGCATTAGGGTGTAAATCGCTTACAGCCAAAATTACCCACCAAACGGAAAACCTTCCGCTCGGTGGGTTTTCTGTTTCAAATACTGTTATACCAATCCTGAGATAAGAAGACTTTAACTTTAATACTCAAGCATTGACAAATAGCCTTTTGTGGGCTATTTTTATTTATTCTTTAACAACAAACAAAATCGGAAGGAAAAGGATTATGAGTAATGATCCGAATGTTGTAAGAGCGCGGGAACTTTTAGAAAAAATTTCCCAAGCGCTCGAATGGACTCTCAACGAAGTGCTTATAGAATTTGTGCCTAGTGATAGTTTCATAGGACAAATCGTATATCAAATGGCTGAGATAGAGAAGTTTAAATCCAAGCCATTCTCAGACTTCCTTTATCATCTTACCGATGCAGAAGTAAGTGAAAAGATGGATATCGATAGCTTTCTCGGAAGTGGCTGCGGAGATATGGATCCCGTCAATATCTTTGCAGTTCTTATACCTATCTATGAAAGCCTGGATTAATACTCTCTGCTTTAACAACTTAAAAGGAGGCTTCCTATGCAACCTTACGCACTAAAAACAGGGAGTATCTCCCTGGAACAATTCCAGATGTTTCAAGAAATGAGGACCATCTTCGAATTATTACCTGAATTTAAATTCCATAATCCCGTTTCCTGCCACGTCATCTGCCGTGCTTTTGCAGAAAACTATCCCGTAGAGTGCGTGGATGGTCATTTCTCCAAAGGCTGTGACCACAGCTGGCTAGTGCTGGAACGACATCTTATGGAAACTCATGGTGATACTGATTCCGTCATTGCGGATATGTATCCTATGGGCGGAGCCACTCCGTTTCTCGTTCATGCTCACTTTATACTTCCTTGGTATTCACTCTATATCGAGGACCCAAGTGTGACAGCTTCATTCTGTGAAACAGAGGTATTTCGTGAACAGATTTCTGTTGTGGCAACAGCGATTGATTCGCTGCGGCCTCGATCGAATTGATGTAACCCTACGAACTGAAGGAGAATAAATCAATGGAACAAGAGAGTGCGTTAAGTGTCCTCAAGAAACGTATTGCTAAAGAATTTCCTGATGCTAGACTCCAGCTTTCTCAACCCAAGCAACGTCAGAGCCGTCAGGAACTTGACGTCATCATCGATAAACACTATCTACTACTCGAATGTAGATTTCGTGATAAGAGAGGTCCTATCGGGGTTTCCAATTTCACATCGAGTGATGATATCTCTCGACCGTATCGACCCATGGAAACTCACGAGAGTATTGAGTCAGCCTTCGACTGGGTATCCAAAATGCTCAGACCTTGATCGGAGATCTTCGATGAAACATGCTAATGACAATGATTCCTCTGCTAATAGTAGGGAACCTCCGAAAACATCGAAACAAAGTTCATCATCAAGCGATGTGGTGAATCACGGAAAGAAAAGGGTCACTATTAGTTGTTCGTTTTGTGACAAAAAGTTAGAAGATGTTCGAAAAATGGTTGTTTCTGAAAGCGCTAGCATTTGCGATGAATGTGTTTTTCTTTGTTTGGAGATCTACTATTACGAAGTGGGTTGGCCGACAAAAAAACCTCCTCATCCCAATGGTATTGATGAGATGATAAAAATCGCTCACCTCGCCCTGGAAAGGAAAATTGCTGAGCAATTACTTGCCGGCAACTATCGGTTACCAAACAAAGACCTCGTCAATGGAGCGGAAATTCTAGAAACTCTTTTCGGAAAACTGCTTGATCTTGCCGCGCAAGATTCTTCCAAAACATAACCGAGCCACCCCGGTCAATTAGGGTGGCATTTTGTTTTTATACTAATTTTTTCCAGCAGCTGAAGTACCCGCCACGAAACCAGTAGTCCAACATAGCTGGAGACTATAGCCACCCGATGGTCGATCAATATTGAGAATATCACCGACAACATAGAGATTCGGATAGAGCCGTGATTGCATAGTGCGAAAATCAACTTCCTCAAGAGCAATACCTCCGCTGGTCACCACGGCTTTATCGACACCCATGAGCGCCGTGACTGTCATAGTCATGTTTTTGATCTTTTCTACCAATCGTAATCTCTCATCGCGTGTCACACTGTTCACTTGTTTGTTTGGATCTATCTTGGCAAGATCGAGAAGGGCTGGTACCAACAGGGGAGGGACAAGACTATCGAGGACATTCTTGATTTGCTTATTCTTTACGTTCTCAAAAATTTCTTGGATCTGTTTATCAGACTCTCCAGCATTCGTACGCGGAAGAATATCAATACTTACCAAAACTTCCCCATACTGAAGAAATTCACTAATACTCTTACTCATATTAAGTACAAGAGGACCACTCAGACCAAAATGAGTGAAAAGGAGCTTGCCTCTTTTACTTTCTTGCTTCTGACCTAGATGGAAGAAACTCAGCTTCACATCAGTAAAACTCAGTCCCGAGAGATTATGCACCCAACTTTCTCGAACCCGAAGTGGCACCAGAGCAGGACGAGAATTGTTGACTTTGTGACCCAGTGTCTTAAGCCACCTAAAGCCCTCACCCGTAGAACCCGTTTCTGGCCTCGATTTGCCTCCTGTGGCGAGGATATAGGCCTTAGCTTGGTATACTTCCCCATTCTTGATTCTGACCCCTGTAATCGCTGTTTCTGTGAATTCGAAACCAACCATCTCTTTATGAGGAAGTATGGTCACTTGACCTTTTTGCATATATTTGACGAGAGCATCCCAGACTGACTGCGCACTGTCGCTAGCGGGGAAAACACGTTTCTCAGCTTCGACTTTGGTAGGCATACCCAGAGCTTTGAAAAAGTCTAGCGTATCCTGGACACCAAAACGCGATAGAGGGGAGAAAAGAAACTTGGTAGCATTATCAAACTTGGCCAAAAAGAGATGCTGATCAAACTCAGCATTGGTGATATTAGATCGGCCACCTCCGGTGATGAGGAGCTTCTTCCCTAGAGAATCGTTTTTCTCCAACAGCAAAACATGAGCGCCACATTCCGCTGCTCTCCCGGCTGCCATCATACCAGCTGGTCCACCTCCTATGACAATAACATCGTAGAATTTTTGCTTCATATAGGTCACGATAGCATAGATTGAAAGCCTTTGGGGAGCTTTTTTGATATACTAAGTACATGACCAAAAAACTGATTTTGCTTTTTCTTTTTGTCGGTTCACTCCTCGGTGGCTATATACCACTCCTTTGGGGTGGGAGTGCTTTTTCTGGTTGGTCTATTCTCTTCAGTACTCTCGGTGGTTTCTTAGGTATCTATATCGGTTATAAAATTGGTAGTCAACTAGAATAATATGAAAATCACTAAGTTTGGTCACTGCTGCTTATTGCTCAATGTAGGGGAGCTGACTCTACTTACAGATCCAGGAAATTATAATGAGTGTCCACTACAAACTGGTATTGATATCATACTCCTCACTCATGAGCATGCTGATCACTGTCATATCGATTCACTTCATATTATCCGTGCCAAAAATCCTGAAGCAGAGATCATTACTCACGAAGGGGTTGGTAAACTCTTGGATGTTGCTCGTATTCCATGGACCAGCATCACTTCTGGTGAAGTTCACACTCGCAAAAATATCAACATTCAAAGTATCGGGAGTGCTCATGCCTGCATCCACCCAGATCTTCCGCCTGTCCAGAACACCGGTTTCTTGGTCAATGATCAATTTTTCTACCCCGGCGATTCCTTTGAGCTACCTCTTTTACCCGTAGATATTCTTGCCCTTCCTATAGCTGGACCCTGGATGAAGCTCTCAGAAGCGATAGGCTATGCCAAAGAAGTGAAGCCCAAAAAAGCTTTCCCTGTCCATGACGGTATGCTTCGCCAAGAACAACAACTCGGTCCTACTCGCCGTATCCCAACCATGCTTCTCGAACCACTCGGGATAGAGTTTGTAGATCTACTCGAAGGTGAGAGTAAAGAATTTTAGCTCATGAACTCTCTTGCTAAACTCAAAAAAGAACTCTGTGCTCTTGGCAACAAAGAAAAAGCAGCTAACTCCATGCGCTTTTTTAAGACTGCTCCAGGTCAGTATGGAGCCGGGGATATATTCCTTGGTCTCACCGTACCCGAGCAACGCACTCTTGCGAAGAAATATCAGGATCTTCCTCTTACTGACACTATCGCTCTTCTCCAATCCAAAGAACATGAATTTCGCCACACCGCTCTCATGCTTTTAACGAGACAGTACACAGAGGGCACCCCTAGAGTACAGAAAATCATTACCGATCTGTATCTTGCTAACACACGATGGATCAACAACTGGGACCTAGTGGATGCCAGCGCTCACTACATCCTCGGTAACTTTCTGTTACAGTACAAAAATGAGAAACAAGCTCTCGTGCTCCTGAAGAAACTAGCTCGCTCAAAAAACCTCTGGGAACGCCGTATCGCCATGGTTGCTACTTGGGCTTTCATCCAGGCTAAGAACCCGAAACCCACATTCGTACTAGGAGAGTTACTCCTCAACGATAGCGAAGACCTCATGCACAAAGCTGTAGGCTGGATGCTCCGCGAAGTCGGTAAATACTGCGGACAAAAGACCCTAAGATCCTTCCTGAATCAATATGCCAGCACATTACCACGGACTGCTCTTCGCTATTCTCTTGAACACTTCGATGAGCCTCTCCGAAAGAAGTACATGAGCCAAAAATAGAGCATTCTCGCAAGGGGTGGTTTTTTTGTTTATACTAGTTATATGAAGACTCCATCACCGACTACTGATGAGATATTTACGAAACTGCTCGAACTCTCAGCGCTTTCTTTCCGCTATGGTGAAACATTTCGCTTCACGACTTATCCCGATGGCAAAACTCTAGAATCAGACACTGATCATACCTTTATGCTTGGCATGGTGGCTTGTGTGCTGCGTGATCATTGTGCACCAGAGCTCGATCGCGGCAAAGTAGCTGAGTACGCTCTTGTCCATGATTTTGTCGAAGTCTACGCTGGTGATACCGCTACTCTCGGCATGCTCGATAAAAGTGAGAAAGAGGTTCGAGAACATCAGGCCCTACTGCGTATCAAAAGTGAGTACGATGAGTTGTTTCCGTGGATAGGTGAGGCTATTGAAAAATATGAAGCTCAGACAGAGCCCGAGGCTCGTTTCGTCAAAGTAATCGACAAGATCATGCCTGGCCTAACTCAAATCCAAAATGGGGGAGAGATTTTCGAAAGGCTCCAAATCCCACCTGAACAAATCATCGAACAGAAAAACCAGCAACTCGTTTGGTTAGAAAAACAGGGCTGGCCTCTCCTGACAGAACTCTACACCAAGGTTTCCCAAAAAGCGCACTCCCTGCCATACTTTACTAAAAAGATAGCCTGACCCATATGATCGATCATATTTCACTCAATGTAAGCAATCTCCAAACAAGCCATGATTTTTATCTGGCTACCCTCAAACCTTTGGGTTACGAACGCATCTTCAGCATGGAGGATGTGGCTAATTTCGGTATAGGAATTACTGGTTGTTCATTTGGCGAAAACAAAGAAACACGCCTCTGGTTGTCCGGAGAAGGGGAGCGAGCTAAGTGCCATATTGCTTTTCGAGCTCCAAGTGAAAAGGTGGTTCAGGAATTTCACGAAGCAGGCCTGCTCGCTGGCGGCAAATGCAATGGTGCGCCAGGACCACG
The DNA here is from genome assembly GCA_964594215.1 of uncultured Bdellovibrionales bacterium. Taxonomy (GTDB): domain Bacteria; phylum Patescibacteriota; class Minisyncoccia; order Moranbacterales; family UBA1568; genus UBA1568. The sequence continues at coordinate 171,844 of CAZQLN010000001.1, read as the reverse complement.
TCCTCAGTATGGCCCCAACTACTATGGTGCCTTCGTACTTGACCCTGATGGTAATAATATCGAAGCAGTCTATCGTTCGTAAACACTATAGATAAAGGGCTTTGAGAACTATTCTTGACAAATTCCTTTCTATGGTGTATAATTAAGTTACACATGGATGAAAGGAGTTTCGAAATGTGGCAGCAACCAAATATACAAACTCCTGTACCAGCCTTCGTAATTGGGCGTACCTGCTCAAGTTGCGGCTGTCTGGTGAATGGAAGTTGTCGTTGCGATAGTGGTCAGCGTGACCATCAAAACAAAAACTCTGGTCCTTCAATTGAGGATCAGTGGGAAGAATTAAATAGCGGCTGCCTCGAGTAGTTGCTACACCAAAAAGCATCAGAGCCCCAGAGATTTTGAATGAAATCTTCTGGGGCTGCTTTTTTTATTTTCTCTTAAATTAGAATTTAAGAAGGTATTGTTCAAGCTCATTAGCCCCTCCAATATATTCTCCCTTGAACCATATTTGGGGGGTGGTGATGTTTTGAGAGTTGATTCCTCGCTCTTGCATCAAGATCATCAAATCGTGACGATGTTTTTTATTAATAAGCGTGCGTTCTTCATAAGAAATATTCTTAGCAGCCAACAGTTCTTTGGCACGCGCGCAGTGTTCACAGCCGGGCTTACTGTAGACCACATTACGATCAGGTGGAAGCGCTATTCTTCCATTACCGAAAATTTTCTCAAGCCACTGCCATACAGTATCCATAATTTTATTCATTGGTTTCTTCTTCGATTTCAAACTTACCTTTCTTGACCGAAAGACTGACGCTTTGTTTCTCAACTGCTTTGGCCAGAGCTGCTTCTTCTTGTGTACGAGTGGGGAGAGTAGCTAGGATATTCCGAAGCGCTACGCCATCGACCTTGAGTACGGCTTCCCATTTATCAAGAGGCTCGAGAATATCACGTAGTTTTTGCTCATCATATTTATACGTCGTTCGTAAACTCCTCGCAATAATACCGTCTTCACCAAACACACGATCAACTTCTTCGTTCTCCATGTATTCAAGAATCTGTGACTGCAGCTTGGTAAGCTCTTGCCTCTCAGCGGTAATTTTTTTCTTGAGATTGATATATTCACCGATAGCCGCTTCTGCTTCTTCGCTATCCATTTTACGTTCATCTTTGTACTGATGTTTCCACAACGGACAGATCCTCTTATACCCACACCAATCACACAATGGCGAGAGAATGGGTTCGAATTCTGCCTTCTCAATAGCTTCAATTACGTGGAGGAATTGTGCTTCGAGACGTTCAAGGTCTTTTTGGGTACGCTTGGAGCTCAACTTCACTCCGTGTTTGAGATAGTAGAGACTGACGGTGATCTTATCGAGATTTTCTTTTTCCTTAGGGTAGCGCTCAAGAAAAGCTTTGAGGTAAATGGAGAGCTGAATATCATTGTCTACCTTATCCTGTGATGGCATCTTACGAGCTGTCTTGTAATCGATAATCTCATAACCATCTTTAGTTTTGTCGATACGATCGATGATACCCGAAACCGTGTGAATGCCAGTTTCGACATTACCGATTTCTATGGCGAAACGACTCTCGAGATCGACAATGTTGGCACTCGCAATATCAGTGTTTTCATAATAGCGCTGAATCATCTGAATGCCCTGGGTAAAAGCGCTTCTTTCCTCGATATCATCTTCATAGACTTCTGGTTTCCAGCCAGTTACGAAGTAGTTGAGAGCTTGTTCGAGGGTAGGTGGTACGAGGGTAGGTGTGTGGACATAATTGAGCACACTGTGGATCAAAGTCCCGAATTGAGCCTCCTTGGACTTAGGTTCTGGAACACGATCAATATGCTTGAATTTGTACTTCAAGGGGCAGTTTTTGTACGTTTCTAAGCTCGAGTACGATATCCGCATAATAAGGCTTTTAGAGGCAATTTTAGGGCTTCTAGAAGGTATTCTTATTGTACCAGTTCTAGCCTAACTCTCTCTATTGACAGAATAGTATTTATGTAGTATGATACCGATATTCGCTTAAGCCTTCTTAGGTGATGCAATAAGGGAGAGTCCTATGTCTGGAACAGGTGCTGCCCCTATGAACAAGGCTCGCAGTAATACCCAAAAACATGAGACATCAAAGTCTCATCGTTACACTCCGGAACAGCAGCAAAAGGAAGTTATTCCCTGGGGCTACGGAGCCAGGTAAAGACATTTTGGAATGAGGGTTCCATTTTTTTAGAGAGGAAGGGGAGACAATGAATATACTATCTGTGCCTCAGGCAGAGCCAGTCATCGCGGGTGTAATAACACAAAACGATGTTCGAGGGCTTCATTATAGTAACCAGGAAAAAGATCCCACAGCTACCTCTGATGAGGAGCTGGAAGAAATCCATAGCGAACTCTATGAACTGTTCGTTCCCTGGTCAGAAAAAGCTCTCTAGAATTTTCAAGAATAGAGGGTGGCGATCAATAACGAGGTGGTGGGAGAAATTTGTCTCCCTACCACCTTTTTTATTCCAAAAACGTTTTGATAGGGGACTCAAAAAAAAGCTCTTTTTCAGGACGATGGTTTTTGACGTTTTGAAGTAATACCTACGTACCACTTTTTTCCGAAAAAATATCCCTCCCTAACTTCTCCAGAGAAAAATTCTCTCTCATTATTTTTTTCAAAAACTCCATCTTTTTTAGACATCACAATTTTAAGCTTTATTTGATAGGGTGTTGATATATATTATGTCGCCTTATATAACTTATGCGACATTATATATAAGGAAAAGCTTCTAATAAGGCAAATCGTTAATAATCACTTCTAAGTCGTTATTTTTTGATCATTTAAATCGTTTGTGACAATTTTGGGTCAGAAAAGTAATACCTACATACCACCCCACCGAAGTCATTTCGAGTGTTGTTTTTTTATTTTTCTTTTTTCGAAGATTGAGATACATATATGTATATCTATAATCTCTCAAAATCAAAATAAAAAAGACTCCCCTATTTTTGTGAAAAATAACAGGGGAGTCAGAAATAAATATTTTTATTTATTTTCTAAGAACCCTTGGTTCTCAGCGTTCGAATCTCACTGCTCTCCGCCCCGGGAAAAACAAATGTTTTTCCCGACCCCTTTTCCTCACAGATATCTTGATGCCTTGCATCATTCAATCTGTGACTCAAAAAAATTAGTGAACCTCGGGTATCACTTCGAGTTCTTCAGCCATGTACGGCTTGGAAATTTTCCAGGCTCTCTCGAGATTTTCAATAAACGGATAGAGGGACTTCCTCATATCATCACCGATAAATGCTAATTGTTGCTTACCAGCATAGAAGTCCTTACTGGCATCAATATTGATACCATTGAGTAAACCATTCATGAATTGTAGCAAAGCATCGTAGCGCAAGCCTGCTACCATCCTTCCTAATTCACGAGCATCGTCTGGTAGGTGATCAATATTGATCGGATGAATTCGCGGTTCATCTGGCATGAGATAATCCCCTTTTGTCCTGTCAAAAAATCTGCTATCTCTTTTTGAGAAACGCTTCAATCTTATTCCAGTAAAACTGCTGCGTCAAATGAGTGAACCCCAGGTGCCCTCCCTTGGGCTTGATATAGAACTGAGCTCCTGTAAGCACTGCAAGCTCTGGGATCAATATACTTGGTGTGATCTCGTCATCTCCAGTACCGATAATGAAGACTTTTTTTCCATCAATCCCCTTGTGTTTACTCAGCGGATCGTAGATGTCTGAATCAAGAAGTTTCTGCCAAGCTTTGTCATTCTCCAAGCGATAAGCAGAGCCGAAGCCTTCACGAGTAAAGCGGACAAAGAAATCAAATGGTTCAGTCTCACTTTCTTCATTCCAATCAATGACTGGCGAAAGGGCTATCACTTTGGTTACTAGAGGCAGATGAGAATTAAGAAGTGCAGCTGGTCCCCCAAAAGAACTACCGAACAAGTGAATCTGCTTCACTGTAATTGGTATGGCTATCTGATTATATGAGTCCATAATTCTCGCCTTCTTAGCGAGCTCATCTACTATAAGAGTTACATCTTTAGCTGGAGACTCCTTGAGGAAAGTCCCTCCACTTTCCCAAGTCCCTCGATAGCGGAAGGCAATTACTACATAACCTTGTTTGATAAGAAACTCAAAAACAGAGCGTTTCGGCGGTGCGGATGGCAAACCACTAGCAAGAATAGCAATCTTACCAGTCTGCCTCTCAGGCAACTGTACTTCCGCCACAATATCTTTCGCAAACCGTGTCCGTATCAGGTGTTTCATATTATCCTACGGTTTTAAGGAAGGTACACGCTTGGGTTCACCGTAGCGCCAACTGGGATGCGGAGGCCTTTGACTTTGGTGGACGGTAGAAGTTCGTATGAACTCGCGGCAAATACTGTGAAGTGAACATGAGTACCGGTAGAATATCCTGTACTTCCCATTTCTCCAATCTTGTCACCCTGTTTGACTGTCGCTCCTCGAGTAGTAGTGATTCTTCGCATGTGACCATAGAGCGTCACGATACCATTCCCATGATCAATCGCTACCCAGCGGCCATAGGCATATTTGCCGAGGTCACCTGTACCAACTACCCGGCCACTGGCTGCAGCCATGAGAGTAGTTCCCGCAGAACCAGCGAAGTCGAGACCATTGTGTTTACCACTAGCATAGGCTTTGCCAGAAAAACTCGTCTTACCGTATCCCTGACTAATACGTACACTCTTTACTGGATAATCGAGAAGTCCTTTCTTGTACTTTGGGAGATCGGCTAGACTATTGATCTTACCGGCTTCGATATCTTCAATTTCAGAATCAATCTCTTCACGCTGTTTCTGAAGATCATCGACTAGGTTCTCATACTTATCAGCCTCGGCTGTCGTCTTATTCAACAACGCTGCTTTGTTGTTCTTGGTAGACTCCAGATAGTCATTACGGTCAGCCAGCTGGCTCTGAAGCGTATCCGCTAGCTTCTTCTTATTCTCCAAGGCATCCTGTTCTTTCACGAGATCCTCACGCAGGTCTTTGACGGAACTCAAAATATCACTTAGTTTATCTCCTAAGTCATTGTTCCAAGAATTTTGATTGAAGTATGAGACACTCTCATCAGCAGTGAGGAGAAAAGGTGAGATATCACTTGAGTACTGCGACTGGTACTGGCGCATGATCTCGGAAAGAATTTGCTTTTGCTGATCTACAAGTGCTGTCTTCTCAGCTACACGAGAAGAGAGAGATTGGATATCACTGTGTAGGGCTTCTGATTTCCTTTTGTTTTCTTCTATCTCAAGTTCGAGTTTGCTTGCTTGGGCATCAAGGGCTTTGATCTGATCATCAAGTGTTGCTCCCTGACGGTTTTTGAGTTCGATAATATTTTCGTAGGCTTTGATTTGAGCTTTGAGTTTGTCATCAAGAGCTTGCAAGTCATCAGCTCGTTTCTTGGCATCACTACTCAATTGGGAAACGCTGTCTGCTCCGTAAACAGCCACCTGACCTAGAGCAAAACCCCCTGCTCCGACAATGACCAGCAAAAGAAGAAATTGTAGCGAAGAGAACGGTTTCTGAGCTTTCATAGTACATCGATTATACCATGAAAAACCAGTTTTTACTAGACACAAAAAGCTTTAGAAGAGCCCTAAGGCAGTCTCGAGACGCTTGAGAGAGGTATCTTTACCTAAAACAAAGAGAATTTCAAAAGGTGAAGGTGATTTCTGGGCTCCAGAGAGAGCGACACGGAGTGGCCAAAGGAAATCCCCCTTCTTATCCGCTGCTGCCTCAAGAAGAGTGGTTTCAATAAAAGTTTTGTCTTCCCACTGATCATCTGAAAAAGTTTCCAAGATACTGATTGCCTTAGTGAGAGCTTCTCGAGTCATGTCATCAGTGTTTTCTTTCCAGGTAAGCAAACTTTTTTCGTAGGTGAGGTGTTCTTGGAAGAAAAAAGGATTCTCATCTCCTACTAGAGAGAGTTGTGAAAGACGTTCTTGTTCGATGGCCAAAACTTTCTTGAGATACGCTTCGGTTTGCATGTTTTCTGGTGCCTCTGCAATGAGTTCTTTGGCGAACCAGCCGCCGACTTTGATACGAGAATAGAGCTCATCAAGAGAAAGCTTCTTGATATACTCGCTATTCATCCAATCGAGCTTCTTGTGATCAAATACTGCTCCCCCCTTATGGACATGCGCAAGGTCAAAGGCTTGAATGAGTTCCTCTAAACTGAAAATTTCTTGAACACTCCCTTCGCCCGGATTCCAACCAAGAAGAGCGACGAAATTGATAAGAGCTTCTTCGAGATAACCTTTGGCGAGATAATCTTCTACCGCTACATCACCCTGACGCTTAGAGAGCTTGCTCTTGTCAGGATTGAGAAGTAATGGAAGATGAGCAAACTCAGGGATATCCCAACCAAAAGCCTGATACAACAAAACATGTTTCGGTGTACTCGGTAGCCACTCCTCACCACGAATCACATGGGTGATGCCCATAAGATAGTCGTCGACGACATTGGCAAGATGGTAGGTCGGAAAACCATCAGTCTTAAGTAGGACTTGGTCATCAACTTCTTTGGTATTGATACGCACTTCGCCACGAACCAGATCTTGGAAAGTTATATCTACACCCGGAGTGACGTCGAGACGAATCACATGTGGAGCCTCGGCATCGAGTAGTGTTTGTACATCAACTTTTGATAAGTTGGCACAGTGTTTATCGTATTTTGGAGCTTGCTTATTAGCCATCTGTTCTTTACGGAGAGTATCAAGACGTTCAACGGTACAAAAGCATGGGTAAGCATGGCTACTAGCTACTAGCTTATCAACATACTCACGATAAATTGAAAGACGCTTAGATTGTTGATAAGGTCCTTTGTCGCCTTTCTCTATTATGCCTTTTTCATAGAACACTCCTTCAGAAGCGCTGACTCCCATATGATCAAGAGACTGAACTAGCTTCAAAGTGGCATCCTCTACCAAGCGAGATTGATCAGTGTCTTCGATACGCAGAATATATGTTCCCCCATGCTTATGAGCAAAGAGATAGTTGTAGAGAGCAGTACGTAGACCCCCCACATGGAGATAACCAGTGGGAGATGGTGCGAAACGGACTCGGGGTTTAATATTAGACATATTTTGCATTTATATGGCTCTATTATGGCATTATTTGGAGAATAGTGCACGTAGAGGGAAAATAACAACCGCTCTCCATATGCGCTTAAGACGCTTGGGTTGGTGAATGAGTCGCCAAAGCCATTCGAGGCCACTGTTCTGGAGAAACAATGGAGCTCGTGATTGTTTACCCGTCAGATAATCCAGTGCTCCTCCAACTCCTATCTTGATACTAGGAGTCTCCAGAGTATCAAGAAGTAATTCTTGTTCCGGTGCTCCATAATTACAGAGAACCAAGCTGTATTCTATTAATTCTGTATTATAGTGCACCTGAAGATGCGGATATTTTTTTTCTAGGACCAGAGTAATATCTTGCTCGCTACTCAATCCCCCAGACTTGTTGTAAATCACCACTGGAATATTTTGTTGCTCTGACAAAGTGAGAAGCTCTGGTAAAAGCTCCGCTCCCGTCACTCGAGACAAGCGCACTCCTCGTAGCCAACTTACAAATTGAATACCGAAGCCATCGACTAGACGTAGATCGGCTTTTTTTAGACTTTCCTGAAATCGCTCATTCCCCTGCCCTGCCAATAAATACTCTGGATTAACCGTAGCGATGCGTAGGTTTTTCTGAGATGCCAAAGACTCTTGCGCTTGATTCAGCACAACCTCTTTGGTCAGCGGCATAAATGAAACTCCAAGTATCTGTATTGACATAAGGGGTCTATGACCCTAGTATACCAGCTATCAGTTCCTGCCACATCTTCACGAGGGAGACAAAGGATGAAAAAGACACTCGCCCGGAGAAGCTCTCATTCCAACCAAGGTTTCAGTCTCAGTGGGTATCGAGCAGCCGAAGCCAGGGCCACAAGAATCAAACTGGGCGCCTTTGCCAGCCTTTTTGGAGGGTCGGCTATGTGGAATGTTCTTTTCCTTATCAACGCTGACAATGCGAGAAAACTTTGGCCCCTGTTTGTCATCGTTGTTCCACTTTTCGTACTTTTTCTCGTAATAGCAAAATTGCGAGAAACCAGGAAGCACTAGTCTAAATCGAAGAAATCTTCACAAAAGAGCGGCCGAACCAAATGGTAAGGTCGCTTTTTTATTGCAACGGAAAGGTGTCGATGGCTTCGTAGGTTCGTTTACCATCAATAGTCAGACTTTCGTAGAGTATTACTTCATCGACTGGTTCAATGAAATTAACCTGTTTTTCTACAGTAGGTGCCGGATCTAGCTTGAGCCACTTACTTTTCTTAATCTTAGCCAGAATAACATGCGGGCTAAAAGTTTTGAGTCCATGCGTCTTATTCGTAAAAGCTTCAATAAGAGCCTGCTTGAGTGATAACAATTCTTCATTATCTCCACCAGTAAGCCAAATTTCCTTGGGATTCTCGGCACTTTCCATAAGTGTGATCTGATCAAGAGCAATATCAAAAGCCTGAATATCTTTGACAGCCTCAGCTATTTTTTCGGTCACCTCAAAAATATCATCCTCGAGGAGAAACCCTAAGTGATGAAGAAGGATGTGAAGATTTTCGGTACGAGTCGGCAAAGTAGCCTCTTCTGGCCAAGACGAAAACTCTCGAGAAAGACGCTTTCTCAAGAGGGGCGAGACTGGAATACCAATAAAAAGACGACGATAACGTGGCTGCATAAAGGTTTTGTGTAGCCCTACCCTACCTTAGAATAGCTGAAAAATCAACTGTCTTGCTCACCCCTTCCCTGCTACAATAGAGCTATGCCTACCAAATTCCCCTACCAAGTTGAAGTCATCCCGCTGACCCTTCTACCCCTTACCCGCTCACCCTACTTCACTTACAAAAGCGAAGCACCTGTTCCTTTTGGCAGTTTGGTAGAAATCCCTTTTGGTAGTCAAACTCTAGAAGGCATCAGTACTGACTGTGTTACCAAAAAGGGCTCTTTTCCTGTGTGGATCAAAAGTATCATTCATACCAAAGAAGCTTCTCTATTAACAGAAAAGCAGATTGCTTTCGGCCTAGAAATTGCTAAATCAAACTTCACTCCTCTTGGAAAAGTCCTCCGCCACGCCATTCCCAAAACCGCTAAGAAGCTAGCTGATACACCGCTTGTACATGAGCCTGCTAACGTACCGCTACTTAAGAAAAATGAAGTGGCTCTTTTAGAGCGTTTCTGGAAACAAAAAAAGCCCGCCCTGTATGTCAATGACCAGCTCAATAATACGTTTGCTTTTGCTCTGGCCAAGAAAACTCATCTTAAGAATAAACAAACCTTGGTCCTTGTACCAGAAATTCTCCAACTCATGGCCCTCGAAGAGGAGGCTCAAAACTATTTCTCACCCTATACTATCGCTGTTCTCCACAGTCATCTCACACCCAAAGAATACAAAAGTAATTGGAAGCGTATTCAATCAGGTGAAGCTACTGTCATTCTCGCTACTCGCCAAGGTCTGTTTGCACCATTTAGTGAGCTTGGCACTATTATCATCACTGAAGAACAAGACCAGGGCTACAAACAATGGGACATGAGCCCTCGTTATCATACCCGCCTCGAAGCCAAAGCACTTAGCCAACTTCACCAAGCTAAACTCCTGTACACTACCAACTCACCAAGTCTGGAAAGTTTTTATGAAATACAGAGCAAGAATCTTCTATTACTCCAAGCTCCGCCCTCTACTCCCGTACTCTCCAATGCCACTCTGATCAATCTCCGTCTCGAACGCTACCGCAAAAACTTTTCCCCAATCAGCGAAGAACTTCGCACTACTCTTCTTGAAACCCTCAAGGCAGGTAAGCAGGCTCTGGTGATCGTGCCTCAGCGTGGTATCGCTTCGTATTCAGTCTGCGCTGGTTGCAAAAAAATCTTCCGCTGTCCTAAGACTACTCATGCTCTCCGTGAAGACAAGAATGGTCGCTACACCTGTCCGGGCTGTGATTATCAGACAAGTCTGTTTCCAAGCTGTCATAACTGTGGTCACCTTGTATTTTGGCAACGTGGTATTGGAAGTGAAAAAATAGAAAAAGAACTGCAAAAACTTTTCCCCTATTCTCAAATAGCTCGTTTTGATGGAGAGACTATCCGCAAGCACAAAGACCTGACTCAAACGTACCAAAAGCTTGTCTCAGGTAAGATCGGAATCGCTGTCGGCACCCACATGCTAGAGAAAAAATTTCCCTTGCCCAATCTTGCTTTGGTTGCTATGATTGACGCGGATAATGCTCTTTCTGACATAGATTTTCGCGGAAATGAGCGCTTTTTACAAACTATTACCAAACTTGGAGCAGGCACTGGAAAGAATCTCCCAAAACTCGTCATCCAGACCTTTGAACCGGAGCATCACTTCTTAAGAAGTTTAGAAGAAAAAGACTACCAAACTATTGCTCTCGGACTTCTTGAAGATCGGATTGCTCTCGGATACCCACCAGCAAGTACTACTTTCGCCCTGACTAAGAATGCTCTCGCTGCCCCCGGAGAGAAAAAAGCTGCCCTAGCTCTCAAAGCCCTAGAGACTACCTTTCCTGAATGCAAAATAGCTCTCCCCGAAAACAAAAAACTCTCTCTCCGTAAAAACGCCACCGTCCTGTTACGTATACTCGAACCGCTGCCCCCGAGCTTTGAGGAAGCTCTGATTAAACTCTCACCTTTTTATACTATTGATCGTCATCCACTCCGTTTTTCCTAACCCTATGCTCACTCTTGTCACTGGTGCTGAAACCGCTATTCTCAAGAAGAAAACCGCTCTCGTAGCCGATGCACTCGCACCGGAAATTCAAGCCCTGCTTCCTCAGATGAAGGAAACTATGCACAAAGCCGAGGGCGTAGGTCTGGCAGCTCCTCAAATCGGTAAATCTATCCGCCTAGCTATTGCTCTCGCTGATGATGTTCTCTACACTCTCATCAATCCAGAGATTACTTCCCTCTCGCAAGAAAAAGTCCTTTTCGAAGAAGGCTGTCTGAGTTTACCCGGTCAATATTTCTCTATTGTCCGTTCTGAAAGCCTCACCCTCAAGTATCAGGATGAGCGAGGTTTGCCTAAAAAAATTCGGGCAACCGGTTTTCTTGCTATTGTCATCCAGCATGAAGTAGATCACCTCGACGGTATCCTCATCTGTGATCGCTACGCCAAACAACACAAAAACCCACAATACAAAAAACTCTATGGGACTCTGGACTAAACTCTTTTCTAAAGAGACTTCACACACAAAAGCTTCCTCAAAGGCTACTCCTGCCCAAAAAGCTCCGGCTCCCCAAATCAGAGTAGTTTTTATGGGAACACCCCCTTTTGCCGCTGATCTCCTAGCGACCCTGATTGAAGATCACTACCATATCGTCGGGGTGATAACAAAAGCTGACAAACCTTCTGGTCGCAAAGGAGAAGTCACTGTCAGTGCAGTCAAAAAACTCGCTCTCGAACACTCTCTTCCTGTTCTTCAGCCCGAAAAACTCGATGACGCTGCTTTTACCGCGTTCAAAGAACTTTCACCAGATATCATCATTGTGGCTGCCTATGGCAAGATCTTACCTAAACGCTTCCTCGAGCTGCCCGGTTTCGGAGCAGTTAATGTTCATGCTTCTCTCCTCCCTCTTTATCGTGGCTCTTCTCCTATTCATAATGCCCTTATTGATGGCCAAGAAGCAACTGGTATAACTCTGATGCAAATGGACACCGGAATGGACACGGGTAATATCATCACCCAACGAACCGTGAAAATCCATCCCGATGAAATGCTTGAGCAGCTCACCTCTAAACTCACTTTGCTTGCTAAAAAAATGCTCTCTTCCGATCTCCCTCTCTATGTGAAGCACCAACTTCCAAGCACTCCTCAGCCCACTACTGGTGCGACACTCTGCCAACTGATTGAACGCTCCGATGGTCAAGTAATCTGGAGTACCGAGGCTTCACGTATCTATAATCAGTACCGCGCACTGACTCCCTGGCCCGGACTCTATACTTTTTGGCCACAAAAAAACGGCGTGACTCGTCTCAAACTTCACGCCATCCGCCTACTCAAAGACCTTACCCTTTCCCCTACTCATGGTATGGTACTGGAACATGAAGGTAGCATCGTCGTTCAGGCAGAACATGGTATGATAGTGTTAGAAGAAATCCAACTCGAAGGACGTAATCGTATGTTGGTTTCTGAATTTATCAAAGGGAATCCGAACTTCATCGGTAGCACCCTCAAATAGTTTAGTCTTCCCCTCCTATGGAACGCGGTCTCGATAAAAAAAATATGCAAGTTATCAGTATCGGTATGGCAAGTATTTTGCTTGTAGGTGTTTTTTTTATTGGGAAAAGTTTTTGGAATAATAGCGGTGAAGAAGATTCTGGCACTTATAGTAGCTCCGATAGTTCTGATGCTCCGGTTCGCCAAACAATCACCCCGAGTGATCTCCAAGCCAAACTGGCTCGTCATGAAAAAGTGATGCTCCTCGATATCCGTAGTGAAGAGCAATTCGCCCTCAAGCACATCCCGCAAAGCCGCTCTTTTCCGAGCGAAAACCTGATTAACTTCCAAAAGGAAGAAGGTCCCCTCTTGGTCATCATTGGCTCTAGCGCAAGCCCTGATGCTAATGAATTGGCTGAGGGTGTCCTCAAATCTAAAAATATTGAGGCCTGGTTCCTAGCTGGTGGTTTCGAAGAGTGGTCAGGCAAGGGTTATCCCGTGATCTCTAGTGGTGATCCTAGCGATTTTGTTGACCAATCCAAAGTGACTTTCATTACCAAAGAAAATCTTATCCCTCTCATAGGAGCTTCAAACATCGCTATTCTCGATACTCAGTCAGAAGAAAATTACAAACGAAAGCATATCAAAGGCGCAGTCCATATCACTCTTGATGAACTTGAGAAACGTACTGGTGATATTCCTCCCGGCAAAGATCTGATAGTCTATGGAGAAAATGAAATGGAGTCTTTCCGCGCTGGCGTACGCTTGTTTGATCTCAATTTTTTCACCGTCAAAACCCTCCGCGGTAATGACCATTTGAAAACTGGTTCTCCTCTTCCTCTAGAACCCTAGAAATAGATATCAAATAAAAAACCTCCAAGACTTACTCTCCTGGAGGTTTTTTATTATTTAGTTGCTCTTAGCGTAGGAGTTCAAGAGCCTTATCTAGCTGTGGATCGCGTTTGTTTTCAATATCATTAGCTGAGATATCTACATCAACATCGGGACTAATACCCACCTTATTAATCTGATTCCCTTTAGGGGTGAGCCATTTGGCAACAGTGATCTTCACAGCTGTATCCTGTGTGACATTGATCAACTCCTGAACAGACCCTTTCCCAAAAGACTTCTTCCCAACCAAAGTGACATTGTCGCGGTTCTCACGCAGAGCCCCTGCAAGGATTTCTGAAGCACTCGCACTTCCCTGATTGATCAATACCACCGTCTTCAGTCCCGAGAGTACATCTCCACCACGAGTTTTCATTTCTTTGCGTGTCCCATCACCAGATTCCTCCATAACTACTATCTTCTGGCTCGGTAGCATCAGACTACCCATTTCGACTGCGGCTTCGAGGTAACCACCAGGGTTATTACGAAGATCAATAATAAGACCCTTGGCATTGCTCGCTTTTACTTGTTTCACAGCTTCTGCAAAACCAGCTTCAGTATCATCACCGAAACGACTCACTCGAATCAAGGCAATCCCATCGTCTTTCATCTCAAAACGAACACTCTTCACTACGATAGTATCGCGAGTAACCGAAACCTCACGGGTATTTTCTTCCCCTTGGCGAAAAATAGTGAGTTTAACTATTGTCCCCTTCTCGCCACGAATCTTCTTTACGGCTTCGTCAAGAGAAAGCGCAGTGGTACTTTCGCCATCAATCTGCACTACCTTATCTCCAGCAAGTAGACCGGCTTTTTCTGCTGGTGTTCCCTCAAGTGGAGCAATGACTGTGATGATCTCATCCTTGAGACCCATCTCAGCACCAATACCAGAAAAAGTGCCAGAGATCTCTTCTTTGAATTCAGCGTTTTCTTCTGGACTAAAGAAAGTGGTGTATGGATCACCAGTAGCTGCGAGCATACCATCAATAGCTCCGTAGAAGAGCTTCTTAGAGTCAAGGTCTTTACTGTCTACATATTTATCACGTAGCAATCCCCAAACCTTCCAAAACAGACCAAAATCAATACTCTTATCCGGATTTTCTTTGTTTAAAAACATGACTTCTTCCGGTGAAATCACCCCATCACTACTACCTCCTCCTTGGTTTGATTTTTCTTGACCCTGCCTAAAGCCAGCCCAAAAACTAAGCCCTAATAAAAAGAGCATTGAAAAAACAAAAAAACTCTTATGAAAAAGGCGTTTCTGCTTGGCATAAACCAGCTCATCACTAGCCATATCTGGGGTAGGTACATTTTCAGTAGGAGTTTCCATGGGACTGTCTGTCAAAAAATTAATAAATGGTTGGTGATTTCTGGCCACGATACTTCCAGAAATACTTGATAGCGCTTTCAATATGATACCAAGTGAGTTTGTTAGAAAGCAATGAACGGAAGAAGCCTCCTTGAGCACTCCCCTTACCGTGATAGTGGTAAACGAAGCACTTCGGATAATACACCACTCGTAGACCCTTTTCCCAAAACCGACGACACCAGTCCACATCTTCCATGTACATAAAGAAACGATTGTCCATGTAACCCACTTCGAGAGCAACTTTACGTCTCACTAGAAGAGCTGAACCAATAATCCATTCAGCTGGGATAGGTTCTTTGGGATCACCAATTTCTTTCATACTAAACCAGTCCAAATGGCGTTTCGCAAAAGCGAAGCGACCAAGAAAAGTTCTTCGATAGAGAATAGTAGCTGGTTTGTAAAAACGGAAAAAACTCTGTTGGATAGAACCATTGAAGTTGAACTGTTTTGGTCCCAAGATACCAATATCCTGATGTTCACGAAGGTAGGTAAGAAGTTCTGGTACAGCGCCTTCGGTCAAGATAATATCTCCGTTAATGAGAAATACGTATTCGCCTTTTGCCTCATCAAGCGAGGTGTTGATCAAGGATTTAAACCCTACGTTTTCATGAAATGGCAAAAAACGGACATTGGGAAAATCTTCCCGCATCATCATCTCAGTATCTTCTTCGGTAGCGCTATCTACCACCATCACTTCATAACGGATGCCACTCGCTGGCATGAACCGCTCTATAGATTCCAAACACAAACGGAGAAGCTCCGGACTTTTGTAGGTATTAACGGCAATCGAGAGCTCTAGAGATTCCATAGAATACTGTTACAGAGAGTTGCGGAACAATTCATGAATACGTTCGTAGTTATCACCGCGTGGTAAGAGGATATATCCAGAACCTTCAGTTATTGGCGGAGCATAGAGAAGTCCCTCTTCAGAATCAGAGAGGACTTTCTGATTAAGCGGTACATCACCAAGGGTCTGATAGAGATCGAAGGCTCGCTTAATTTCCCAAGCCTGGAAGTTAGTCGTGGTGTTGTTGCCAAGACTATCAATCAGGGCATTGATCTTAGAGAAGTCTGTGAGCGTTCCTACACTGAGTGCCTTAGCCTTAATTGCCTGAATCACGGTTTGCTGACGAGCAGCACGTTCGAAGTCATTGGTCTGATAACGCGCTCGCGAATAACAGAGAGCTTTGTCACCATCAAGCGTATTGACTCCAGCTGGGAGAGAAAACTCGCCACCACATTCAAGCTGCTTGTTGTAGCAGAGCGGATATGATTTGGCTACGTACTTCGTACCATCTTTGCGTTTATGATATTTGTCCTGATACTGTGGCGGATTGGTCGGTTCAGTATAGACATAGGGATCACAAACTTGAGGCTCACGGAACTGCAAGGCTTCGGTAAAAGGCTCTTTGAGTGTCACTTGGATGCCCCCGAGAGAATTGACTACATCCTTGAAACCTTGAAAATTAATCGTCACTGCATATGGCACTGGCTGCCCGATAACCTCAGATACTACCTGACGCATATCCTGCATCCCACCACCGCCATGACGTCGTTCCTCGCCAAGAGCAAAGACAGCGTTAATCTTGCGCTGTTCTGAACCACCAGGCACGGTCACGTAAAGGTCACGAGGAATAGAGATAAGAGAAGCCTTGCTGACATCGTTGGGGTCCTCCCCCTTGGGATGAATAGAAAGCACCATGATGGTATCAGCCAAAAGACCTCCGCCTGGTACGTTTTCTCCACGCATACCGAGAAGTAAAATGTTCACTCTTCCCTCTTTTTCACCTTCGAGAATTTTTTCTACCCCCGGAAGAGACTTAAGGATGCTTTTGAAAATACTCCCATCACCTTGCGTAATTTTATTCAAGGCGAAACCAGTCTTAAGAGCAAAGGCTCCTCCGACTATAAGAAGCAAAACCACCACGAAGATGGCGATGCGAATGACTCTTTTCTTAGTATTAATTTTTGGTCCTTCTGGAGAACTATTTTGGGTATTGGTACGTGTAAATGCCATAGATACATCTCTAAAAAATGAATGCCTGGCTCTCTAGCAACTGTTGTAGAGGGTCAGTAATTTTGTTCCGCTCTTGGTCCAAGAAAAGTGCTCTAAACGCCTGTCACCTTGCGTGATAAGCTCTGTTCTTCGTGTGAGTGAATCTTCTAAAGAATACAATGCTTGCACCAGTGAGTCAACGCTTTTGGGATCGAAATACAACACTGCTGTACCTCCTACTTCACGTAAAGAAGGTATATTTGAAGCCAAAACTGGTATTGACTGACTCATGGCTTCGAGTAGAGGTATGCCGAAGCCTTCATAGAGACTTGGGAAAATAAATGTCTTAGCCATTTGGTAAATGCGTGGTAGGTCAGCCTCATCGATATAACCAGGAAAAACTATGTCTGAAGACCCCTCAATAGAAGCCAGAGTCTCATCGATAGTCTGATCAAAGTTATGCGCCTTCTTGTTCCCGACGATAACTAACTTCGTATCAGGAAAACGTGACTGGTAAGTGGCAAAAGCCTTGATCAGAAGAGGAATATTTTTACGTGGTTGAAGTGTCCCAACATAAAGCAAAAATGTGGTCGGTAAATGATACTTATCACGGATAGTCTCGTCACTACTCTCTCTATTGAGCTCGGCAAGAAAATGACTCCCAAGAGCATTGGGGATAACTACTATCTTTTTTTCTTCGGTACCATAATATTTGATAACTTCTTCTTTAGTAAATTGGCTGGGCACTACAATATAGGTACTCATTCGTAATGAGCGTGGAATAAGCAGGCGCAGGAAAAACAAATCCTTCTTCCCGATAAACTTGGGTAAAGCACAAAAAGAAACATCGTGAATATGATTGATAACCTTGGTAAAAGTAGGCACCCAAAACGGCAAGATGTACTGGGTATGGAACAATGCTATTTTTTGATCCCGAAGAAAGCGTGGCAGAGTAAATAAGTTCCACCAAAAACGGTTAGCGGTTGGAAGAACGACTATTTTTCTTCGTGAGTCATTTGTGGAGATCTCCAAGCGGGTATGCAGAATATTCAAAGCTTCTGGATCCGTCTCATTGGTCAAAAGGAGATACTGGTGTTCATGATCCTGACGGAGAATTTCTCGAGTCAACTCAAAAAAAACTGTCTCATCACCAGTCCGCTTACGTCCCAACATGCGAATATCGATCGCTCTTTTTTTAGCGAGTGTTTCTTGTATCATAGAATCTTGAAATCTGTTTCCAGCTTGACAGTGTTGCCACTTTCTTCACGAAGGGTGGCAAGATACGCCAGTAGCCCAAAGAAAATACCGAGAAGCATCCCTGAATTAAAAAGGTTAAAGACTATAAGGGTAAACAGAAGGCTGAGACCAAGGAGGTGTTTTTCTGAGCCCAGGCGAGTCTCATGAATCAGTCCCATTAAAATGAAGCCAAGGATAAAAAGAAGTGCGAGTAAGCCCACCAAGCCATCAGAAAGCCAGGTCTCCAAAAACAGATTACTTGCATTAAGACCGGCTCCACGCTCATCAGTACCCAGTACCAGAGCACTATTACCTCCCCCAACTCCGAGGAACCAGTGAGCTTGGATTAGGCTAAAGGTTTTTTGGTAGATCTGACTACGTGTCTGAAAATTAGGATCTGCGCGCTTTACTTCCTGAATACTCATACCAGCATTCTTGAGGATCTCCTTTTCCTCCAGACGAATATGCTGACAACCGTAGGTCGGAAGTACTTCAACCGAAGAAATCGTTTCTGGTAGTTGTGTCGGTGTATTACAGGCAACTGTAATGACTTGCTCTCCTGTCGCTGTGCTCGAGAGACGATCTTGGATATCAAAACGAGTCAGTCCACTTGCTGTCACGAGTACCAATGCAGCTATACCGAGTATCATGGTGGTAGCGGTTGTGAGCAATAAGAGCCTACGCTTCCACCAATCTCGAGAAACGTAATATACTCCCCCGCTGAATAAAACACCCATCCCCACCAAAGTAGCCAACCAAGCACTACGAGCCACAGTCAAAATCAAAACCACCCACGCAAGAACAAGAATCAGTACCAGGCCACTAAACCAGCTTGGATGGCGACGATTATACTTCTGCTTAAATCCATACCAGACCAGAGCAATGCCGAGAAGAACTATAAGTGCACTGAAAAAACCAAGCCAATCCGCTTCAAAAAAAGTGCTATTCGGCCTGCCCTCCATCACCATACCCGCTTTGTAGCCGTGAAGAAAGGCTATGTTCTGCCAAAGAGCAATCAGAAAGACAATCCCCGTACCAATACCAAAGGCGATAAGAGCTTGCCCTTGGAGAATACTCTGACTTAGAAAATAGCGGAAAATAGCATACAGTCCCATAAAAGAAACCAGAATGACTGTCGCCTTAAAGGCGATACCTGGTTCTAAAGATCCGACCACAGCGAGCAATGATCCAAAACCCAAGACAGCCACACCAAGATCCGTACGGCTCAATGAGAAGAGTGGCCAGGTGATTCTTTTGGTCAGAAGTTGGATTAAAAGAGCCAGTGCCAACACAAAAGTCACTAGTTGATACGGCCTTAGGGCTAGACCAAAGGTTGGTGGCAATAAATTCGTAGTCTCTAATGGAAGGAGAGCTACCAATAGAAAGAAACTCCATGCAGGTCGATACAGACACATCAGAAGTAGTAGAAAGGTATAGAAAAGAATATGAACTTCATCAAAAACCAAAGCTGGCTCGAAAGACCAACACGCTAATAGGAAACTCAAAAGACCGATGAGAACAAATTGTCCGATAGTTTCCCATGGCCACCGAAGTACCTTATCTACCTGTAAAGAAAGAGTCTGTTGATTCATAATTTATGAATAGCCCCAAGTACACCTTGAGTAAAAGATATCCAATTGAATTTTTGAGCCACCTGTTTACCTCCCCTACTCAGTTGCGTACGTAAAGCATCCTCATGGAGCACTTTCTTGATCAAACGAGCTAAGGCTTCTTTATCATCTGGATGTGTATACAAAACCGTCTCTCCACCCACCTCAGGTAAAGAGGCTATTCGAGTAGTGATCACTGGCACACCCACCTTCATCGCTTCAAGAACTGGCAAACCAAATCCTTCATAGCGACTAGGATAAATAAAGACCTCTCCTAAAGCATAGAGAGCTGGCAGTTCAGCTAAAGGTACATGGCCAAGGAGTAAGACCTTGTCCTCAAGCTCAAGCTCCTGAATCAATTTCTTGACGGGAGTAGCTAGTGGGTTTCTTTGACTGTAGATGGTGCCAGAAATCACTAGCCGTGGTAGTTCTTTCTCTCGCATGATTTGTGTCAAAACTTTATAAGCCCGCAACACCAACTCCGTATTCTTACGGATCTCAAGTCCCCCACCATGATAAATAAACTTTTCAGGTAGACTATACTTCATAACTACCCGGGCTTTTTCTGGCAAACACACTTCTTTCTCAAAAATTGGATCAACCGACGGTAAACATACGGTCACTTTGTTGGGATCTATTTTAAGATACTTCACAAGATCCTCTTTGGTGTGAAGAGAAACCGTGATATAACCACTCGCCTCAATAAGAGCCTTCTTTACCTGATTCCAAAAAAAGCGCTTACGGAAGGTGCTTCGGTATTGAGGAAAAATTTCCGGAATTATATCGTGCACCACTACCAGGTGCGGGATAGTGGTCAGAATCGTAGCACTCTGATACAGAGACAAAACCACATCACACTTATCCGTCTGTGCTGCACGTGGTAGGGCTTGGGCTTCGAATAAATACTTACGAAGTTCGTCATCACGTTTCCACCAAGAAGTGATGGTTTTGATATGGAAATTCTCTGGCCATTTCTCCCCTTCATAATCTGTCTCCGTATACAAGAAAAATTGGTGCCCCTCGGCTTCAGGTAAGTCTTTGAGTGTTCGGAGAAAATGCCAAGTCACCTGGCCAATGCCAGTTCCTGGTTTACGTAAAAAAGATGCGTTGATTCCTATGCGCATATAGATATAGTATAGCATTTAAAAAAAGAAAGCGTGATTAAATTTTTTAAAAAGAAAAGCAGGGTTCTCCTATAGGAAAAACCTTATTTGCTTTTTGGAAGCCTTTTTTATACAATGGAGGGGTTATACCTAAGAAAATCTATGCAAGAAACAAACTCTTTTGATTTGAAGAAAGTTTCAGTAATTGGTCTCGGTTATGTAGGCCTTCCATTGGCCGTACGCTGCCAAGAACGAGGTTACGAAGTGATCGGTGTAGATATTGATGCAGAAAAAATCGCTCTCCTTAAGTCAGGCAAACAACCTTTTAGTGATGAGTACCTCGAAGAAAACTTCGCCCTCTTCCCTCTCCATGCCCTTACCTCTGATCCGAGTGACATCAAAGATGCTGATGTCCATCTGATTGCTGTCCCTACCCCCGTAGATGCGCTCCGTCATCCTGACCTCACTCCAGTCATTGGAGCCACTGAGATGGTAGCCAGCCATACCAAGAAAGGTGCCCTCGTCGTTCTCGAGTCTACTGTCAATCCATACGTTTCCGAGGAAGTCATTAAGCCTATCTTTGAAAAACATGGCTTCACTATTGGTGAGGATATTTTCATCTCTCACTGTCCTGAACGTATCAATCCAGGAGATCCAAAATGGAACGTGACCAATATTCCTCGCGTGGTCGGTTCTTTCGAGAAGACCGGTCTCGAGATGTCTCTCCAGTTTTACTCCTCTATTATCGATGCTGAGATTCGTCCCATGAAACACATCCGTGAGGCTGAGGCCGTTAAGATCCTGGAAAACTCTTTCCGTAACGTCAATATCGCTTTCGTCAATGAAATTGCTCGCTCTTTTGATCGTTTGAACATCGATGTCAAAGATGTGATCGATGGGGCTGCTACCAAGCCGTTTGCTTTTATGGCTCATTATCCATCATGTGGTGTCGGTGGTCACTGTATCCCAGTTGATCCTCACTACCTGGTTGAACGAGCCAAAGAGTCCGGCTTCAACCACGCCTTCCTCAAACTTGCTATCAGCACCAACGACGGCATGCCTCTGTATACCGTTGATAGACTCCAGGATGCCTTAAATGAAATGGAGCTGCCAATGAAAAACACTACTATTGGCGTCTTAGGTCTTTCGTATAAGGCCAACGTGGCTGATCTCCGTGAATCTCCGGCTGAAACTATCATTATGGAACTTGGTAATCATAAGTGTATTGTTGAAACCTTTGATCCACTACTTCCAGAACACTCTTCTTCTCAGTCACTCGAAGAAATCCTGGGTAAAGCTGATGCCCTCATCATCGCTACCAATCACCGTGAGTTTATCGAATCACTCACGCCCGAGCTTCTGATAGAGAACAACATTAAAGCCATTATTGATGGTAAAAACTGCCTCAATCGGGACGCTTTTGTTGCCCATGAAGGCACTTTCATTTATCGTGGTATTGGCCGTTAATCTATGATTTGGTTTCTTATCCGTACTGCTGTTTGGGTTACCGGCTTCATCGTTGTTGCTTCTTTTGTCCTTAATTACTTCGGTTATCAACCCAACTGGAACTATCTCCAAGAACGCCAAGCTTCCTGCCAAAAAGAAATCGATCGCTGCAAACAAGAGCTTCTCGACAATGGCACCGAAGATCTCAAGGCTCACTGTGATATCAAGTGTGTAGACCCGGAATTGTTTATCCAAAAGAATCATAAATAATAAGCAACATTTCAATTTTTAATCTAACTCTATGCGTCTCATCGTCAACCTACCAGCATTCAATGAAGAGGAGAAAATTGCCAGTACCATCAAGCGAGTCCCACGAACTATCGAGGGTATTGATGAAGTATTTGTTCAGGTGATTGATGATGGTTCTAAGGACAACACCTTTCGGGTTGCCAAAGAAGCTGGTGCTGAATTTGTCTACAGTAACGGTGTCAATCGTGGTATTGGCAAAACCTTCCGCCATGCCGTTGAGCGAGCTTTGGAAAATGGGGCTGATATCATGGTCAATATCGATGCTGATGGTCAGTTCGATCCTGAGGATATCAAAAAGCTCATCCAACCCCTTCTCAAACATGAAGCTGATATGGTCAGTGCTGATCGTTTTGATCATCTAGCCGCCAAAAACATCCCCTTTCTCAAGGATCTCCTCAACCGTGTAGCTGCTAAGGTAATCGGCTCATTCATGAATGTGAACATCAAGGATCTTACCTGTGGTTTCCGCGCTTATAATAAAGAAACCCTGCTACGTCTCAATCTCCCAGGAGACTTCACCTACACTCAAGAAGTGATTATCGATGCCCTTGGTAAAAACCTCAAGATTGTTTGGCTTCCCGTCATGGTCACCTACTTTGAGGGGCGCAAAAGTCGTGTCGTCAAAACCATCTGGAGCTATGTCAACAACAGCTTCCGAATTATTATTCGCGCTATCCGCGATGTCCGTCCAATGAAGTTTTTTGGTATCCCTGGACTTTTTTTGATGACTCTTGGTATTGTACTCTTTCTTGTTTTTCTTTTCTTCTACTTCCAAGATCTGAAAATCTCTCCGTATCGTAACTACCTCTGGTTCGCTTCTGGTTTCTTCTTTATCGGTCTGCAGTTTTTTGTCTTTGCCCTTATTGCAGATATGATCCGTTCTTCACGTCGCCTTACTGAAGATCTGATGTACCAAATCAAAAAAGACAAATACTCTCGATAATCTGCTGGGATTTTGGTGGTAGAGCATAACCGTACTGCCCTAACAAAATCATCTACTATGAAA
Organism: uncultured Bdellovibrionales bacterium; assembly: GCA_964594215.1. Taxonomy (GTDB): domain Bacteria; phylum Patescibacteriota; class Minisyncoccia; order Moranbacterales; family UBA1568; genus UBA1568. The sequence continues at coordinate 148,653 of CAZQLN010000001.1, read as the reverse complement.
ATCCTTTTCATCTCACGGGCCTACCCACCAATCACTGGTGGTATCGAAAATCAAAATTACGCTCTTTCAGTGTGGTTACCTAAAATCACTGAAACTGTCACTATCGCTAATCGTAAAGGTAAGACCGGTTTACCCTTCTTCTTACCGAGAGTACTCATCCAATCACTTTGGCAGGCTCGTAAGTTTGACACCATTCTCCTTGGTGACGGTGTGTTGGCACCTATTGGTGCTGTTCTTAAAATATGCTATCCCCACAAAACCGTTGCTTCTGTGCTTCATGGCCTTGATATCACCTTTGCTACCAAAGAAGGTTTTCTTGCTCGCATGTATGCCCTTGTTAATATTCCTTGCCTGAAAACTCTTGATCGTCTCATCACGGTAAGCGAAGAAACTCGCGAGACAGCTATTCGTGCTGGTCTTGAACCGGCAACGCTTCAAGTCATCCACAACGGTATTGATCCCGAAGCCGTCCTCCGACCCACTACTCGCCAAGAACTCGAGAAACTCCTCGGTATATCCCTTACTGATAAGTACGTTATTCTCCGTACTGGTCGCTATGTCGCTCATAAGGGTGTCGAGTGGTTTATCCGTGAAGTCATGCCAAAGCTACCTAAAAATATTATTTTTGTTGCTGCTGGAGCGGTGGTCAAAAAAAATACTCCCGGTGATAGCGACTACTTCCCTCTCTGTGAAAAAGCAGTCCAAGAACTTGGTCTTGGTGACAATGTGAAACTCCTTACTAATCTTCCTTGGGAGCATATGCAGATTCTTTTTAACAGTGTCGATATCGTCGTTTCTCCAAATATCCCTATCCCGGGCAGTATGGAGGGTTTCGGTCTTACCGTATTAGAGGCCGCTATCTGTAAACGCCCAGTTATTGCCTCCGATCTTGAGGGTCTCAAAGATGCTCTTACTCATGAACAAAACGGATTTCTTGTTCCCCCTCGTGATACAGAAGCCTATATACAGACTATTCTCGATCTGCTCGCTAGTGATACCGCCCGTATCGCTTTTGGTACCAAGGCAGCCCTCTACACCGAAGAACACTATCACTGGTCTTATATTGCCCAAAAATACGTAGCGGCTTTGGCAAACCAGGAAGGAAAGGTACAATAAAAGAACAAGATTCTATGTGGTTTCCAACAGCTTTTCTGCCATTTTTAGCAACTCTTTCTGCCCTTTGTTTCATCATTGGTTGGTTTGTTTTGGGTGCGCTTTTTGAGAGACGTTCTCTTATTCTTACGCTCTGGGAAAAACTTTGTTTTTCTTTTGCTCTTAGTCAGTCTATCCTTATTTTTGGAATGATCACTATTGGTAAGGCGGGTATTAGTCTCAACGTGCTTACTCTTTCTGTTTTTCTTACTCTTCTGACAGTCTTTTTGGCTATCTGCTTCTCACTCCTTAGTCGTAGAGAGCGCCAAGAAGAAAAACCTCCTCAACATATTTTCACGTTTTCCAAAAAACAGGCTCTGGTTTTTTTGCTCCTCATTGGTGCTACCCTCCTGATTAAGACGATCTACCTTAGTAACACCATTGTTCCCACTGCCACAGATCTTGGCCATCATCTCTATTGGGCCAAAAGTATTTCTGAAACAGGCAATCTCCCCTTCTATGCTGAACAAAACATTGTCAGTGACCCGGCGAGTGGTTTTCGAGTTACCTCACCCGAACCAATCGCTGATTTCATCATTGGAGAACACCTTACCTTGGCAGCTATCTCAATGTTTTCGGCAACCAGTTATCTGAGCGCTTTTCCTGTACTCTTTCTTCATTTGATCAATATCCTGAGCCTTCTTGCCCTTGCTACTCTTGCCTACTATCTGGCACGCGGTATTAAACTGCCCGGCCTCAAAAAGAGCCTCTGGAATGGTGAGAACGCCTTCTTGGTAACACTTCTTTTCTTTGGACCCATTTATTCTATTGGTTCTCCTCAGAGTAAATTTGTGAGCGGTGGCGTGGTAGGTAATACCTTTGGCAATCTTTTCATCCCACTTATTCTTCTGTGTTTATATCGAGGTCTACGCACCAAAGATAGCCGCTTCCTTGGTCTGGCTTTGTTATTCTCTTGGACCCTTGCCTATATTCACCACCTAAGTACCTTCATGTTCCTCTTCATTTTGGTGGCTACCATCCTCCTTCATCTAGCGCTTCACTTCCGAAACCTTCTTCCCATTCTCAAAGATTGGTTTACTCTTCTCATGAAACCATTCCCGCTTGCAGTTATTACTACCAGTGTTCTTTTCTTTTTCTACGTCGCCATGCCCACTTACATTGAAACCAATGCTGTCGTTACGGCCGTGGGCACCCCTACAAGAACCACCCGCACTGGGCTCACATTTGAGCAAGTCAGTAACTCTGTAGGAACACCCCGTTTAGCACTTGCTCTCTTAGGTCTTTTCTTTTTGGCTTTTGGTGCTAAAACCAAAGGCTACGCTCGTAGCTTCCTTATAGCCTGGATAGGGATCCTTCTTCTTATTACTCTTCGTCCCGACCTTTTGTTTATTGATATTCCTTCGAGTCGTATCGGCGCCTACCTTTCCTTTCCAATTGGAATACTTGGTAGCTTATCTTTTCTCATCCTTCTTTCTTATCTCAAACTCTATCGTGATTTTCTGCCACGCATCCTTAGTCTTTTTTCATTGGTTTTTCTCTTTGTTTTTATTTTTAGTAATGGCAGTTACGATAACTCTTCTTCTCTCCTCACTGAAAGCAAAGCTGAGCCTATCGTGGCAACTATACATGCCAGTGAATTTCTAGCCGCCCACACCAGCAGTGATGACCGTATCGTCAAAGATCATAACTTCATCGTTGGTGATGCCTGGATGAAGTTATTCTTCATGCGTGGCTACAGCTATCCATTCTCTCGAGCCTATTTTGGTCGCTACGAGACAAATCCTGATCGAGAACACTGTACCCTCTATATGATATCCACCCCTAGCTCCAAAGATGGCGAACGTTGTTTCCAAGCAACAGGAGTTAACTTCGTGGTTGTTGACTCAGTGAAGGATAGTGCCCAATTTGACTCTGCCAAAAAGTTTTCCAAAATCTACACTTCTCGCTACATCACTATCTACCAAAAAAACACCTCTTTATGAAACAGTCCGCTCTTCTCGTTCTCCTCATAACCTTCTTGTTTTGCTCTTTTGTGTTTCTTTTTCACAGAAGTATCGATGAACTCAATCCTGAAAAAGGCAAAAACTGGTGGTCCGTTTCTTTTATCCGTCCAGATAGAAACAGAAATATTGATATTGTAGTCACCAACTATACTGAAACCAAAGATTTCTCTTACCAGATTCTTGGTGACAATACTCTTATTAGTGAAGGTAACTTCGAAGCGCCTCTCGGAGAAAACAAGGTTCTCCTCATTACTCCGGAAAAAAGCTTCTCCCAACAGCACGTCGTTGTCCGTGTGAAGCATAAAGACGAGGTCCAAGAACTCTTCCGTAATTACAAATAACTCTTATGTCCAAATCTGTTCTCCTCGCTACTCGTCCACTTGTTCCTCCTTGGGACGAAGCTTCCAAAAACTTCGCCTATTTTCTTGGTCGTGAAGTCAATGGACATAAACTCTCTCTCCTTACGACTAAAACCCCCTTGGCAGGTTTACAGGAAAGCGTCAACCAAATCCCTATTTTTCCAAGCGGCCATTTCGACCTCTTCGCTAAGTGGGCCCTGTTTCGTTACCTTAGAAGTGTTCGTGACTCATTCGATGTCACTCACTATATCTTTACTCCCACCAAAATGAATACTCGCCTCATCAAGCACTTAGCTTTTCCTACTCGAGGCAAAACCCTCCAAACAGTCGCCACCTTACGACAAGATCTTTATAGCCAAGAAGATTTACGCTCACTTCTCTTTGCTGATCATTTGGTAGTGTATACGGACCGCACCAAGAAAAGCTTGCTTGATCTTGGTTTCCAAAATGTCACTCGTATTTATCCTGGTATTGATCTCAAGCGCTACCAAAAAACTCCTAAGAACATTGACTTCATCCAGAGTCTTGGTTTCGATGAGACTCATTTTCTCGTCATGTACCCCGGGGAATACACTCGTCTCGGTGCTACCGACATGCTCGTTCAGTCTCTTATTACTTTTTTCTCTAGCCATCCCGATACCACTATCCGTTTTGTTTTCGCTAACCGTATCAAAAATGAAGCTGATCAAAAAAAGAAAGAGTGGGTACAACAATCTTTCAAACAGGCTGGCTTAGAGAAGTTTGTTGGCTACTCAGATACCGTGCCTGACATGCCGAGTCTCTATAACTCTGCTGACGTCATCGCTTTTCCAGTAGTCAACCTAGCTGGTAAGTTCGATGTTCCTCTTATTATCATTGAGGCCTATGCCTGTGGCACTCCTGTCATTTTAAGTGATCTGGATGAATTTTCTGAGTTTTCGAACCCTGAAATATGTGTTAGTATAGAGGCCGGTTCAGGAGAAAAATTTACTGAATCAATGGCTTATCTAAAGGATAATCCTCACATTTGTGAACAACTCGGCCAAAACGCCAGACGCTATGTCGAAGAGCACTTTGATTTGACTCAAACTGCTCGTCAGTATGAATCAATCTACAGCCAACTCTAAATCTACTCACTTTTTATTTAGTATGTTTGAAAATTCTTTTACCAAAAAAAGCGAACACCGAAGCGAATTCCAAACTCCTAAGATGAAGGTGCCTGTCGTCTTTCATATCGGAGACAAGTTGATGCCCGGAGAAGAAACTCTCCTACAGCTTGAAAGTGTTGCTGGTAATGATGCTATATTCCATCACATCGCCGCTATGGCCGATGTGCATTCTAAGCCGAGTCGTAAAAACGCCACCGGCACCACTGTTACTTCAGAAAATTTTATTCTACCTCAGGTCAATGACTCTGATCCAGCTTGTGGTATGCGTCTTGTACGCTTGGATTTAGATGAAAACAACATCACTCCTGAACAAATAGACGCTATTTTTCAAGAAGCTACCAAAACCGTCCCTACTAAGAAATACGTTGGTACTGTTATTCCATTTGGAGTCATCATCGATATTTTGCGTCTTGGTATTGCACCACTGATAAACTATCTCGGTATCAAAACTAAAAATGAAGCCGAGAATAGTATCGATCGCGGCAACTTCTTTGATACCCCACCAAGCCGTCGCGACATCAAAAACATCATCCCTTCACTCTTTCTCTTCTTTGCACAATTCCGTTCAGGAATTATCGGTGCTGCCGGTAATCACTTTCTCGACCTCATGAAAGTGACCGACGTTATCGATCCTGTTGTCGCCGAAAAATTTAATCTACGTAAGGGTCAGTACCTCCTCATGGTTCATTGCGGTTCTGGTATTCTTGGTCAGTACACCATGTATATGTTTACCGCCAAAAAACGTGAACACCGCTCCACGGCTATCCTAATGAACATCGGCAGATTCTTCTGGCGTACACCCTACCGCCAGATAGTAGGCAGCATAGCAAAGAAGATCCGAGAATCAGATCATGGCAAGAAAGAACCTTTGATTACTTTTGATGGCAACGGCCCCGATGGCGATCTATATATGAAAGCTCGTAAGGCCTGTTCAAATTTCGCTCATGCCAACCGCGCTACTATCACTCATAACTTCATCACCACTGCAGAAAGTGTTCTGGGCCGAGAGATCGAGGCTGATCTTCTCTATGATATGCCTCACATTTTGGTGAGTCAGGAAGAACATTATGACAAAAATATTTGGGTTCATCGCAACGGTACCAGTCGAGCCTATGGCCCAGCTCGTATGAACGATCATCCTGTTTTCAAGGATACTGGTGAGCCTGCCTTCATACCGACTTCTATGAGCACCGAAGCCTATCTCTGTGTCGGGCAAGATGGCAATATGTCGAGTTTTTACTCTTGTAATCATGGTGCCGGTAAGGCTACCCAAAAAAGTGATACTGAAGTTCCTACGAGTCGCGAGGAACTTCACCAAAAAATGCAGTCTCGTGGGGTCAAACTCTACAACGGCCGTTCAGAAAAAGTCATTGAGCAGGATGCTTCTCACTACAAGCGAGCTGAAGATGTGATTGAGAGTGTAGTGGCTAATGAAATTGTGAAACCAGTAGTCAAACTCCAGCCAATTTCTGTTATCATGTACTAATATGAGTGATATCTCTTATATCGCCCTCACTGGTGTAGATGGTTCGGGTAAATCTACTCAACTCGAACCCTTGATGAACCATCTGGTCAAAAATGGCCACAAGGTAGCTTATTTTCATGCTGTTGAGTTCTCCCTTGCTAATAAGATTAGTCGTCTTCTCAAAGGGAAGCGGTCATTTGAAGCTGGTCAAGAAAAGGCTGTTACCGAAGCTTCTTTGATAAGTCTTATCCTGCGAGAAAAATTTCTCTTCATAGACTTTATTCGTTTCCATTTCTGGTGTCGCCACCTACGTCTGGAAGGTTACGACTATATTCTCTCTGATCGCTCCTTTTATGACTCAATGATCAATATAGAATACCTCAACCTTGCCAAAGATTCAGCACTGGTACGTTTTGGCATCAGATTCTTAGCGCATTTCATGCCAAAAGCAAACTATCCATTCTTCTTTGCTCTCAATGCAGAAGATATTATGAATCGGAGTCGTATCCCTGAACAAGGTCAACAATACCTTGAAGATAAGCTTATTTTGTTTAATAGTAAAGAAGAACCCTGGAGTCTTATATCCCTTGATGCTACCAAAGCAGAAGAAGAGATTTTTCGCCTTATACTTGAAAAAGTAGGTTATACTAGTGAATAGAAAGAAAAAGCTTTTTCAACGCGGTATAAGAGCAAGAAAGCCTGGCCTTTCTTACAAAAAATCTCTATGAAAAATTTTAACAAAGCTCTTATTTGGCTGACTGCTTCTGAGATTATTTTCAATGTGGCCGGCTATGTCATCCACGCTTCCCTTGGACGTATTTTGGGTCCTGAGGATTATGGGCGCTTCGGCATCATCGTGACCCTCACTACCATGTTGATTGTTCTCATTGGTAATGGGGTCCCTACAGCTATGTCTAAGTACCTAGCTGAGATTTTCGAATCTCACCCTGACCGCGTACGGAGTATTAAAAAAACTGCTATCAAACTCCAAGTATTCATCATCCTACCCACGACTTTTATTTTTTATTGCCTTTCCTCTTTTATTGCAGAGGGTGTTCTCAAAGATCCGAGCCTCACCCCACTCTTCCAACTTTCTGCTTTTATCATACCTGCTTTTGCTGCCGCTTCGTTTTATTTTTATTTCTATACTGGTCTTCATTATTTTCGTCTCCAAGCGGTCCTCAAAACCCTTAGAGCTCTCGCTCGTATTATTTTCATCATTGGCCTTGGTTATCTCTATGGAGTTGCTGGTGCTGTCGCTGGCTATATCGCAGCGCCGTTAGCTGTTTTTCTTATAGCCAGCCTCTATGATCTTGTGAAGGTAAACCCTACTCTTCCCGCCAAAGAAGCTTCCTATCACTTCCCTACCAAACAACTTCTCAATTATGCTTGGCCCTTCACGCTCTTTCTTCTTTGTTATGAGCTTATCCTTACTGTAGATCTCTATTTCGTCAAAGCGCTTCTCCATGATGATCTCCTGACTGGTCTTTACAATGCCGCCATCACTGCTGGACGCATCCCCTACTTTCTTTTCTACGCCCTCACTATTATTTTGCTTCCTGCTATCGCCAAATCCAAAACCAACACCACAGATGAAGAAACCAAATCACTGGTTACTCAATCGCTTCGTCTTATGGTGATTATCTTAATTCCTATGCTGACACTCCTCTACGCCTACGGTACTGAGGTGCTCCAATTCTTCTATGGCCATCGGTACGCAGATGCCTTAGCGGCTTATCAGATATTCCTCATTGGTTCGGGTTTTCTCACAGTCTTCTATGTCTTCGCCTTTGCGTTAGCTGGTGCTGGACGACTCGCTATACCTCTTGTAGCTACTATTTTCGGAGTGATTATGACCTCTCTCTTAAACTTCAGCCTTATTCCGGTCTACGGCATTGCTGGGGCCTCAGCAGCGGTTACCCTCACCTCATTTGTTCTCATGGGATACATCTTGATTGCCTTAGTCAAAGAATTTGCTATTAAACTGCCGAAACGAGATTTCTTCATCTCTCTGTTGAGCTCTATCATCATTTTCGATATGGCTTTTTTCTTGCCAAAAAATGTTTTTCTTTTTATTCCCCTAGGTGCTGGTTTCTTTGCTCTTCATCTTATCTTTCTCTGGTACGCCAAGGTTCTCACTCCCAAAGACTTAGGCCCCTTCTCTAAAATGCTCAAAAAGGTATAGCTATCTAAAAAACGTCGCCAAGGTGTTTCACCTGAGCGACGCTTTTTTAGGATACTCTCCCAAAGACTGCCGACTATGCGGCGGCGGCTTCGAAAAGCGGGATGACCTCGGTACGAAAATACATTGTAGTTGGATCAGCCAAAAGGAGTTCTCCGAGGGTTAAGAGAGAAATGTCTCTTCCGTCGAAAAGAACTTGACGTCCTTGCTCCGTAAGCTTTTGGTGACGCGCCACCATGTCCACCAGATTCTGTTTGAACTGATTTTCAGAAATCGTCTGTGTGGTAAAACTCTTTCCATCTAGCACTTTATTTCTCCCGAAAAAATACCCTATTTGGTAACAAAAGACTACCTTTAAACAGGCTTTTAGTCAATAGATTCACCTATTACCATCGATAAGCTTCGATAGCTCCACGGATATTAGAATTGCTGACGTGCTCGAGGTTTTGTTCTATATAATCCTTAGCGTCTCCCTTTATATAGTCGAGATCATTCTCAGAAACAATTATCCAGCCATGAGCATGCTTAGCCTGAATAGCTTGTAGATCAGCAATTGAGAAATTACGTTCTGAAAGTTCTCCTCCAAAATCATAAACCGGTACCTGAGCTCCGCTCCAATAATAATTACGGAAATTTCTCGTAATCAAGACTTCTTCTGGTTGATGCTGCTTCTTGAAATAGGTGAAGACCTTGCTGTAATTAGGGTTCCCTCCGGATGAAGTTTCGTGATAGGTATTGTTTTCTTCCTGGAAGTAAAGATAATTTGGTAGGAGAAGAACTGTCAAAAGTAAAACAATCAAAGAAACTTTTTTAGTATGAGTAAATTTTTCTACTAAAAGTAAGCGGAGCCAATTAACCCCGGCGGCTGCTAAAATGAAGGTAAATGACTGTACAAAAAAAATGTACTGCGGACCGGCATTGCGGTGCCACAACCAAATAGCCATAGCGAGAGGTACCCCCAAGGAAACAGCTAGCCATACCCCCTGCTTGTGAGTTTCTCGATTCTTGATCAGTGCCCATGCCCCTACTGCCACTAACAGCATCCCCATCAATGGTTGGGCAAAATCACCAAAAACATACCCAATGTATGAATAGTGGTTATCGAAAAAAACAAAGAGATAGCTCACTTTGGACCAGAGCCCAGTCACTATTAATCCGACCAGAGCGAGAATCCCAAGAGCTGTCAGGATGCTGTATTTATTCTTACGATTCCCCTGACGCCACAAAAGGATACTCATCACGAGTACGTAAACCCCAAACATCGGCACGATAGTGAGAGTAATTTGATGAGTCAGAAATGCGACGTAACCGAGAACTACTGTTGGAATTACGAACCAAACATTCACTCCATACTTTTCCCAAACATGTTTCACTCTATCTAGCCTCCCTCGATACTCTTGTTCAAAGAGGGCATACAGGCTAGTTGTTAATGCCAGATATACTGGCAAAAACATCGCATACATGCGCAACCGTCTATCGAAGATGATAGCGCTCACTGAAAGAGCGAACAGAAAAGTTGCTATGAGAGCTGCTTCCTTACTCTTGGTGAAATACCGAGTCACCCAAAAAATCAGAATCATGGAGATGACTCCCCACAAAACACTGACGAGGCGAGCGCTAGTCTCTGTCGGTGGTAAGATCTTAAATACTTGTGCTACTTGCCACTTATACACAGCGGCTCGTGCATCACGGGCGTCATTGATGTTTTCGGTCGCCGGTACCCCATAATTGAAGTCCCAGGCCTTCCAGGTACCCGTCTGACTGTAACCATAGCTCGAATTGATATCAAGGAATTCATCTGCGACAAAAGAGTTGTACCCCAGATTATAGAGTCTCAACCCTGTACCAATAGTAATAATAACGAAGAGAAGGGCAAGGGTTTGCTTGCCGAGAAACCATTTTTGCATAGCAGTCTTAGTTAGCATCAGTCGTAATCTCACTTTCTACTTCATCTTCTGAAAACTCTCCAGCTCCAGGAGTGAAAAACTCTCGCCAGGTATAGCGTGGCGGGGCTTTGGAGGTAGCTTGTTTAGCTGGAACGTTGAGATCCTGCCGGTCACCCACAATAAACTCTTCTTTGGGTCGAAGTTCAACTAAGCTGAGTGTTCCAAATTGAGTGACCTGAATAACATCGAAACGATCTAAATACTTAGCATAGTTAGTTTCGATATTGCCACCAGTACGCAAAACAAGATAGTAAAGTCCTTCACGATAGAGATTGGCAGCGTTGAAACCACTCATCGGAATATGCTCTCGTTCCAACATATACTTGAGCGCTCGCTTATACTGTGGCTCACTCGTAAGATACAGCACCTTACCGGTTTCTCGATATCTTTCACGAAGGAAATAACTGATGATAGTCTGTTGTTCGAGAGTCACGCGTGTACGCTCTTTCAAGACACGATCTGGAGCACTCAAAACGGGATTAAAAGGCGCTTTGACCAACTCTGTATAGCGCTGATCCAGATAAAGGTAATTGAGGATAACTAAGATAATAATAAGTAGAACAAACACTCCGTGCTTGATTTTACCTGTCCCTGGGACAATATTCGTATAAATACTTCCGAGCATGATGAAAAACAATGGCGCTGAGAGAAGATAAAACCGCGGCGCTACCGCATAGGCTAGTGGTAAATACAAGATAAATGAAACCCCGAGCCAAATCATCGCCAAAAGATAAAAATCTGATACCTGTCGATCACGAGCCCTCCACCAGCCTCTACACAAAGATGCTGTCCCCAAAAGGAAAAATAATACCCCAAGAACACCTAATAACTTCCCTTTGTCACACTTCGCATCACAGACTGTCCCCCAAGCCTCCGCATTGACCAAAACATTTGGAAAAGTAGCACTTTCAGAACCGGTGAGTATGACTACACTGGCGAGACCAAACTCGGAGATATCACGAATACCTTTTTCGATAAGATTGTGCTGCTCCTTGGTAGACTTCTCCGTGATGGCGGCAAAAAACTCACCCGTATTAGCACCCCCCGTACGGAGTTCATTGAGAATCACTGGCAAGGAAAGGAAAATAATGATAGCGATTGCGCCCGTCCACGCCTGCCAAGAAAAACGCGCTCTTTTGAGTAATAAGAAAGCCGCTACAATAATAGGTACCGCCAGAAACGCCAAGAAATGCATCTGTGTAGCTAACATTAAAGCAAAGGTAGCTACCAAAAACCAAACTGTTCGGTGCTTTTCATCCACCGGTACAGCTCGTAGTAAGGCGTAAAACCCAAGAGTAAGAAAAAACGGCAACAAGTTCGGATTCCAGGCAAAACGAGCATAAAGCACCATGTACATTGATACCGAAGCAAGTGCCATCAAGCCCAGACTCTCCCAAGCAGAGTGAGCCCTTCTAAACAAGAGATAGAGCAGTGGCAAAAGACATACCCCAAGAATAGGTACGAAAAAGGCAATACCCGCAGGTTTCTGACCAAAGATAAGCCCACTTACGTACTCGAGGTAATAGAAGGCTGGAGCAAGACGAAGAAAAGTTCCTCCGGCCTTGGGTCCTAGTAGCGGTAAGTCCCAAAAATCACCAGCAAATCCTCCATCAATAACAATCGCATCACGAGCTTGATCAAGCTCAAAATGAAGCCAACGTTCAAAATGGTCGACACGAATATAAAAAGCAAAAGCTAGAATGGCTACAAAAAGGAATACGAAGAAAGATTTTTGGAAGGGATCCATGGTACTAAGCATACTTTCTTTTTGGCTTATTTTCATCTAAAATGAAGCGAGTTACCCATCCCCAAGATAACTCTATTTTATCTCATTTTTGACCGCTTAGCAAAAACTATGACTCCCTTACCTTCTGCTCGTCGCCTCCAAAACCCCCTCGTCAGTATCAGTATTCTCGGCGCTACTATCGCCTTTTTCTTTATTGCCAAACAAGTCCACGCTCTCACTTTTTTCAAACTTGCCACTGTAGATAATACCTTTTTTTACGGGGGCTTCGGGCTTATCGGACTCTGCCTTGGTGGCATTCTTTTCTTTCATAAAAACTATGCTTCAAGATCACTCCTTGATCAATTCTCTCTCCTAAGCATGGCTCTACTCCCCACTTTCTTGATTATTTTTACCGGCGTTATCCTCTCGCCAAAGTTTCATTTTATTTTTCAAGTGGGTTCTGGTCTAGGATTGATAATGACGGCTAGCTTATTTTACTACCGCTTCGTGAAGCGCCAACCAAAAGTCTCTTCAGGTTTGAGTGTCCGTGACTGGTGGCGAGCTCAGGGGGCACCCACGCTATTTCTTGTTCTATTCTTAAGCCTTACCTTCTTCTCTTTTGGCTTTATCCGTCTCGGCCAGTACGCTGCTGTCGATGAGCCACTCTGGCTCTATGGACGTATCTCTCAGTATTGGAATAATATCGCTGATCGTGAATTTCATAAAACAGACGTCAGTGATAAACCAGGTATTACTGTTTCTATTCTCTCCGGTGCCGCTCTTCTGAAATACGATCCTGATGATTATGATGACTTGAGAAGCGACGGCGAGGTCTTCATCAATAGAAATCTCGACATGGCACAGTTTTTCGCCGCCTTCCGTTTCCCTCTTCTTCTCTTTGTCACGTTGCTTCTACCCCTTCTCTACTTCTTCCTAGAACGAGTTCTTGGTCGCGGAGCCGCCCTTCTTTCTTTCGCTCTTCTAGCTACCTCTCCCCTCCTCATTGGGGTCACCAAAATCATTAATCCTGATGCTCTTTTATGGATCTTCACCACCCTCTCTATTGTGAGTTACCTTGTTTTCCAGAAAAGAGCTTACTATCGCTACCTCTTTCTTTCGGGATTATTTCTTGGCCTCGCTCTTCTTACGAAATACATTGCTAATATTGTCTTCATTTATCTGTTACTCCTCCTCTTCGTAGAATACCTGTACCATCCTAGATTAGCTCGTCAAGAATTTTCTTCCTACTTAAGAAAATCTCTGCTCCAGATTGGCTTTGTTATTTTCGTTTCTCTTGCAACCTTCTATATCATCCTGCCTGCCAACTGGGTAGATCCTATGGAGTTGATTCAGGGTACTATTTTGAGCCAAGCCTTTGTCAAAGTCGCCCCTCTTTTCTTGGGCCTTATCTTCCTTATTCTCTTGGATGAGAATCTCAACCAGTCTCGTATCATCGCCTGGGCTCTCAAATGGCTTGGTCATTTTCGTCTCACTGTAGCCCGTCTGCCGCTTTTGATATTCTTTGCTAGTATCCTATTTGTCCTCATTACTACGTGGTCTCACATGGCTGTCTATGACTTCATGCAATTGATCGCTTCTCCGAAAACCATCAGTAGTAAAAGTGATCTTTTCGGAGTCTTCGTGACCAATTTCTATCCCCTTACCTTTGGAATGACTCCCCTCGCCCTCTTAGGAATTCTCATAGCAGCACTTTTCCTCTCCCAAAAACACTTCTGGAAGAGCTCAAGCCTGCGCTTCGCTTTCTACATCACCCTTCTTTCTCTCGTTTACTATCTCGGTGCTACAGTAAACGGTGTCGCTTCTATTATCCGCTACCAGATCATCATCTTTCCCCTTGTAGCCTTACTCGGTGGTATTGGCTTGTTCCACCTAGCTCGTTTTGTTGAACGAAAATATCATTGGCAGAAGGACCATGCTGTATTTATTCTTACTCTCATCGTTCTTGCTTGTGGAGTAGCTACTCTAGCTCGTACTCATTTCCCGCTCAGTTATGCTTCTTCTCTCCTTCCAAGTCAGTACTATATTGATCTCAAAGACATGGGCCCAGGAAGCTATGAGATAGCCCAAAAACTCAATAGTCTCCCGAATGCCAAAGACACCCTCATTTGGACAGATAAGGACGGTGTGTGTCAGTTTTTCGTTGGTCGCTGCAAACGTGGTAACAATCCTGAGGTGATTACCGATCAAGATATTGACTACATAGTCATCTCATCAGCCCGCAAGATACGCACTGGCCACATGATTCGTTCGAGCTATGATAGCCACAAAGATACCGTCATTCCGATTCATCTTTTCTACGATAAAGAAAATCCTGACTTCGAAGTCAAGATCAATGAGCGTCCCTCACACTATGTCCGCGCCTTCCGCTACGAAGGTCGTCCGCAGTAAGCTTAGGCTTCACTTTTAGCCAAGAGTTTCTGAGAAGCCTCTCTTAAATAGATGGGCAGAGCAAACAGAGAAATGCCTGTCTGGAGAATACGAGAAAGGAGAGCTACGGTCACAGCAGTCTCGAAACTGACACCAAGAAGTACAAATAAGACTCCGTAGGCCCATTCCTTGACCCCGATATTACTAATAGAGATCGGAAAGCTAACATAAAGCGCCATCAGAAATACCAATCCCAAGAAGGGAAAGAATGGCAAAGTGTAACCCAGAGCAAGAAACAAAACGTAATTAGAAAGCCCAAGACCCACCAACATAAATAAAGTCGTCCAAAACGATGCTGTTTTCCATATAGCCATCGCGTTATAACGCAAACTTTCCTCGAAAAGATTTCGCAGTTTCTGCCACGGGATACGAGTCACTAAGTTTTGTACAAACACCGTACGCTCAAAGGCAATCCAGAGACCAAAAAAAATAAGCAGCCCCAATACAAGCGTGTATGATAAAACCAAAAATGCGGGTAGATCAAGAAATTGCCAGACAAAAAATCCTCCGACAAGCGCCAGTGCTGAAGTCATAATCAATCCAAGAAAACGATCAAAAATAACCGTGGAAAAAGCTCGACTCTTACGAGCTCCCCTTCCCACTAACCAGAGACTTCGGTAGATATCGCCACCAATCGTCGAGGGCAGGAAGTTATTGATAAACGTCCCAGTCAGATAGGTTTGAAAACCCTCCCAGACCGTAAAGTGAATCTCCTGAAACCTCGCTATCACTTGCCACTTCTTCGATGACAAAACAATAGCGACCAATTGCAGCAAAATAAACAATACCACATAGCCTATCTTAATACTCTGAAGCTCCTTGAAAACCAGCTGCCAATCAAGCTTCTGAACCAACCAATAGACCAGACCCAAAGAAATCAGTACCTTGAGAATATTAAGTGATTTTTTTTTCATAACTTTTTGTTCACACTGGCTGTATAGACCTGAATGTAAGCATCCGCCACCGCCTGCCAACTTTGTGCTTCCGCTCGCAACCTACTCGCTCGACCAAAAGCTATGCATTTTCCTTGATCCTCCATGAGTAGTGTAAGTTTCTCTGCAATATCTTCTGCGCTATTTTTTTCTATGTAGTAACCATTCTCTCCATCAACTACTAATTCCTCGGTCCCTCCAGTTACCGTAGCAAGAATAGGTAGCCCTGTAGCCAAAGCTTCAAGTAGAGTATTGCTCATACCTTCATTTTGTGACGGTAAACAAAAAACATCGGCTCCTTGATAGACATGTACCAGCTCGTTGTGTTCTACTCGGCCCAAAAACTGCACCTCTTCATTCAGATCAAGGTCTTTGACTTGAGTCACTAATGCCTCCTGTTCACCCCCTTCACCTGCAATAAGAAGTCGCAGTTTCGGATAACGCGGATGAAGCAACGCTATAGCTTGTATTAGAAAACGAATTCCCTTACGCGGAGTCAAGCGCGAGACAGAGAGCACAGTAAACGACTCATCTGAGAATGTATCACTTGCTTTAGCTGGAAACTCTTTGGTATCTACGCCATTCGGGATAATCGGAATCTTGAGCCCTGGTTCACTAGTAAGGGCAAGCTCTCTTAATCCTTGACTGTTAGAAATGACTTGAAAGGCTTTACGCCAAACGAGACGAATAAGCGGTGTCAGAATATTATAGAGTGATGCAAAGCGTTCACTGTAACCTGGCACATCAGCTCCGCGAAGCGATACAATGTACGGGACATCAAACTTCTTGCCCAGGCGCATAGCAAGCACCCCACAAGGCACCCCGAAGAATGCATGAATGACATCGTATTGATGGGTTTTAAGCAGTTTCTTAGCATACCAGTAAGCCTTGAAACTGTAGACTATGAGATCCTTTTTGGATTGGTGATGAAGATTATTGCCATTTTTACCAATAGGCAGAGCGTGAACACAGATGTTTTCTCCGAGCCATATTTCTTGGCGGGTATCGACTGGAGAAGAGGTCACAAGGTCGACAGAAAGTGCTCCATCCTGATTGTATTCTTTGAGGAGGTACTCTGTAGCATTGGCAGCGCCACCACCAAGAGGCGGGTATTCATAATTGAGAAAGAGGACTCGCATACTTGACAAATAGTCTATTTAGGTGTATAATAGGAAAGCGTACCTAAAACTTCCGAGTCACTCTCCATGTGCTTTAGTATAGCAAGATTGAGCCTAAAAAAGAAAAACTCCCGAGGCACCATCATGGTCCCTCGGGGTTTTGAATCCTGACTTGTTCGAGAAGCTCTCCAAGCGATATGACTACTTGCTTGCGACCCCCCTTTTGCCTACTCGCTGTTCCGACAATGATCACCACGTCCTTGACGTTGGGACCCTGCCGATCAACGGCACTGAAGATGGTCTCTCCGATAGCAATAAGACTCTGTGCTGTCAGGTCACCATGCCTATCACGGAAACGTTTCATCAAAGCCCGGAAACGAATCCCCCATTGCTCTGATATTTCAAATTTCATTTCCTCTACTCCTTCTGGAAAAAGCGTTGCGCCCAAAGAACCGGTTTCCTAGTTAACCATGGAATATTCTTCTTGTAAAGGGTCTACTTCTCTACCTTAAACACTCTGACGTAGTTCTGTTTGTTATTATCAATCAATAACTCCCAGACTGGGTTGGTAGTATCGTAGTATTTGTAGGCAACTAGACCCGAGTTTTTCTCCCAAGTTTCATAGCGTGACCAATAACGAATACGTCCCCGTCTAGTCAAAACATAGTAATCTGGACTGATCGTATTTTTATCGAAATTATATGCCGTAAGGCACTTACCAACAAAAAATTCACAGAAGCCATAATAATCAGACCAAGCTGTAAGATTCTTCGCGTCCGGCAAAGCATTGAGATACTCCGCCGCCTCGTACCCACCATAGCCCCAAGCATCTGTCACAACATGAGTTTTTGGTAATAAGAAATTGTGTAGTTGAAATAAAACGGTTTGATACTCATGATACTACTGGTCGATGCGAGAAAAAGAACTGCCGTGATAATCAACTCTTTTCTGCCAAAGGGTAGAATTTTGGTGATATGCCAGAAACCAAGAGCACCAAGAAAACCGAGTAGCGGATAAACCATCACACTGTAGCGAATAGTCGCCAAAACATCTGTATAGAGAAGAATAGCTTCGTAAAGAATAATAAAAATTGTAATACTGACCGCAAAAAAATAATAACTTGAGAGTCTCTTGCGATGCATCTCTAGCGCAAGAAACAAAAGTCCGACGAGAGTAATGGGCGTCAGAGCATAGACTACTGGAGTGAGATTAAGAAGGACTGCCTCATACCAAGTAAGCGCTCGACCAAGAAGATCGAAGGCACTGCTCAACTCTTTGGTATCGAAACGTACCGTAGTAAAAACAGCAAGCTCTGGAAAGGCAAGCCGCACCAAAATAACAAGTACAAAAATCCCAAACAGAACCACAGGCAACAGCGAGAAAAAGTCCTGGATACGCTGACAAAAACCTCGCAAAATGAACAAACCCCTACTCTTACAAAGATACGTATCAACAAGAAATACAAAAAGTGGTATGGATCCTATACCGAAGAGCATTCTCTTTCCCTCTACCGTACCCAAAAACTCCCCTATTCTCGCCGTATGAATGACTAGAGCTGGTAAAAAACAAGCAAAAATAATCAAGGCCAACACAATACTGAGAGCCAACATCTTAAGGTCACGTAAGAGTGTCTCTCGCGGCGCTGGCAATTCATCATCACCGAGGACAAGAAAGCGAAGAATAATCACTCCTAGATAAAAGGGAATGAGAATAAGAGCGACATACTTAGAGAGCATAGCAAAACCAAGAAACAAACCCGTACAAACTACTGCTCGCCATGACCCCGATTTGAGCCACCAGAAGTAGGAGAACAAGCTCGAGCTCGCCAATGACCAGAGCAAAGCATCTGGATTAACTATTTGTGAAATCCCTACCAAGGGTGGTGATAGGCCAATAAGGAGCGTGCTCCAAAGCGCGATCCATGGATTGGTCAGTCTCCCAATAACAAAAAAGAGAAAAATTAAAACCAGCGCATTAACTAAGACAATTGGTATACGGAAAGCCTTATACAGGGCCGAGGAATCCGTTGTTCTGCAGGTAACGATTTTATCCTTACCTTCATCACAGTGGCTTTCTGAGTCTGGATAGAGAGCTGTAGCTACTGGATTGACCAAGGCTAGTGCTACCCCGGGCTTGTCGTTAATAAACGTCTCTTCAAGATCCATGGTTTGCCAGGCTACGAAATAGGCTGGGATACGTTCGTAGGTCCAGTGACCCTCATCAGCAGTCACGAAACTCCCTAAATGACAAAAGGCAAAAAAGAGATAGGCTAGCAAGACTATTCCAAAAAGACTCTGCGGTTCAAGTATTTTCTGACCTAATGTTCTTGGGTTCATGATATTCATCTAGACGCCAATACCGTAATACGTAAAACCCACTTCTTCGGCTTCGCTTCGTTCGAAAATATTGCGTCCATCAATAATAAGGTTGCCTTTCATAGCTTTTTGCATCAGAGCTAAATCAGCTGTACGAAACTCATCCCACTCAGTCATCACCAGAAGTGCGTCTACACCCTCTAAAGCCTCGTAGGCAGAGGGGACATACAGTATCTTCATATGACTATTAGCTGTCTCGAAACTCTCCATAGCTACCGGGTCATAGGCCTGAATTTTAGCGCCAGACTTGAGTAAGGCTTCGATAACTCCTTTAACGGGTGCTTCGCGGACATCATCAGTCCGTGGCTTGAATGACAGCCCCCAAATGGCGATCTTCTTACCTTTCAGATTCTTCTTCCATTCACTCTTGAGAATTTCAAAAGGTCGCATCTTCTGAACGTCATTAACCTGATCTACTGCCTGTACAATCTGAAAATCAAAATCATATTCCTTGCCCGTTTCTATCAAGGCCTGTACATCCTTTGGGAAACAAGACCCACCGTAGCCAATACCAGCATAGAGAAACCGTGAACCGATACGATTATCAGCACCCATACCTCGCGCTACTTCTTTAACATTGGCACCAATATGTTCACAGAAATTGGCTATTTCATTGATAAAGCTAATCTTGGTAGCCAAGAAAGCATTAGAGGCGTATTTGATAAGCTCGGCACTCCTGATATCAGTGATGATTACTGGTCGACCACTTCTAGCAATTGGCCGATAAATTTTTTCCATCAAAGTCTTAGCTTGCTCACTACTCACCCCTACTACTACGCGATCAGGATTAAGAAAATCCTTGATAGCCGCTCCTTCACGAAGAAACTCTGGATTAGAAACAACGTCAAATTCTGCACCGGCCTGAGCAAACTTAGTAATGCGCTTGCGACATTCATCAGCTGTACCTACTGGTACAGTCGATTTGTTGACCAGAACTTTATAGCCATTCAGGTTTTTGGCGAAAGTCTCAGCTACCGCAAACACATACTGGAGATCGGCCTTGCCGGTTTTTTTGTCCTCTGGCGTACCCACGGCATTGAAGACAACGTCCGCTTCTTTAATTGCTTTACCAACATTAGTAGTAAAAGAGAGTCTGCCATTCTCTACATTCTTTTCTACCAGCTCATCAAGGCCAAGTTCATAGATGGGCATCTTGCCTCTCTTGAGGCCATTGATTTTTTTGACATCAACATCTGCACAGATAACCGTATGTCCCAATTCAGCCATACATGCCCCCGTCACTAATCCCACATAGCCCGTCCCAATAAATGTCAGCTTCATATTCAAGATTTCTTAGTCGCTACCAAATAAAAGTTTGTCTTCATCCATTGAGGCCAACTATCGGGCCTCAGCACACGAACCAGCAAGACTCCGAATCCGCCGAGGTATTTACGCATCTTCTCGATGAAGTATGGGGTGACAAGAGGTACCTTCACAAAGCGCGTGCTAAATCCAGCATCATGAAAACGTTTTTGGATCTGCCAGTAGTTATGAAGTGAACAGTGATACTCTTTGTATTTTGTGAAACTTCTTTCTTTCAAAATCTCAAAAGGGATATTAGTCCATTTGTTAGGGGTACACACCAGATAGCTTCCGCCAGGAGCCAAAATACGCTTCACTTCTTCGATGTGTTTCTGTGTCTTAGGGATGTGTTCGAAAACGTCAAAGCTCGCCACAATATCGAAACTCTCACTCCTAAAGGGTAAATCCGTAGAGGCGGTACTAATAGAAACTAAATTTACTCCGTACTGATCCTCTGCATATTCCATGTATTCGGGATTTACCTCTGTACCAGTCACCTCATGACCTAAATCGAGCAACTTACGAACCAAGGCACCACGACCAGAACCAATTTCGAGAATACGCTTAGGACTCCCGAGAAGACCACTTTTTTGAAGAAAAAGCAGATTACTTTCAAAATTACCGCGATGAAGTTTCATAGACAAACAGAGATCCTGAAAATATCAGGAAATTAAGAGTGAGTTATTGCTCTCGGGTATTACGCACACTATAGTTCATGCGACTATGAGCTTGATAGTAGTTGCGCACCAACATATCAGCAAGCAATCCTGCTACAAAAAGCTGCACTCCCATAAGAACGAAGAAGATACCGGCAATAGGCCAGAGGCGATCACCGATAGCATTGCCCATAACAAACTTCTCTACAAGCATCCAGAGCAGAATAATAGTTCCCAGAAAAGAGAGCAGAATGCCTGCTCCACCAAAAAGATGGATGGGTCGATATGAATATTTGCGCCAAAACCAAATGGCAATCATATCCACAAACCCCTTCACGCCACGTTTCCAGTTGTACTTAGTCACCCCGTGGATTCGTGGATGATGTGAGACCTTGACCTCTGCTACTCGAAAACCATCAAGCATAAGAAGGGCCGGCATGAAACGATGCATTTCACCAAAGAGATCTACGTTTTCGAAGCACTCCCGTTTATAGGCCTTAAGACTACAACCGGAATCATGAATTTGATCCTGAATGAGAATACTGCGCAGAAAATTAGCAATTCGTGAAGGAATTTTCTTACTCCAAGGATCATTACGCTTGAAGCGCCAACCAGAGACTACATCAAAACCTTCCTCCATCTTGGCAAGAAGAAGTGGTATATCAGCTGGATCGTTTTGGAGATCACCATCAAGAGTGACCACTATCTCCCCACGAGCTGCCTTGATACCAGCATCGAAAGCTGCGGTTTGACCGAAGTTCTTTCGAAATTCGATCAATTTGAGTGGTGAGAGGGTACGAGCCAACTCAATAGTTTTATCCTGACTACCATCGTCTATAAAGATAATCTCAAAAGGTCGCTCTATCTTCACAAGGGCCTCATGGATACGACGATGTAGTTCCAACACGTTCCCCTCTTCATTATAGAGAGGTACAATGACTGACAAATACGGTGTTTGGTTTTCCATAGTTTCCTCTATTGTACAAAAAATGCCCCATTAGGGCAAATGTAAGCGCTTTTCCTAAGCCTTTTTTCTTGCTAAAATAGAGAAACTAAGATATTTTCCAGCAATTTCTGTATGTGGATAGTCCTCCCTGCCTACAACGAAGCCAAGATTATCCGAGACGTCGTCAAAGAGATTCAAGATGCTGGATATCGTAAGATTATCATCGTTGATGACGGCAGTCATGATGATACTTACGAAGTAGCTCGTTCCATACCAGACGTGATAGCTCTACGTCACAAGATTAATCGAGGTAAAGGAGCGGCTACTAAAACCGGTATAGAAGCAGCTAAGCATCTGGGCGTGGAAATTGTTGTCACTATGGATAGTGATGGTCAGCATAATCCCACAGATATAGTAGAGCTTATCAAGCCCATCCAAGAAGGTGCTTGCCATGTCGTTCTTGGTACACGGCTCAAGAATCCCAAGGGTATGCCTTGGTACAAGATTCTCGCCAATCATATCGGTAACGCCTTCACTTGGTATATTTACGGTCTTTGGGTTTCGGATAGTCAGTCGGGTTTTCGTGCCTATTCTCGTCATGCTATTGATCTTATCAATACCCGTACTGACCGTTATGAATACGATAGCGAAGTTATTCGTGAGATCTATCTTCATAAATTGCGCTACGCGCAGATCCCCATTGAGGTACGCTATACTGAATACAGCATGGGTAAAATCCAAAAACAAAGTTTCGCTAATGGTCTGAAAACACTCTACAAGATTATTTGGAATATGATCTCTTAATTCACTCCTAACTACATGCCTATGCACTTCGCTCTCTATCAGATTATTATTGTTACTTTTGCCCTTATTATGATTACTAAGGGTTTGCAAAATTACGTCAAACAAGAGAATAATCAAACTTTGCTGAAACTCCTAGTCCGTATCGTTATTTGGGGAGGGATGGCTCTCGTAGTCACTTTTCCTGATATCAGTAACACTCTTGCTAAACTCATTGGTATCGAAGGTAATATCAATGCCGTGATTCTTGCTGGCTTCTTCATGGTTTTTCTGATGATTTTCAAACTCCTCTCCGCTATCGAGAAACTCGAACAACAAATAACCACCCTGACTCGAAACGACAGTCTAAAAGACATCAAAAATCATTAAGCCTGAACAGAAACATGCCCGTTCCCTCTCCTATCACATATTTTTTAAGGTTTGGCAAGCTCTTCTTTTTTAATGTCTTTGTTTTCTTTGTAGCTATTCTTTGTATCTTACTTCCCGATAGTTTCCCATTCTCTCCTCTGTTTTGTCAGTTCACTCTCCTTTTTACTCTTCTTCCGACTACTGCTATAAACCTCACTGCCATCACTGAGCGACTCGCTAGAAGAACTTTTAGTTGGTTAGAAAGAATCTTCATCGCAACTACTCTTAGCCTCATCATTCCGCCTCTCTTCGTCACTCTCACTTTCACCTTGTTTCATACCATTACACCCTACGTGCCTCTTTTTCTTACGTTGGGAAGTTTTCTTTTAGCGATCATAATTTACCCCCACTTCCTTGATAAAAGAATTCTCCTTCCTAAAAAAGACCTCGCTATCATAACCGCTATTTCAATTTTTTTTCTCCTTTTTGTATTAATTATTGTTCGTGCCTTCTACGCTTTACCAGATCTTGATCCTTATTACTGGCTTTCTCTGTACCAAAAAGAATTCTCTCAAGGTCAGGTCACTCCCCTTCATCTCTATCGACCCCTTTTCTCATCTTTAAGTTATATTTTTATAGTCACTGCTGGAGTGGATGGCTACGCCTATTTCAAATACGTTTTACCTTTTTTCTTCTTCTTACTTATCTTGCCACTCTCCCTACTTGCACAGCATTTTCAAAATACAGCGACAAAAACACTCGTCTACTTTTTACCTTTCGTAACAGCCTCATTCGCTCTTTATATTTCTACCCCCATTCCACAAGCCCTCCTTAATATTGGGTTGATTCTTTTTTGTGTCTCCATGCTTCAAAGTTTTCTAAACAAGGATAGTTTCTTCCTTTTCTTCGGAGGCTTCCTTGTTCTTAGTCTTTCTTTTTATCATGAGGCAGCCAGCATTATTTTTTTCATTTGGCTCGTTAGTACCCTCCTATTTTATCGTCAAAATATCAAAAAAATCTATCGAAAAAATCCCCTCCTTATTACCCTTCTCGGAATACTCTTCACCCTGCAAACTATTTCTCTATTTGGAACCGCCTTTCATTTTATTCTCTACTGGCTAGGACGAATCTATCCTCTCTTAAGTTCAAGTCATCTCAACCTTTCCTATCCTCTCAATTACACTAATATAGACGGTATGACGGTTGGCTGGTCTACTCTTTCGGGAGTAGCTCGCTATTATCTCTTCTACGCTGGACCAGTTTTTTTAGTAAGTATCTTAGTGGCTATTCAGCTTCTTAGAAAAAATCTTTTCTCTCAGATAAAACTCTCTGAGCGACCCGAGGGTGTGATTTTGCTTGTCAGTAGTCTATTCTTTTTCTGTCTAGCTGAAATATTGCCGAGATTTTTTGATATTGCGCTTTTACCAGAAAGAGCTCTTGGTTTTGCTGCTCTCTTTGGTGTAGCTTTTTTCTTTCTCTGGTTACCTCTACTAAAAACTTCTTCTTTCCATTGGTTACCCTATGTTCTTATTTTTTGCTTTCTGATTAATGTAGGTGGAGCCCTCTACATCAATAACCTAAAACAATACCTGATTACACCATCACAAGTAGTTTCTGCTAATTGGATGCGTGCCAATATAGGTAATAAAGCTGTCGTTATGACTTATGGAAATGAAAACCTACTCCGCACCCATGCTCAAGTAACTGTCTTCAAAAGTGATGACCCTCTCTTTTATGTCAAACGAGATTCATTTGATAAACTCTACCAAAAAGCTGTTTTTCAACGCCTAGACACCGAAACTCCGCTTTATGACTACATCGAAGATCTTGATCGTCTAACTCAAAGTATTCGTTTTTTCTCAGAGACACACGAAAAAGCAAGCCTTATCTCTGAAATAACTCTGGTGAAGGAAAGTTCTGACGACATACTCAAAGTAATTAAAAAATCAGACGGCCTCCCTACTCTTCCTCAGCAAGAGGTCTACGTCTACTACGCAAGTACCAGCCCAAATAACCCCTATGCCAAAAGACCTTACATAGCAAACTCTCAAGAAACCCTCTTGTTTATTTTTGATCAAATACCTGATTTCAAACGTATTTATAGCCTCCCAGATGAAGAAGTTATAATTTGGCAATATACTCCCTAGTCTATGAAACTCCTTATTTTTTCCCCCTATTATCCGCCACACCGTGGAGGCCTAGAAACACATAGCGATGAATTCAATAAGCACTTTTCGAAGCGTGATGTTGCTATTACTGTTTTTACACCACACTTTCCTCTCGAATCTTCTCTCGAAGAAACTCTCCATAAGAATGTATCCATCATTCGTTTCCCGGCCATAGAGCTCATTCACAACTATCCCATTCCCGCTTTCTGGGAAAAAAGTTTCTGGATTCTGTGGAAAAAAATCAAACAGAGTTCTCCTGAGATTATTATTTCTCGTACTCGCTTTTTCTTTCCCTCTCTTATGGCAGGCTACTTAGCTTGGAAGAAAAATCTTCCTTGGGTTCACATAGAACATGGCTCTGATTTTGCTCAATTTGAAAATCTTTACAAAAATATACTCAGCCAATGGTACGATTATACTTTCGGGCGCTTTGTTTTACGTCAAGCCAAGGTGCTTATTGCTAATTCTCAAGCTTCTCAGCAATTTGTCCAAAAACTCTCGGGTCGCACCGATTGTCATATTATTTATCGTGGTATAGAAAAAGAGCTCATTCAAAATGCGCTGCCTATCTTGGATATACGAGAACGACATCCCCATAAAATCCTCATTGGTTACATTGGTAGACTCATAGAAGGCAAAGGAGTGAAGGATCTCATCCAAGCTTTTGCTTCTAGTAATTATCAAGCATCTCATCTTATCATTATTGGTGATGGACCAGAAAGAAAAAATCTAGAAATAAAAGTTTCTGCCTTAAAACTCACGCCATATGTAACATTTCTCGGCGCTTTGCCACTCCCCATTGCTATGGGACATCTCAAAACATGGGATATTTTTGTTAACCCGAGTTACACCGAAGGTATCCCTACTTCAGTCATAGAGGCAGCTCTTCTCAAAAAAGCTATCATAGCTACTAATGTTGGCGGTACCGATGAAATAATTACCGGTATAGACGATGGCATTTTGGTTCAGCCTAGAGATGTAGTATCTCTCAAAGATGCTCTTCTTAAACTCCAGGCCAAGAAATCGCTCTTGGAGAGCTATGGTCAGAATGCTGAAAAAAGAGTCTCTGGTCTTTTCGTATGGGAGAAAGCTATTGATTCTTATCAGACACTTTTTGCAAAAATACTCTCTTAAGTTTTTCGTAAGATAACAGTCATACCTGGTGATTGTTTTGTCCAAGCCTGAATATAGGCCAGCGGTAAAGTCAAAAAATGATAGAGTGTACGCCAACGAAAGATGCTCAGAAGAATTTTCTTCAGACTCTCCGGCAGATGACTTTCTTGAATACCATAGCTCAGACTTATAGCGCTATCTTGAAGTGTCCGGTGATAGATAACTTCTTCGACTACAAAACCGTTCTGATTCATTATTTTTGTCAGGCTCGCTTCAGAAAAATGATAGAGGTGAGCTGGAAGATGGAGAAAATTAGCGTATTTCCCAAATAACGTGAACGCAAAACTTTTTATATTTGGCACTGCTATGATAAATTGACCATCATCTTTAAGAACTCGCTTGACTTCTCCCAGAGTCTTCTCAAGATAGTGAAGGTGTTCAATAATCATAAAACCATAAACTACATCTTGAGATCCACTCTCTTCGCGTAGTTGTTGTAAATCTGAAACATAGGCCTTAATTTTTTCTTCGTGCAGTTTCTTAATCGAGCTCACACTGAAATCAACTCCTGTAAGTTTCCAATCTGGGAAACGTAGCCTCAGTTCATACAGGAAATTTCCTGCTCCACAACCAATTTCTAACACGTTAAGATTTTTCTCTCCTTTGCGAACTATCCAAAAAATATTGGGATCTACCAGGCGAAAAAGTTTAGGATGTTTCTGCCGGTACCGCACCATTTTTTCCACTCTCCAGGTATTCAACTGATACGGGGCATACTCTTCTGGATAATAACTCAAAATTTCAGTGGCATCAGGACGTGGGTTGGTCGCCATGAAACCGCAATTGCTACAACGAGCAACGGTGAATTTTCCTGGGAGGTCATGGAGAAAATCCCTACTCTCGAGTACCGGGATCCAGTTTTCTTTCTCGCAGACCTTACAGGTAATACTTTCCATAGGCTAGAGTTAGCTAATTTTTGTCAGTATAGCCTGGATAAGCTATTATAGACAAGTAACTAAGGCTTTTTTAAGGGATTCTTATGTGTGGTATCGTTGGTAAAATCACTTTTGAGAACAGAGCTATCTCAGAGAGAGAAATAGCTCAAATGAGTGAAGCTATAGAGCATCGTGGCCCTGATGCAACTGGCATCTATATATCACCAGATCAAACCATAGGTCTTGGTCATCAGCGTCTCGCTATTATTGATCTTTCTCCTCTTGGACGACAACCCATGCGTTATCTCAATCGTTATGAGATTGTTTTCAATGGCGAAATCTATAATTTTCAAGAGAAAAAAGAAGAACTTATCCAAAAGGGTCATACCTTTATATCCCAATCAGATACTGAGGTTATTCTCGCTCTCTATGCCGAGTATGGCAAAGATTGTGTAGAGCATTTGCGTGGCATGTTCGCACTTGCCATTTATGATGAGCAGGAACACACTCTTTTTTGTGCTCGGGACCGAGTAGGCAAAAAACCTTTCAAATACTATCTCGATGACAAAGTCTTTCTTTTTGGATCAGAGCTCAAAGCTCTCCTAACTCAACCAGAATACGAGCGTGCCCCTGACTATGAGGCTATCCATCACTACCTCACCCTTCAATATGTCCCTGCTCCTCTGACTGGATTTAAGAACATCAAAAAGTTAGAACCTGCTCACTCTCTCTTTATTAACCTGAAGACTCGCGAAATAGAGAAGAAGCGCTACTGGAAACTCGATTACGGTACCAAGTGGAACCTAAGCAAAAAGTCTTGGAAGCAAAAAATTCTCGAGAAACTCGATGAGTCCGTCCGTCTGCGAATGATTTCTGATGTTCCTCTCGGTGCTTTTCTCTCTGGTGGCATTGATTCCAGTGCAGTTGTGGCGTTCATGACTAAGAATTCTCCTTCTCCTATTAAAACTTTTTCGATTGGTTTCAAAGAAGATGCCTATAATGAACTCCCCTACGCCCGCATGGTAGCTGAGAAATTCAAAACTCATCATACTGAGTTTATTGTCAAACCTGATGCTATTGAACTCCTCCCTCTATTGGTACGTCAGTATGAAGAACCTTTTGCAGACTCTAGTGCTCTTCCTACCTACCTCGTGAGCAAACTGACTCGAGAACATGTAACAGTGGCTCTCAATGGTGATGGTGGTGACGAAAACTTCGCGGGATATAGTCGTTATAGCGCTTTTCAGATTTCCATTCTGGCTACATTTTTTTCTCCTCTTATTAAGCTTTTCATAAAGCCTCCTTGCAAGCTCCTCTACTTAGTATTCAAGACAAATCTACTAGAAAGAATGTGTCGCTTTATCGAGAGTCTTGATGAAGACTATCGTGCGCGCTACATGCTCTTCACCTCGTATTTTACCACTAAACAGAAAGAGGCTCTGTATACAGAAGACTTCAAATCTAAACTACTCCCAAATACCCATAACCTTATAGCCAAGACATTTACCCAAAGCGGAAGTACCCACAAGGCCGAGCAAGCTGTCTATGCTGATTTCGTCACGTACTTACCCGATGACCTTCTGGCCAAGGTTGACATTGCTACTATGGCGGTGTCGCTTGAAGGTCGTTCGCCATTTCTTGACCATGAGTTTCTCGAACTGACTGCCAAAATACCTTTTAGTCTGAAATTGAAAGGTATCAATGATAAGAAGTATATCCTCAAAGAAGCCTTACGTGGTCTCATCCCAGACGAGGTCATGTTTCGTCCAAAAATGGGTTTTGGTGTACCTATAGACCAATGGTTTCGGACTGAACTACGAGACTACATGTACCAAAAACTCCTTTCATCAAAAGCTCTCTCGCGTAATCTCTTTCGTGAAGCTTCTGTGCGAGCCCTCCTTGATGAACATTGCCAAACCAGTATCAACCACGCCCCACGAATTTGGGCACTCCTCACTCTCGAGCTTTGGTTTGAAGCATACTTCGACTAAAAGACCTGTGTTATACTATATAAAAGACTTAATCTAAGCCATAATTTTTGTTTTCCTTAATTTGTACTATGCGAAAAAATCATCTCCCCTATCTTTCTGACCCACTTTCTGGCACTTCTTTTGAGTTACAGGTACTCAAAGAGGATACTCAACATATCGAAGCGGGTATTCTCAAAAGTAACACTACTTGGTATCCCATCATTTCTGGTATTCCTCGCATCATGGTAGCTGAACTACGTGAAAATCTCCTACAAACTCGTTATGAGTTTTTCCACGAATACAAAGATCTTCTACCTCAAGATGTTCAAAAAGAATGGCAAGAAAGCCTAGATCGTATCAAGGACTTTGATGCTTTTATCACTCATCAAAAGAAAACTGCTGAAAGCTTTGCTTATGAGTGGAAGTATATCTACAAAGAAAATGATTACGAGAAACAGAATTTCTTACACTTCTTAAGTCCCTATATTAAAGAATCAGATCTCGAAGGAAAATTTACTCTTGATATTGGCTGTGGATCAGGACGTTTCACCAAATGGGCTGCGCTTTCTGGTACCACGGTATCCTTTGGGACTGATCTTGGCGAAAGTGTCGAGGTGGCTTATAAGATGACTCATCATCTCCCGAATGTCTGTATTGTCCAGGCAGATATCTATGCTATGCCATTTACTGGTAAGTTTGATATAGCCTACTCTATTGGTGTCCTTCATCATCTCCCAAAACCTAAAGATGGCTTTACTAAGCTTCCTCCTGTACTCAAGAAAGGTGGTCGCATGCTTATCTGGGTCTACAATCGTCGCAATAACACGCGAGCTTTGTATTTTTATGAACCACTCCGTGACCTTCTCAAAAACCTCCCTAAACCACTCCTCTACAAGCTTTGCTATATTCCAGGACTAGCTATTCATATCATCAATATGCTCACTCATATTCTCAATTGGTATGGCTTCAAGAAATTAGCTAAGAAAGTACCTTTCTCTTACTACGCCAATTTCCCTTTTAATATGAAACTTAACGATGCCTTTGACGTATTAGCAACACCTAAAAGCAACTACTACTACGTAGAGGAGATCTGCGAATGGTTTGATTCAGCTAAACTACAAAGTATTGAAGCTTTTGAACATCCAGAAGCTGGCATCACTTGTACGGGCATCTATGAATTCTAAGAGAAGGGTTGTTCAACTTATTAGAACTCTAGAAGTTGGAGGCTGTGAAATGGCTTTGTTGAGAATGCTCCCTAAGATTAATGAGGAGGTTGAAAATATTATTGTTACCATTGAAAAGGAGGGTTCTCTCGCAGCAGAGTTTCGGAAAAAAGGTATCCAGGTACTTGCTTTAGATCAGAAACATTACTACAATCCAATTTCTTATATACAACTTGCTAAAAAAATAAAGTCTTTACATCCTGACCTACTCATCACACACCTTTTTCATGCTGATGTCATAGGTCGCCTTATTATTCAGTGGGTACTCCCTTGTCATACCATTTCTTCATTGGTCACTACCTATAATTTTGATACGTATTGGTTTCCTCGTCTCTTTGAAAAGACTACTCGATATCTTTGTGATGGCTACATCGCCAATGCGCAGTCAGTGAAACAGGCTTATGTGGAAAGATTTGGTGTTGCTGAAAAAAAAATAACTGTCCTACCCTGTGCTATGGATTTAGAGATGTTTACTTCTTTAGAACCTTCACAAGAACTTAGAAATAGTCTCGGCATAATCGATAAAGACTTTGTCATCATTTGTGTTGCTAACCTTCACATCAACAAGGGGCACACGTATTTACTGAGTGCTTTTGAAAGCTTTTTCCAAAAAAACAAAAATGGGAAATTACTTCTCGTGGGCGAAGGACAAGAAAAGGAAAATCTTCAGAAACAAGTAGCATCCTACCTATCCAGAGATAACATTTTCTTTCTTGGTCAAAGACCAGACGTTCCGCAACTCCTCCGTATCTCAAGTATTTTTGTATTGCCTACTTTTTTTGAGGGTATGAGCAATGCTATCATGGAAGCGATGGCCTCTGGTCTCCCAGTCATCACAACAGATATTCCCGAAAATAGAGAACTCATTACTGATCAAAAAACTGGACTTCTCTGTCCCACCAAGGATGCCAAGGCTCTAAATCAGGCTATAGAAAGCCTTTTTCAAAATCCAGAGGAGAGAGCACTTATGGGTAACAACGCCCTCAACTTAATGGAAACAACCTACTCACTCCCCCGCGTTACCTCTCAGTGGATAGCGTTTTACAAGAGAAGTGCTCAAAAAATATGAATCCATCACCTCGCCTCTCTATCTTGATTTCTGTTTTCAATGATGAAAAAACCCTTGCTAGGTGTTTTCAGAGTATCGCTGACCAAAGTTTTCAGGATTTCAGTATCGTTTGCATCAATGATGCCTCTACAGATACCTCATCACAAATCATCCAGAAGTGGCGTCAATTCTTTGGTGAGCGCTTGCTCCTCATAGAAAATGAAACAAACCTTGGCCTTACTCGATCCCTAAACCTGGGACTTCAGTCTATTACCAGTCCGTACACAGCTCGTATCGATAGTGATGACTGGTGGGAGCCTTCCAAACTTACCCAACAACTTTCTTTTCTTGAAACACATCCAAATCACGGTATGGTAGGTACCAACTATATCAATCATTTTACAACCAAAGAAATACCCGTCACCCTCCCCGAAACCGATACCATCATCAAAAAATCTATCTTCAAGAGGAATCCCTTTGCTCACAGTGCTGTACTCTTCCGTACCGAACTTGTCAAAGCTCTTGGTGGTTATGATAGTAACGTACGCTATGGTCAAGACTATGACCTCTGGCTTCGCCTTCTACCAAAAACTCATTTTGCCAACCTTCCGGCATTTCTCTGTCATCGTAATGCCATGAACACTCTTTCTTCTCAGAAACAACGCGAGCAGATGCTTCAATGTGTCAAAACACAACTCAAATACCTTAGGTTATACCGAAGATCTCTTCTCGAATACCGCTTCATTCTCGAACCCCTTTTAGTTGCTCTTACTCCTACTTGGCTCAGGAGCCTGAAAAGAAATCTCTTCTTATGAAAATATTTATCCCATTTGAGGTAAAAGATATCGGTGGTCCCTCAAGTTTTGTGAATAAATTTAAACTTGGTTTAGAAAAGAGAGGTCATGAAGTTACTTTTCAGGAAACACCTGACTACGATATTCTTTTTCTCATCGTTCAGGCACCTTTTAGGTACATCCTTAAAGCTAAGAGACGTAAAATTCCTATCGTCCAAAGACTTGACGGAGTCTACTATTGGTCAGTTTCTAGTTGGAAATTCCCTCTACTTAATCTTAAAGCAACTCTTATCCGCCATCTTTTTACCGACTATACCGTCTACCAAAGTATCTACAGTAAATACTGTGCGGATAGATTTTTAGGAAAGAGATACCACGATCAGTATTCTATAATTTACAATGGGGTTGATACAAATCTTTTTTCACCAGAAGGATCTTCTCAAAAACTCCGTGACTTCCCTGAGCAAGCTCTTTTTTTTACTGCTTCTGAGTTTCGGAGAAGAGATCAGATTCTCCCCCTCCTCAAAGCCCTGACCCTGCTGGAAGCCAGCCGTCCCGGTAGCTTCAAGTTACTGGTAGCTGGTCATTTCATTCGAGAGTTGAAGGGATTTGAAACAAAGCTACAGGAGTATCCGTGGATATATTTTCTTGGTAAAATAGAGAATACGTCCCTCCCTGAGTATGAAAGAGGAGTGGATGTATTTTTATTCAGCCATTTGAACCCACCCTGCCCCAATAACATCATTGAGGCACTTGCCTGTGGCCTACCTATCTGTGGAATAGCAGATGGGGCAATGCCAGAATTAGTAGAAGATGGCCTAGAAGGACTCCTCTTACCATCTGAGGGTAATGGATTTTGGCAAAAACGCACTTACGATACTCTGTTGTTTGTCAGGAACCTTAAGAGGATCACAAAACAGCAGGCTCTTTTTTCTGAACAAGCTCGCTTAAAAGCCTTGCAGAAGTTTTCTCTTGGAAAAATGCTCGACCAGTATGAAGCTCTCTTTAAGAAACTTTCCCTACCAAACGATGCTCACTCAAGAAAATCTAAACCAGAGTGACTCGTAATATACTAAAAACATTCACTACTATGCGTTTTTTTGATCGAAAAAGAAATCGTCTCGTCTATATAGAGAAGAAAGCTACACCTGAATTCTGGGATACTCAGTGGCAAGATGAAAAACTCAAAACTACTATTCTTAGAGGAGCTACAGAACGCTTCATTTTTCCAACCACAAAAAAGTATCTCCCTCTCGGATCAAAAATTTTAGAAGGTGGCTGTGGTAAGGGTCAGTTTGTCCACTCACTTCAGTCACGTGGATATAATGCTCATGGTATCGATTTTGCTAGTGAAACAGTCACTAAGATCAACTCCCTTCTTCCAGAACTACACATCACATACGGTGACGTTCGTCATATCGATTGCCCCGATGCATTTTATGATGGTTATTGGTCTCTTGGTGTCATAGAACACTTCTACGAAGGCTATGAATCCATACTTACTGAAATGAGTCGCGTTATTCGATCGGGAGGGTACCTTTTTCTTACCTTTCCCCACATGTCACTATTACGAAAAATAAAGGTCTTTCTAAAACTCTATCCTCTCTTTAACGAAAAAGAGCAGGCTCTAGAAAACTTCTATCAGTTTGCGCTTGATCGCAACCTCGTTATTAAAGATCTTGAAGACAATGGCTTTGAACTTGTGAAGAAAAAAGGATTTGAAGGTTTTAAGGGTCTCAAAGATGAACTGCCTGGACCCCTGAAAAATATTCTTCAAAAAGTCTACAACAACCACTCTCTCCCCAGTCAAATATTTGGCTATGCGCTCTCTCATTTATTCGCTCCCTTTGCTGGACATTCCAACCTACTCGTATTAAGAAAAAAGTAGCTCTATGAAAAAAGTTCTTCTCTTTCAACCCTACCTACGTCAACATATTCTTAATTTTGGAAGAAACCTCAAAAGAGTAGAATTTGAATGGAAACCTACTAAAAAAGTTCGTTATACATATCAAACACTCCCTGAATTTGAAAAAGAGATTAATCGTGTCAAAAAGAATAAAATTAACACCCTTCGCCAAATCTTTGGTATCCCCAATATTCGCTTTAAGTACGTAAGAAGTCACGATCTTCTATTTACCTATGGCTGTATGCTCTTTTCCAACAAGCCATTTGTCACGTATCTTGAGACTGGTCTTGCGCCCTTTAACTACAGCCCGCGTATTGCACAACACCCAATTGCACGATGGCTCTTTTTACTATCTGCCCTCACCAAAAATTGTAAGAAACTAATCTTTATGAGCGAAGCTGCTCAAAAAAGCTTTTTTGGTACGCTCACATATACCACTTCTGTGCGCCAGAAGCTAGAGGCTAAGAGTGTTGTCGTCTACCCTCTTGTTCCTACACGAGCAAGTAATCCAAAGATTTTTCCACCACAGAAGCTCAAACTGCTCTTTGCTGGGGTCTTTTATATGAAGGGTGGTTTAGAGTTGGTACATGCTTTTCAAAATCTTACAAAAGTATACCCTGACCAAATAGAACTCACCATCGTAACTGTGCTGCGTATGGTTCGACCATCTGACCTAGAAATCATGCATAACATTCCAAATATCAATCTCATTGACGCTACTTTGAACGAGGAGGAGATGCGAGCCCTTTATAGAGAGCATCATGTTTTTACCCTGCCGACCTTTCGTGAAGGATTTGGTCTTGTTCTGGTCGAGGCTCTAGCACACGGCATGCCCATTATTGCTACTGATCAATTTGCCACCCCAGAAATGATAATCGATGGCTATAATGGCTTTACCTATCCCAATCATCCTTTGAAAGATTATGACCCAAAAACATTCCAGATGCTCGGTAAATACCATCATCCAAAAGACTTCTATAAACACCTCTTTGCTTTACAAGCAACTCAAGCTCTCGTTCCTATCGAAAAGTTTGTATTTACATCCGTAGAAGAATACCTCAAAAATCACACTCTCTTTGAAGAACACTCTCGAAACTCAGTCACTCTTTTTACAAAGAAATTCAGCCCTGACGTTATTTCAGAAAAGATAGAAAATATCTTTATTGAAGCTACTGACTAGACAAACGATACAGTCGGTAACCTTCATCTTCTACCAATAGCTCAAACGGGTATTCTTTTTCTCTATACGTTAGAAAAAGATTGAAGTGATATTTTTTGGAAAGTTCCTCTACCTCACTAGTTGTCAAAGTTTCATACGCTTGTTTCCAGTTAATGTACACTGGCTTATACTTCCCTTTCTTACTCTGCTTCTCGTAAGCCTTTTCTAACTCACCCCGGGAAAGAGTATCCATACGCTCATACCATTCTTCGAGACCCTCTGGAGTAAAGCCAAATGTCTTAAAGCTTGCTACTGCAGGGAGATACGTCCTGGTACCATTCCAGTCTGGTGGTGCCAAAAACGGTTCTGGATGATTAGCCAAAAAGAGTCCTGTGACTGATTCAGGCAATGCTGCTCCAGGCTTCAATACCTGATTCCAACTTCTTTCAAGATTACTGGGAGCTTCAATCACAAACTTAGTGCCTGGGAAAACAGGACAAAGCCACAAAGCTCCCCCTAGAAAGACTAACAAAAAGCCTGACGTAATCCATTCTGAGATACTTACGCTGGTGATATTTCTTGTTTGCCAGAGCTTGTGAGTCAGACTCATCAAGAATAAGACCATGAATAGATGCCCAATAAGATACGTGAAATAAATGAGTCTCAATGAATAAAATTGAAAACCAGGAACCCACGGTACCATGAAGGCAAAAAGATAGAAGACGCCAAAACCTCCTAAGGCAAAAAGACCAACAAAGAGAAGTAGGTCGACAAAGGCTTGTTGCTTAGCGTACCACCTTCTCACTAACCAACCCCCACAAAAAAGTGCGGCTACATGAAAAGTCAGTATAAACCAGTATCCCGCAGGCACTGTAGGAAGCACCATATACGGTGCTCGAAAGTAAACCCAAGCCCAGATAAATTTTTGAGCACTAAAGGTACTCGCCTGTTGCAAGCTCAACCAAAATACCTGAAGCAAAAACCACCCTCCCGCGATCAGGTAGAGAAAAATTGCAGAAAGAAATTCCTTAATAGCTGGCCAATAAAAACTCAAGTTAAAGCTTTTGCTCTTTTGGAACTCTGTGAACAACCTGTATGAAAACCAGGCTCCCAAGAAAAGAACAAATGTAATAAAAGAGTGTGAAACATGCACGAGTGTTGAGAGCCCGAGCAGAATCCAAGGAAGATAACGCGGCGCCCTCAAAAGATAGTAGAGAGCCGCTATCGAGAATGCCAT
Organism: uncultured Bdellovibrionales bacterium; assembly: GCA_964594215.1. GTDB lineage: Bacteria > Patescibacteriota > Minisyncoccia > Moranbacterales > UBA1568 > UBA1568. The sequence continues at coordinate 112,232 of CAZQLN010000001.1, read as the reverse complement.
AGCTACACTGCGGGGTGCCAAACCACCATCAACTTGAATATAGTAGCCATACAACCACAATGGCGGATTAGCGGTTACGAGAAGTGTATGGAGAACCACTACCAAAGGTACTGTCCACCAACTACTCGTAAAAAGTCTTGCTAGCTTCAAAAGATACGCATAGAGGGCTACCATACAAACAATATAGAGAAGCATCCGCCAAAGCTCCTCTCCGATACCCAAAAAAGAAGAGGCTTGAATCAGGGCACTATAGAAAGTATACACACCACTTTCAACTGCCATACCCGTGTACCAGTCACCTCGAAGATATGTTGAATCCTGCAGACGGTACACGGCCGGGTCATGGATTCTTCGATCTGGACCGAAAGTCAGTGGCATGACTGAAAATTCAGCTACCAAAAGAAATATGAGGAGAAGTACTTGTCCCCAAACTTTTTGATAACGTAAAAAAAGATGTGAGTAGTTTTTAAGTTTGTTTGATGGCATAACTCCAAAATGAATGAGCGGTAAAGTTAACCAAAGTTAATAAAACTGACACAAAAAGAATCACTCCAATATCATGAAAGCCGAGCACAGAAACACCTATATGCATAAACAGAAGGTTGGCTAGGGAGGTTATACCAATAACTGTCAAAAACCGCCAAAACTGAGCTATGAGCGACCCACCTCTAGCCGTAAATGTCCAAATACGATTCAGATAGAAGTTCCAGAAAATTGCTACCGAAAGAGAGTATGCCCGACTCAAAAGATACGAGATGTGCAACTCTCGAGTGAAGACATAGTACAGAGCAATATCAATAAGGAGGGCTGAACCTCCGATAAGCAAAAACTTCCCGAAGCGTTCTATTTGTATCTTATTTTTTTCAAAAAATGAGAGCATACTTAAAAAGTTTCTTTGGAAGAAAAGTAAAACCGCCAAAACGTTTTAAGGGCAATAAAAAAATCCCTCGCCCGAATTTTTTTACCCTCCTCTACTCCTCGTGGATAGTAGCGAATAGGAATCTCGATAAGTTCTGCACCCATACGTAAGAATTTACTCGTCAATTCATGATCTGTCTCAAAGCCGGTAGTCTGGATATGAAGTTTCTGTAGAGCTATTCTCGGATATACTTTATAGCCTGTCAAAGTGTCTGTAATCCATTTCCCATAGAGAATGTAGGCTACCAAAGTAAGGAGAAAGTTTGCTCCATACGTAGCGAGTGATTTTTCTGTATGTTTACCACGAAAAAACAGCTTCTGACTATTCTCTCGTTCACCTAGTATCCGGCTACCATATACAATGCGTAGTTCTCCTTTATCAAGATCTGTGTAAGCTTTGAGTAACACCGCATAATCTCTTGGGTCATACTCCAGGTCAGCATCTTGAATAAGCACCAAATCTCCCGTTGCCTCTTGTATGCCTCTAGCGACACCCGTGCCCTTTCCTTGATTGATATCAATCCTGACCAGACGTACCTCATCGAAGTGAGAGACAATCTCAGAGGTATTATCAACTGAGCCATTATCAACAACAATGATCTCTTTCTCAAACCCAATAGATGAAAGATCGACTGCACGGATTGACTGAAGAAGCTCTCCGATAAAGGAGGCTTCATTATACGCGGGAATGATGATGGAGACTTTTGGCATAGTGAGTTTTTTTCTTTTTGAGTGGCGACCAAGTACAAAAACGAAATAAAGCTACGAGACACAAAATCCCGTCAAAGATGGTAATCTTTTTTCCCTCTTGAATGGTACGGGCATTATAACTAACCGGTAACTCTAGGATAACATGTTCTGTCCGAACAAGCTTGGCAATGAGTTCCATATCAAAATCTACACCCCGAAGAGAAAAGGTCATATCACGGAAAACTCTGGCATTAAAAGCCTTCATACTGGTAAGTGGATCACTGAGGAAGCGGTGGTAAAGAAACAGCATGAGGGTGGAAAGGAGCATACCTCCATACTTACTCAACATGTAACGCAGTTTATCGCTTCCATAGACACGCTTGAGTGTGCCTGTCAGATCACGGGTATCACGGAAAGCACGGCTCCCAAAAACTACTGGAAACTCCTGATCAATGAGCGGTGTGATGAGTCGGGCAATATCTCGTACCTCGTACTCTCCATCAGAAGGAAAAAACACTATCAGGTCCCCTTTGGCTTTTTCAATACCCAGACGCAAAGCCTCTCCCCGGCCACCACCTTTCTTTGTTTGGTAAGTACGTACGTCCATTTTTTCTGCGATAGCATACGTAGTATCACTTGAACAACCATCGATAACGATAATTTCTTTCTCCAGTGAAAGACCTAAAAATTCAACCTCCTGCAATGACCGGATAACCTCGCCTATGGTCTTCTCCTCATTCAAAGCAGGAACAATAATAGACACCTTCTGAGATACATGCCTAATCTTTTTACGCAGACGGCTCTCAATAATGAGCAGTAGTTCGGTAATGGTACGTGAACCCGAGTGCTTGCCCTTCTCGCCTTCAAGGTCAATCCAAGAGACTTTCTCGAGCGGGTAGGCAAAGGCATCTGCGTCAAAAGAGACATAACTGTCCTCACCATCTGTGATTTCTGGTTTTTGAAAGAAGAAACGAGTTACCAGGTCCTGACAACGGACAGCTCCCTCTACCTTGCGCCCCATATTAAAAAGAAAGGCTTTGACGAGACTATTAGCATCTTCAGCTAGAATGTCGTGATCCTTAGCGATGTTACCAATAAAGACTTTCTCAGCTTCTGTGTTAGCTAGGATGGCTTCAGCAACCCCTGAAGTGAGGTAAGATGGAAAAAGTGATGAATATTGAGTACCGGGCCCATAGATGATGATATCTGCCTCTCGGAGCAGTTTTTCGGCTTGAGAATTGATATGTGGCAAAGTCTCAATATTGCGAAGGTAGCGTATATTATCTATCTGGTACTGACCTAAGCTATCTGCCTTCACAAAACGTGGTAACAGAAAAATTTCAGCAATTTTAGAGGCATCCTGAGGACCAACAACACTGGCTTCATCATGGAGGTACCGCCCATCTTCTTTGAGAGCCGTAAGAATCAGACTCTCTCCTTCTGTCAGATTAATGACTGCATCTGTTGCTACTCCTAAAAAGGCTGAAAGATCAACGATGGTTCTATTGAAGTCCTGATCGTTCTTGAGATAGGCCCCAGCAAAAATGAGGTTACCGAAGGACATATCTCCAAAAGGAAACCCCTCACTAAAAGCCTCTCGTTTTTCATTATAAAAATGTAAAAATGCTTCAAGGTACTGACTCAAAATACGTAGCTGAGAGAGTGGTAGCAACTCCTTCTTAGCAAGCAGTTCGTGTCGAATGTTGTTGTTTGGATATTGGACAAAAGCCTCCATTACCTCTATAGCCTCAGCGGCGGTAGTGGTTTCGGGGAAACGATACTCCATAAGAAACCGGAGTGTTTCTGAAGTCTGATCTTTCTTTGGTTCAAGAAAGCGAGATAGGTTCTTGCGAACATCTGATGGCCCCAGCATGCCGGGTATGAAACGACGTAAAAGCCCTGTAGAAAGTCCGTCATCGTAGGCATTCACCAACAGACTGAGTTTGATATCTGGATAACGTAGTAATGCCTCGGTCAGAGCGCCCGTCCCACGTCCTCCAGAAAACATGACCACTGAGAGTTTTTTGTTGGTTGATTGACTTTCCATAGACGTATTAGTTACTGTTCATCCATTGTTCCACCTCAAGAGCATCCTCTCTTGAGTTAATTCCCCGAGCCTCTTCTCTATCTGGAAGATGGTACGCTAGGATACCATTAGATGCCTGATCAAACCAGGGTAACAGAGGAAGGAAATTCCACTCACCTGTTAGCTTGCCCCTTGGAGCTGTCTGTTGAGAAAAAACTTCAAAAAGCTTCTTCAGCTTCTCCGTACGAAAAACAAAAACACCCGCATCAGCAAGACCTTGGGCCGGCATAGTATCTCCTTCGCGTTTTTGGAGAACAACTTCTAATTTGCCATCGATACCTTGGGCGTAATGCACATAGGGATTTTCTTGTTCAAAAAGCGCTAAAACGCAGTCTGGTGTCAATTCCGACTGCATCATTTCCATCATGTTTTTTATGGTGGATTGACTCAAGGCCACTTGATCACCCCACATAACGATGACATACGATGTCTCTACAAAGGGGAGAGCTGCCTCTATGGAGTGAGCCATACCTAGAGAATTCTCAATCACCACCTTTTTTTCTTTTTCAAATCCTTGGTATACAGCCTTTTCTACATCTTCTTTGTTTTTGGGTGAAAAAACAAAAATCCCCTCACTCACAAAGGGATTCAAAAGCGAAGTAATATGCTCAATTATTGGCTTTCCGTTAACAGGGAAAAGAATTTTAGCCTGAGAATAAGCAAGCCGAGTACCCTTCCCGGCAGCTGGTATAACAGCTGTCCAACTCCCCTTTTCCAAAGGGGTTGTCTGGTACTCTTGAGGAAAAGAAGTAGTAAATCTGCGCATATTTAGCCTTATTTAAAGCAAGATTTTGCCCACCTCCCGTACTTCAGATACTATCATAATTGGATTAAACTGTAAAAAACTTGTCTTTTTATCTGATGTTGTAACAATGATAAGTGGAATACCCGCTCGAAAGGAGGCTTCCGCTCCTTTCAGAGCATCCTCAATAACTACACATTCCCTTGGTAGCAGATTCAGCTTCTCTGTTGCCAAAAGATAAACATCAGGAGCTGGCTTTGCCTGTTTTACCATCGAGCCATCAAGAACGTACTCAAAAAGGTCACGAGTCTCACTCAAAGATAAAAAAAGTTCAATCGTTGGTAGAGAGGCCGATGACGCTAATACGAGTCGATACTGAGATGCTAATCTCTCTAAAAGATCTCGAGTTCCAGTAGCCACCCTTCCCTTTTCTCTAAGTAAACGGATGGCATTTTTTCTTTTTTCTTCTACTAGCTTTGTAATCAACTCCTCATCAAAAGGGATCTGGTTTTTTTGATAAAAGAAACGGAAGGCCTCATCTGTTCGCATCCCAGCTATCTCATGGTAAACAAAAGCTTGTGAATCTTTCTTGCCTAAAGTGAGACGGAAGGCTTCTTCATGACAATCTGTGGAAAGAAAAAGAACGCCATCCATATCAAAGATAACGGCCTTTATTTGAGATTTTTGTCCTAACATTTCTTTGCAATTACTCGTGTCTGACCAATCCAGTATGTCACCGGTAACTTACCAAGACCACAGGCAGTCACTCCTTTCTCGAACCAATGGAAAATACGGAAGTAGTGGCCAGCTCGATTGAGAACATAGGCTAGCTCAAGGGTCTGCCAGTGCCTTCGTAGATCAATAACCTCAAAACCAGCCAAAGTCAACTGTTTGCGAATAGTTTTTGGCGTGTAGTAAACCAAATGAACGCTTAGTAAAAAGGGCCAACGACGTCCAAGAAGCTTCGCTGGCAAACTACCGAAGTCCGGATAGTTCACCACAAAAATACCGTCGTCCTTGAGTAGAGTAGCAATGTGCTTCAAATCACGGTCAGGATCTGGGACATGCTCAATCACATCCCACATTGTAATTATATCGAAACTCTTTGGCGAAAAGTCTTGTCCCTCTAACACTCCGGTACGGATATCCAGCCCGTACTGTGTCCTACCATAGTCACCAAGCCACTTACTGGGCTCAACACCCGTAGCTACTAAATTTTCCATCTGAGCCGCCCGCAAAAAAGCACCCCCTGCACAACCTACATCTAAAATCTTGACTTCACCCTGAGTCGCAGTTCCAAAATTTTTCAGCAAGTTCCGCAAAGACTTTCTGAAAGTCCGGATGCGCATATCATCCTGCAAGATAAAAACCTGATCCTCTCCTTCGGCATACGAACCCACAATCAGCTCTTCTTTGAGACGAGGATTAAGGTATACGAGGGAACAATTGCTACAACGTACCACTTGTTCAAAAAGAGCATGCTCACTCGAAGATCGGTATATATCTTTAAGAAATTCCTGATCAAATGCTTCTGGAAAAGTACCTGAGTAGACAACTGAATACTTATCCGTTTTACAGAGAGGACATAGAACGTTCACAAAATAATTGTTTACTTGCATAGAATAATTATCAATATTTTACTAGTATACCATGCCTCATTTCTTTGTTCTTTGAGACCGAAACAAGCTAAAAATGAGTAGAGAGAGAATGAGCGCCAGTTGGAGACTGTACAGAGAAATAATCAAACTCTGGTGAAACCCAAGTAACCGTGTGGCAAACAGTGCCACCACTAACACAGTTCCCGCAAAAACATTTGCTCCAATCACGGCCAGATTCTCTTTGTGAACGGTAAAGAAATTAACCAGAAAAGTCTTCAATGGAATAAGGAAGACTACTCCCGTCAAAGCATAACCAAGCCAAAGACTTTCTTGGTACGCCTCTCCATATAAAGGTAAGAAAAGAAAGTAGAGAAAAAATAGAAAAAGAAAACTGCTCGGTATTCCAGCAAGAAGACTGTACCCAATATTTTTCAAACTTAGTTTCTCCCCACCAGTCATAATATGTGGAAAATATAATGAAAGTAGTGCCCCTATAAAACCAGCCACCGCCAACACTGCTATACTCGTGATTTGATAAACAGCTAGCAACTCAAAACCAAAAAGAAATGAGACAAGAAGTACTGTCATATTCTCCGCTAATCCAGATATATACTTCTGAAGAGTGACCATCATACCAAGCACCGTATCTAATGGTTTTTGTTTAACCGCATCTTTCCTGGCCAAAATCACTGTTCGCACCTCTAAAAAGTAATACAAAGCTAGCAGAGCCGGAACCAAAAAATATAACGCTATCAAAGCACTCAGCCCAAAGCCCAACAAGAGCGCTCCACACATCAGAATAAGGAGGCAGATTTGCATGAAAATAATGCGCAATGACGAAGAACGAAAATCTTTTTTACCCTCATAAAAGACATACCAGTTGTTTGGCGCATAGTAGAGAGGTGCTAAAAGACCACCAACACCAATAGCCAAAGCCAACTCATGTTCCCCCGTCGTAAACAAATAGAAAGCATACCCAAGCGCAATACCACTCATCCAAAGACTCCACCAAAAACTCTTTCTGACTGCCTGCAGAAGAGCTCCGTCATTACCTGCCACTGACTCTCTCAAAGTCACGATGTTGAGTCCTGGCAGAGAAAGAATTGAGAGGAAAGAAAAAAAAGTGATAACAAATTGGTACTGACCATATATTTCTTTCGTTACCAATCGCGAAAACGCCACAGAAAGAAGTAGTCCTACTCCGGTAATAAAGATATAGCGCACCGTAACCCACGAGCCATTTTTAAGAAAATACCCCGCATCAAACCTCACTATCTCTTCAAGTTTCAATAAGGTATTCTTAAACACTGCTTTTTATTTTATCTTTAGAAAAATTTACTCTTCAAAAATATTACTGGACTCAAGAGATAGTAGATACTCGCTAAAACAGTGTTCACTTTTTTTGCCACTTCACTGCCCTCTCTCTTCTTGGCTAATATCCGAATCATGCCTGGCATTCCATTATAGCGAAAGCCGTTAGTGCTAAACTCCTCATTCTCAACTTCAAAACCATGGTAGCTCAAAAGAGTCTTCAGTGTTCCTGGCGTAAAATAATTAATATGCTGTGCATTGACACCGCGACTCAAAAAAAGTCCAGGACCTACCTGAAAAGGAATCTCTATATAAAGATACCTCTGAGTTAACTTACTTAATTGACTCATAAAAGCATGAAGGTCACCTACATGTTCTAAAACATGTACTGCCATCACTAAATCATATTGCTTTCTGCAGTCAAATTTTTCCAGCATCGCCTGAAAAACAGTGATATTTTCAAAAGTCGGCTGATCGTAGCAAGGATCGATAGCTGAAAAATGGGCTCCCGGAAGACAGGCTACTATCTTTTGTAAAGCTACAAAATCTCCAGCACCAACATCGAGAGCCTCTCGAATACTTCTTTTTGTAATATACCGAATTACAAAATCGTTCATTTTTTGTAACTCCCAAACCCTCCCAGATTTTGTAGCACTCACTTCTGCTTTGTTATAACGATGCTCCTCACTATAAAGTCTTTCAAGCTCTATATCATCTAAGATATCCCCATAGAAAATAAATCCGCAAGAGAAGCATAAAAAGAGCCGAATAGACACACTTTGCTTATCTTGAAGTGCTGTCTCGAAAGCCTGCTTCCAAGTCTCATCTAATGCTGGAGTTGCCACATACTCCTTAATCACAGCTATTTTCCGAGATGAACATATTTTACACTTGTTTAACTTCAACATATACTCAACGAATAGATGGGAAAAGTCTTCTTAAGTCCTTCTTTAAGGTTGTAGCTGAAGCATTGTTCTTCACTTTTTCTTCTAGCTCAGCAATAAACTCGACAATATCTTCGGGGCATTCATCAAGGTTTTTCAAAAGAAAAATATCCTTCATACTTCCTCGAGAAATTTTTCCTTTCTCCGTTTCCGTGTATAGTTCTTCAACCATTTTTTCGCCCTTACGAAGACCTGTGATACGCATTTCAACATCTTCTCCTGGGATAAGATTTTTTGATCGCACTAGACACTCAGCCACTTCATAAATATTAATTAACTCTCCCATATTCAAGATGTAGATTGAACCAGAGGTATTACCTTGACTCGTACTCTTGATAACAAGTTGAGCCGCTTCACGAATTGACATAAAAAAACGCATCATTTTTCGGTGAGTCACTGTAATATAGCGATGGAGACGCATCTGTCTTTCAAAAAGCGGGAGCGCTGAACCATTAGAATTGATTACATTACCAAATCTCACAATATTAAACTGAGTATCTTTACTTTTTATGTTTTTAATATAAAACTCGCAAATCTTCTTTGTGGCACCCATCACGCTTGTTGGATTGACTACCTTATCTGTAGAGATAAATGTGAATAACTTTACTTTTGCCTCAATAGTAGCGTCAATAATCCTCTTGGTGCCAACTACATTATTATAAATAGCTTGATCAATGTTATCGTTCATGAGATGGACATGCTTATAGGCAGCTACATGAAACACGATGTCTGGTTTTATTTTTTTAAGCAGAGCAAGAAGTTTATGTTCATAAAGAATATTACCTACAATAAGATCACAACGTTCAAGTTGTCCCCTCTCTTTAAGGTTCTGTTCCAGAAGGAAAATGAGGTACTCCGAATTATCATAAACAACAACTTTTTTAACATCAAGATCAAGAAGCTGAAAGACTATTTCCGATCCAATTGAGCCCGCTCCCCCAGTAATGAAGATCGTTTTCCCTTTGTAAAAAGACTTAAGCTGTTCCACGTTATCGCGGATAAAAGGCCTGCCCAGAAAATCTTCTGTTTCTAGATCTTTTACTTTGCCATAAGAAACAGTATTCTTAGTAACAACTTCCTGACTTCGAGGAATCATCTTAATAGGAATACGGTTTTTCAAGTTCAAAAGAACAATTTTCCGTACCAAACTCCCATCTGTTGAGGGGATAGCGATAATGATTTCATCTACTTTGTAAGTATGTAACAACCTTGGAATAGCATCAATCTTACCAACAACCTTACCCTTGATCTGTATTTTATCGTCGACAAAACCAACTACCCGCAAGAGTGGATGGTGCTTTTTAATATCCTTTTCCAAAAGCTTACCGGCATTACCGGCACCAATAATCAAGACATTCTTACATTCACTTTTTTGCAACATATGTTTGTACTATAGCTCTATTATTCCGAAAAAAATTGATCGTTTCCAATACTGCTTGTGACATAGGAGTCAAATTAACTCTACTCAGAAAAGGGTTATCAGCTGGCTGAATAGTGAGCGATTCTGAGTTATTGCGGTTGATAATCTTCAAAACTTCTCCCTCCATTTGCTCTTCAAGCATCGCGATCACTTCTCTAAGAGAAGTGAGTTTTCCTCTCCCTAAATCATACGTTCCTGTGATCTTCTCTTTGATAAAGAGCTCTACGAACTTTGGGATATCGCCAGCATATAAGAAATCTCTCTTAGCAGACAGATCCTGAATTTCTGTAGGAATAGAAAGGAGATGATCATAAATGAGATTGGCCACTAAACTTCCCTGCCTGTATGGTATCTGGAATGATCCAAAAGTATTGAAGAGTCTAATAATAGTAAGGGGAATACCGTGTTCCCGACAATACTGTACGTAAAAATCTTCGAGTCTTTTTTTTCTCATGCCATATTCACTGTCAGGATTGGCATATAATACCGCTGAAGAGAAAATTATTAGATGGATATCACTATCCAAAGAGATGTTCTCAATTAGTCTTTTCTCTTCTTCAAGAAAACTCTCAGCCGAACACTCTTTGTTATCTATGAGATGGATAATGACATCCACTCTATAATTGAGAGTATCCTTATAGGGATTACCTGAAATAAAGATATCTTGTCTTTCACTAAATAAGGATTTCTTGTCTCCACAAGAAAAACAATCATAGGTCGGAGCAAAATAAAGCGCTAAATTTCTTCCAATAAAACCTTCTCCCCCTAGCAAGAGAATTCTCCCTTTGTTCTCTTTATTCATAAAAATGGCTTTTTAAAGCCATCTTATTATACTACGTATTTTATGAATAACCAAAATAGCTTCTATCCCACTGATTCCTTGTACCATTCAATTGTTTTTTTAAGACCCTCTTTGATATCTGTTTGAGGATCATAGCCCAGAAGGTTCTTCGCTAAACTAACATCTGCATATGAATCTTGAACATCACCCTTACGTGCAGGACTATAAGCTATTTTTGCTTTTGAGTTAGTCAGCTTAAGAATATTCTCAGCTAACGTAGTAATATCAATGCGACCAGAATAACCGATATTCATACCTTTACCAAAAGCTTGCTCGTTTTCTGTCTCAAGAGCCAAGATATTAGCCTCCACCACATCGTCAATATACGTAAAATCTCGTGTTTGTTTCCCGTCACCGTTCATAGGAAGATCCTCATGAGCAAAAGCCTTGGTAATCCAACGAGGAATAACCGCCGCATAATCGCCATTCGGATCTTGACGACGACCATACACATTAAAGTAGCGCAGTCCTATAGTTGGTAGAGCATAAAGATTATAGAAAGCGGTACAGTACATCTCCTTAGTTGCCTTCGTGATTGCATAGGGTGAGAGAGCATTATAAGGCATAGTCTCTACCTTTGGCAGGGTCGGCGTATTACCGTAAACCGATGAAGAAATAGCACAAACGAATTTCTGTACTCCGGCTTCTTTGGCTGCCCATAACAGATTCAATGTCCCTGTCACATTGATCTCATTAGAAAGAATGGGATCTTCAACGCTTTTCGGTACACTCCCACGAGCCGCCTGGTGAGAAATATGTGTAACCTTCTGTTCTTGAAGAATAGTGCGTAGGCTATCAATATTACGAACATCTCCCCAGATAAACTTAAAATTGTCTTTGGTTTCAAGATGGGAAATATTATGACGGTAACCTGTCATGAGATTATCCAGACCAATCACATTCCAACCCCGGCTAACAAGTTCTTCACACAAATTTGAACCTATAAAGCCAGCACAACCAGTTACCAACACTGTTTTATTATTCATAAGTAAATCTTTCTTAAAAATCACCAATCGGCTCTTTTCAGTTTTTATATTATACTACACTCATGCGTGACCATCAATCAAACATGTATCGTGTTTTTATTCTCGTGATTATCACCCTTGTAGGGGTGTTTTTCGTGTTTCTTGTTCCTGTTTATCAAGGTCCTGATGAGCAGATCCACTATGGTACCATACAATATCAAGCAGAACCCCAAGAGAAATCTTGGTCTATCACCGAACAGAGAAATGTAGCCCTCATCGATGACATCACGAGCTATCATCTTTCTGATGAAACTATTGCTGGAGGGAAATTAAACCAATTCGATGAACTCAAGTGGCAAAGTGAGAACACTCAAAGCTTCTCCCCTACTGGTATCATTGGTATTAATGAGGATTCATTTGAACAGAAAACTTATAAACGCTATCTGACTCTTTCTCCTCCAAATACTTCTGGTACAATCTCTTTTTACTACACACTCACAAGTCTTAGTGAGAAAATATTTAGTTATCTTCATTTCTCGGAACGATTCTTCCTAATGCGACTCTTTTCTCTGATTCTCTATCTTGGAGTGATCATACTTACCTACCAGGTAGCGCAGAAAATATTTTCTTCATCCCTTGAGCAAGCTCTTTTTACTCTCCTTGTAGCTTTTCAGCCAATGCTATTGGCTACAGGAACTATAGTTAATATTGACATCGCACTCATCTTTTCTTTCACCCTGTGTTTCTTCACTTTAGTGACCCTCTTAAGAAGACCTTCTTCTAAAATATTCCACCTCCTACTTCTTTTATCTCTATTCCTCGCTTTTTTCTCAAAAGGGCCCGGCGTAGTTCTTATACCTCTTGTTTGTATTTTCTATCTATTTCTCATCCAAAGACACTATCATTTAGATCGTTTGAATTTTCTGAAACTTTCTCTTTTCTTGAGCGTTCTTTTTTCTTTATCACTTTTATTCTTAGTACCAAAAGGTTACTTTGCCTCTATTACTCGCCTTGTACCGCAGTCACATTTCATCTCACCACTAGAGTCCCTTACTACCTACTTTGATAAGACTATTAGCACTGATGCTCTTCTCCGTACCCATGCATCATATTGGGGTCACTTCGGTTGGCTCGATGCCAAGATAAGCACTACACTTCTTCATGCCATCACCCTCATAGAGCTTATCGCCTGGCTTGGAATTATTCTTTTCTTCTTTTCTAAAAAAACTAAAGACTATCTACCAAAAAAATCTATCATCATCCTCTCTCTTGGGATAGTCTTTCTCCTCCAGCTAGCTATCCGCCTCTATGATTGGCGAGTCTTCGACACCACCGGTAAGATCCTGATTGGTACTCCTGGTCGCTATTTTCTTCCTACGCTGATACCTCACCTCATTATTCTCGTCACTGGCCTTGGTTTTCTCATAACCAAAAATAAAGCCCAATTCATCACCCTTCTCAAAGCTCTCACTATCGGTATGATCTTCCTTTGTCTCTACGCCATTTTTAATGTCATTATTCCCCGTTATTATCTCTAATTATGACCTCCTACAAGCTCACTACAAGTCAAAAAATGCTCCTAGGAGGCTTTCTCATAGGGCTTTGGTGTATTAGTATCAGTTTTGCTTCAAACCTAGCATTTCCTGATTCTGACTATAATTTTTTAGGTAAAAAAGATCGTGAGAGATTGACCATTAATAAGCCTATTTCTCAGATTTTCGTAGCAGAGGAAAATGGTCTTTCAGAAATCAAATATCATATCGGTAATCTTAACCTCTGGCCAGGAGAAGCTCTTCGTTTCGAACTTCGTGATGCGACCTGTACACAAACCATTACTGCTGATAGCAGGACTTCTCTAAGACTTAGGCCTTCTATCTACACCCGTTTTCATTTCCCACGTATCGCCAATTCTCAGGGACAAAGTTATTGTACCTACATCACTTACACATCTCCCTATGATCGTAAGAGCAGTGAGGCTCCCTACATCCATACCAGTGAATTCTCTGATCGGAGTTATACCCTAGTAGCTAAAAACAAGCTTCATGAAAACGAAACTCTCCAGATGCGACCAGCCTATTCATCCGGTAATTTTTTTTCTGATCTCTGGCGCCTCATCGAGCGCATGTCTCAATACAAACCGGATTTTATCAAAGGTCTTCCCCTGTTGATACTCATGACTTCAGTATTCTTGGGAAGTGTCACGCTCTGCTTATGGATTGTTTTAGCAAAAGAAAAAGGCTCGAGCGAGTAATACTCGTCGAGCCCTTAAAGTGGTAGTCACTTCTATGAATGACTGAGGAAAGTGCGTTTCGTGAACGCATGAAAATCATGCTGTACATTCCGCTTATCACCTCCCCACCGATCGCCACGCCACCATTCACGTATCCGTTCAGAGATATTTGGCGTGTAACCCGTATATTCTTCCCCGTCTCTTTCTTGGGTTGGAAAACATGCCTGCAAAATAAGAACAAATGTTCCCACTGATACGTGTCTGTCGTATTCTTCGAGGAAGTGTCTGGTACGATCATACCAATGTGGATGCGTGGCAATGTGCGTTCGCAAACCACGTCCGGGGTATTCTTCGATCGCCCGATAAAAAAACAACTGAGTAGCTTCAACTAGGCTACTCGCATCACCACAAAAAGCGAGTCTTTCAATGGGAATCCCTCGTTTCTCAAGCCGCCGAATGATCTCCGCTGCCCCATGAGACTGAAGCCTTCTTTCGCCAACCACAAAGACCATGTCTATGTCCTCCGTGGTAGCCTTGAGTTTTTGATAGCGGTCGACAACCTGAGTCACCCGCTCATTGAGAAGACGTTTCTTGATACGGCTATTGTCAGCGGCAGATCCTCCGAAGAATCCCTGACGCACTTCCCTTCCGACAAAGCCATTCAAAAAAATAATCCTGGCGTCCCCACCACACTTGGGCTGAGTATTCTCAACCAAGCGAAGTCTAAGTTCTTGTGACATTGTCTCTCTCCATTTTCAGATTGTTTGAACCTTTTGATTCAAGGAACTGTGTCCTCTTAATACAGGTATTTAGAGGTTTTGTCAAGAGAAAACACTTCTTTGAAAAATAAAAACCCTCCTCTGAGAGAAGGGTTTTGTTTGGATGGCACTTAGTTATTCAGACGTTCCAATGCCCAATGAATAAGCATATTGATGATAGAGAGGACAAGAGCACCAAGCACTGCCACCCAAAAACCTCGAACCTCGAAGCCTTTGACGATACCCCCGAGAAGCCACAGGAAAAAACCATTGAGAATAAAAGTGAAAATCCCCAATGTCAAAATATTGATTGGAAGAGTAAGAATCAACACAACGGGCTTCACAGTGACTCCGATAATCCCCCACAAGATAGCGAGGATAAGAGCTGTCCAGAAACTCGCCACCGTAATACCTGGCACCAGATTCGCAACAGCAAGAAAAGCGAGAGCTGATAAAACGAGACGCATGATGAGTGACATAAGTGTATGTATTACTTGATGCCAGTATAACACAGATAAATGACCTGGGAGATTCGTAACCCTATTTCATGTTACGACGACGCTTCAAGAGAGCACCTGCAGTTTTGAGACAAATGATCACATCAAGCAGAAGGTTCCAGTTTTCAATATAGAAAATATCCAAACGATACTCATCTTCAAAAGGTAAATCTGAACGACCAGAAACCTGAGCCATACCAGTAATACCAGGCTTGATAGTAAGGAGACGACGATGATATTCAGCGTATTGTTCAACTTCGCGCTCTTGATGTGGCCGCGGACCAACCAAACTCATATCACCACGTAACACATTCCAAAATTGAGGCAGCTCATCAAGAGAAAATCGTTCAATGAAAGCGCCTATACGCATCCGACGAGGGTCATCCTTGATCTTATACAACACACCCCCCTTACGAACATTGCGTTCCTCAATCAGTTTTTTCTCAAACTCTACTGCCTCTGCCATGTTCGGATTTTCTTTGGTGATACAGTATTTCCACTGCATGTAGCGGAACTTGTAAACATAGAAAATGTTACCATTCTCCCCGATACGACGATTTTTATAAATAATCGGCCCAGCGCTGTCTTCTAATTTAATTAACAGAGCAATTAGGAGCATAAGTGGTGTAAAGAGAACCGTCAGAAAGGTACCCGCGACAATATCATAGAGACGCTTCCAGACCCTTCCCCACCCATCAAGTGGCGTATGCTGATACTCAATCATTGGTTCACCAAAAAAAACATTCATGCTAAAACGAGATGTTTGCATGGTAGTCGGTAAATATTTGTACGTGATGTTGTTGATCTGACAATAGTCAAACAGTTTTGCTAATTCTTCGTCAGTCAGACTGGTATCGCCAACAATAATCTCATCGATACCACGTACCGCACGAATGTCTTTGATATGAGCAACACTGGCATTGTCTATTTGATCAACTACGGTATATCCTAGGGCTTTATTTTTTTGAAAAATCCTTTTGACGCGTTTAACTTTGTCATTATCGCCAATGAGAAGTACTCGATGGACACCGATACGCTTATGTACCAGTAGCCATTTTTGGAAACGCTGGACAAGTAAACGAGTAAGCGCCACGTAAAGCACGCTGAAACCCCAACCAAACAAAATTACGAAACGTGATGAAAACCACTCCCTATTAAGAAAGATGATGATGATCAAAATGATAAGGCCAAGACCTGTAGCCTTACCCACCTGATAAAACTCAGGCCAAAAACGTCGGGTAACGCGCATGCGATACAAACCTTCAAAAGCAAAAACCACTAGAAAAAGTGGCGCGATATAGGCCACCGACCAGATATAATCTGGAAAACTGAGATTAAAAACTTTGGAAACGTAGCCCTCAAAAGCAGGTAAGCTACGTAGAAAATAAGCTGTGGTAGCTGCAAGCAGGATCATAATAAAATCAAGCGGAACCTGAGCAGTACTAAAAAAAACCTCTGAGCGTTTCATCTTGTATGCATTGAAAGCTAAATGTTCTTATCCTTTATCAAAACAGATCTATAAGCCGGATTCTGTTCCGCCGTTAGGCGGAGATTGCCATCTCTCTTGTTTTAGAGTTACCCCTAAAATCTTTGCGGTTCTTCGTTACAGAGAACTCTACTTCTGATTCTTCAGCTATAGAGCTCTCCGTAACGACGCGACCTTGCACCTAGGTAAGGATTTAGCCGTTTCATTCTCTACGTTACCGTAAAGATTTATCCTAAGATTTAACCTGAGGATACCTGTCACTTTCGCTTCAGGCGTCACTGTTCGCACCTCATCTGTCACCAGAGACGGGGGTTACCCGCTACCATGCTGCCCTATAAAGGCAGGTGTCCGGACTTTCCTCACCCTAAGACTATAAATAGCCTCAAAGCGTAGCAATCCGATCTGTTTTGATAAAGAACCACAACCGCATAATTATAGCAAAAAAGCTAGTTTTAGTCAATCCTAAAACTTTCCCCCTCCTACTTCTTCTGTTTGGCTCCAATAGTCACTTTTTCACCCTCCTTGAGACCACTTTTAATTTCAACCTCTCCCTCATCTCCCTCAAGACCAATCTTCACTTCGCGCCGGTCGGTTTTACCATCTGTTCCTAAAATATTGGCGAAATAACGTTCACCATCTCGTTCAAGAGCTCGATACGAAACAATTAATACATTCTCGCTCTTAGCGGACTCAATATCAACATTAGCTGTCATCCCATCTCGCAAACGATCATCACCTCTGTCGAGTTTCATAGTAATTGTATACGATACAACATCATCAATAATAGTAGCTCCTGTATCGATGGTGGTAATAGTTGCATCAAAAATTTCATCTTGACGAAAAGCATCGAAGGTCATAGTCGCTCGCATCCCTGGACGAAGCATAGCAATATCAGATTCCGGAATCCGCGCTTCCACCTGAAGCTCATTCCCAACTGCTAGACGCATGATATTATCATTTACCCCAACTGTTTCACCTACTCTCGCCTCAAGATTAGTTACTGTACCACTGAACGGCGCCCGCAAAGTATTATTGATCATCTGAGCTCGAGCAGTTTCTACCTGAGCACGTGCCTGTTCAGTTGCTAGTTTTTTGGCTTCGCGTTCTTCTGGCTTGAGACTATCCCAATTGCGTCTGGCAAGAGTTTCTGTTTTTTCGGCAACTTCCAAGGCCACACGAGCTTCACGGAGTTGGGCCGAAAGGACTGGTGATTCTATCGTAGCAAGTGCCTGACCTTTCTCTACCGCCTCTCCATCTTTGACTAAAACCTCTACAAGACTTCCTACCTGCTGAAAAGAGAGATCAGCGTATGTGCCTGGCACCACCTCTCCGGTGACTGAGATTGTTTCGGCCACGGTCCCACGACGGACATCTTCCGTTTCAGGTACCACAGCTTTTGGACGAAAATAGTAGTAGAGACCTCCCCCTACAAGAGCAATCAGAATCAGCCATATCCAGAATTTTTTTGATTTCCACATATTCTATATTTGTTAGAGAAGAGTGACCTTACTTGCTGCCTCGTCCATAGCTTGGTTAGCCATAGCATCAGCAATTGTGTTTTTCTCACGAGGTACATGCACAAAAGTTACTCTGGCAAAATCATGAGTGAGATTCCAGACCAAAAAGCACAATTTCTGAATATGCTCTTTTTCCACTTTGTACTGGTGAGTCAGTTGACGTACCGCCAGCTCACTATCCATCCGACACTCTACTTCTGTATTCTTAGCCCTCGCTTTACCGACAACCGCCTTGATTTTTTTCAAGCCCGCTACAATAGCCAGATATTCTGCTTCATTATTGGTCTTGATACCCAAAAACTCTCCAAATTGCTTATCGAGAGTTTCTATATACACACCAAGAGCCGAGGGTCCTGGGTTGCCCCGTGAACCACCATCAGAATACATGACAATTTTTTCCATATAGGCCTATTATAGCACAATATAGTCATTTCTAGGACTTTATTGAGTGATAATATCCACTATCTTGAGCTGAAGGCTCGTATTCCCATTCCAGGTATTCTCATCAAGGGTAAAGGCTATTTTAATCCTCTCCCCAATCTTAAGCTCGCCAAACTGAGAGCCGAGATTAAAAGCAATAGCGTCTAGGACCTTGCCACCTGTCTCAGTCTTTAATCTCAGTTTCAAATGCTTTTCTCCATTACCTACAAAACGTACATCATCAACTACGACATCCTCTAACCCAAAAACTGGTTCCGGATTACCCTCACCAAAAGGTGCGAAACGACTGAGGTCTCGATACAAAGCTTTGGTCAGATGTTCAAAGGCTACTGGCATATCAAGCGTCAGCTTGGGTTCGGTGTCAATATCAGCTAGCTTTTCTACTGCCAAGGCGTTGAAACGCTCATAGAAGGTATCCAGGTGTTCATTTTTGATAGTCATACCTGCCGCCTGAGCATGCCCTCCGTATTTAACCAAAATATCCGCACAAGTCTCCAGAGATTCGATAACATTGAACTCCGGAATACTCCGAAACGAGCCCTTACTCTCTGTTTCACCTTTGGTCAGCACCGCTGTCGGTTTACGAAGCTCATTGGCGATTTTCCCAGCGATGAGTCCTACGATCCCATACGGATAACTTTCTGATACCGCAAAAATAAACTTCTTATCACCAAACTCTGTCAGCGCTTTGGTTTTAACTTCTTCTGCGGTAGTAGTGCTAATCTTACGGCGAGCCACGTTGTGTTTTTCTAGTTCTACTGAAAGTGGTCGAGCGCTCTCTAGGGTTTTACTCACCAGAAGATCATGAGCCAACATCCCATGAGCCATACGCGAAGCAGCGTTGATACGTGGTGCTATCTGAAAACCGATATCGCGAGCCGTTGGCGGAGTATGTTCGCCGAAAAGCAGCCTCCCTGTTTCGATCATGGCCTGAAAGCCTGGTCGCCTCGTTTTACCAAGTACCATCAAGCCATACTTAACCAAAACCCTATTCTCGCCAATAAGAGGCATGACATCAGCTACGGTACCGGTCGCCACTACATCGAGAAGCCATTTCAGTTGTTCGCTTCGTTCTGGTTTGAGCCGCTTATACAGAGCTTCCACTACCTTGAAGGTTGTCCCTGCTCCACAAAGCTCTCGAAAAGGATACGTCTCATCCAATAGTTTCGGATTGATAATCGCAAAAGCCTCGGGTAATACCTCTGGCACATGATGATGATCAATCACGATTACATCCATACCCTGACTATTAGCCAGTTCAATCTCTCTATGATTCATCATGCCACAATCAAGTGTCACTAACAGACTGACTTCCTCATCTTTGAAGTATTCTACGGCGTTGGTATGAAGACCGTGTCCCTCAGCAATTTTTTCCGGGATATAAACAACATTCTCAATACCTAAATCATCCAGAGCTTCACGCATCACTACCGATGACGTCACTCCATCGGCGTCAAAATCACCGAAAATCCCCACTCGTTCACCCTTCTCAAGAGCAAGAGCAAAACGCTCCACTACCCGCTCCATCTGAGAAAACAAAAAAGGATCATGGGTATCACGATCATAATCTGGTGTCAGAAAAAGTTCTCGTTCCGCAGAGGTAAGCAGTCCTCGATCCTGAAAGAGGGCTTCGATAACTGGATGATAAGCCGAGTCAAGAGCCTGAGGAATGGTTTTTTGTTTATAGTGCCAACGCATAAAGGGTATTCGTATCAGTCTTTAGAGTATAGGAAAAGAGCTTACGTGACTAGAGAAAGTCCTTCTGTATTGTATATACAAAAGAACCCTCGGGCGCGAAGCCTTCGGGTCCTTGTTTGATTCATTGATCTCTACTCCTATGCTTGCCACTGACGAGCGGCGCTTGAACTCAGGTCACCATTCTTGAAAAGGTGAGCATTCTTGCGAATACTCTTTTCCAGGATAGTGTTTTGGATTGCACGGCCAATAAAGTTACCACGATTTTCCAGACCCTGGTGGTCGGGATCATCACACCTATCGACAGTGTAGGGATTCGAACCTCCCTTGCAGGGAAGTAGGTCTGTCCCCTGACCCAAAAGGTATTCCACCAGATTGGCACGATCCATATAGGAACAACCCAAACCCACATCAGCCATTGCCTTGCAGAGGCTAGCTGAGCCATTGCCGCCAGGGGAATGACCTCCTTTGGTTTGGCGACGCCACGCCGTATCCCAGGCTATATAAGCTTTGAGGGAAGACGATTCTGTCATCGCTGCTTGAAATTCAGCGTCCGTAGGAATGCCCTCTTCGACTTTCAGGTGATTTTCGATAGCGGCAGCTGTGCAGGCTTTGTATCCAGGATCACCAATTTCACCACAAGGTGCTGTATACGCCTCAAGACTATGAGGATCAACACCGGATGCCAGCTGCCCATCATCGAGCGCAGATGCTGTATCTGTCTCTGGAACAATGGTTTGCTTACTTTGCTCAGAGCTACTACAAGCTGCGAGCGCGACGGCCAAAACCGACAAAAGAACAGAGCGCATAACTATTCTCCTATAATTGCGCTGTCCAGGATTTGGACACCTGATGATCCCATACAAGAGGCTCCGTGTCAACACCCAGTTACTATTTTATATCCCTTCTTCTTTGAGACTCTCGAGAGTTTTTTTGGCATTTTTGGAAAGCTTCTTCGGAACAGAGACTGATACTGTCACTAGATGATCTCCCCGACCACGACCATGGAGATGTGGTACACCCTTACCGCGAATACGGAACACTTCTCCTGGCTGTGTGCCCGCTGGAATTTTGATAGTCACTTCACCATCAATAGTCAGCACTGGCACACTAGCGCCCAAAGCCATATCGACAAAACTCAACGCTTCGCTTGAAAGAATCTGTTCACCTCGACGAGTGAGTGTTGCGTGCTTTTTCACATAAATCTCTACAATGAGATCTCCAGCTGTGGCACCGTGTTCACCAGCATGTCCCTTACCCTGAAGAGAGAGTGCCTGACCAGTGTCAATACCGGCTGGAATATCAATAGTGATATTCTCTTCTTCTTGGACACGACCATGACCATGACAGACATGACAATTCTTGGAGTGTTTCTTGCCTCGACCCTGACAAACATCACAAGTCACTACTTGCTGAAAAGCACCTAGAATTGTTTGCATGGTCTTACGTACTTGACCATTACCGTTACAGGCTGTACAGGTCACCTCTTCACTGCCTTTTTCACCGCCACTTCCAGCACAAGTTTTACAGGTCACATATTTTCGCAAACGGATATCACGCTTCACACCACGTACCATATCTTCGAAACTGATCTCTATGTCTACTTGAATATCTTGACCGCGACCGGTCTGTCGAGATCTTCGGCCACCGCCAAACATATCTCCGAATAAATCCTCAAAACCACCCTGACCAGCAAAATTACTAAAATCGAAGCCTTCGAAACCACCAAAACCGCCGCCAGGGCCGCCACCTTGTGGTCCTTGCCCACTAAAAGTCTGGCCATAATTATCATATTGGCTACGCTTCTTCTCGTCAGAAAGCACCTGATAGGCCTCATTGATTTCCTTAAACTTAGCTTCATCCCCTGTTCCTTTGTCTGGATGATGGGTATGAGCGAGCTTACGGAAAGCTTTCTTAATTTCGTCTTGAGAGGCATTCTTAGCCACTCCAAGGGTTTGATAATAGTCTTTAGGCATATATCTGCATTCAATATTCTTGTAACCCAGTATATCGGAAAACTAAAAAATTAGCAATCTCTTACCATGAGTGCTAATTATCTCCTCGGGCCTAGTGGGTGACCTCAAGTTCTTCTACTTCATCGAGATGCTCGCGAATCTCAAGCTGATTGGTGCGCAGGAGGAGGAGAAAAAATAGATAACCCAAAGATAACCAAAAATAGCCCAGCAATGTCCCTAGTGGAATCAGGGCTAGAAACAAAACTACGGCAATAGCGGTCGGTACCGTATCTGAAGACAACCTTGTGGCCTGACCCGTACCATCAAGAGTACGAATAATCTTACGCTGAATAACTTGAGAAACTACCGCGTTGATCGGTTCATTACCCTTCACTTCCCCTCCCACTAACCACGTAAAGTGACGATGACCACTCTCTAAATAGAAAGCCTTGGCTTGAGGAGATGTTCTTACATCAGCTAAGGTAAGACCCGCTTCTCGTAGATTCTCTTCAATACCCGGTACCAAAGACACCTCAAAAGAAAGTAGCTGATCATCTGCCTTCTGATTTTGAGCCTGTTCTCTTCCTTCCTCAGTAAGACTCATCAGATACTCATCAACAGTGAGCCCCTCATTCTTGACAGTCGCTAGTTCTGGTTGCCAAGTAGAAAGTGTTCGTAGAAGCAGCGTCGTACTACTCTCGCCCAAACGAAGTTTTGGAACCAATTCTTCCCAAGAAGCCTGACGAATCAGCGTAAAATAAGCGACTGAAATGGTAAGCGCTAGGGCTGTGACGAAATATACCTGTCCAGCCTGATTAACACGAAAGTACTGAAAGCGGATTCTTTCGCTCTTTTCTTTGCGGATCAAGTGGATAGCCAAATAAGTGAGAAGTATAGCTGCTAAGATAGCTAAAACAATAATCAGTTCTTGGGCAAAGAAAATGACTGGAAGAAAGGGCAAGGCCGCACCAAGAATGCGTTCATAACGCTCATGCCAAAGAATAGCTCCCAGAAAAAAGAAAATGCAAGCAAAAGAAAAACCCAAGAGAAGTGAGAGGGTGAGACTGCCATAACCAGCGAAGGTACCATGAAAGAGGCTATACCAGCCAAACAAAGAAAAGACAAATAAAAGAAAGAGTGATGCTAGCCCTATTCGTTCACTAAAAATATTCTGCATGTTGGTAACTTCAAAATGCTAGAGACCATGAACACGTCGATTCTCGACATGCTCCTCAAAAGTCTTGGCAAAATACATCTCTTTGGTTTCCAGATTATTCAAGAAATAAAAGTAGTCATTGGGCGTCGGATTGACGGCTGCACGAAGTGATATCAAACTTGGATTACTGATTGGTCCTGGCGGAAGACCAGCATACTTATAGGTATTGTAGGGTGAATCAACTTCGATATCCTTGAGAGTAGGCTGCTCCTTGAGTGACCCTAAAACGTAATTGACAGTGGCGTCACTCTGAAAAGCCTGTCCTGCGGCCAACCGTTTCCAGAAGATATCGGCAATGATTTTACGATCTTCTTCAAGGCGACCCTCCTCTTCAACAATACTTGCGAGTGTGACAATCTCGAATAATGTGTGTTTGGTACTCATACGACCTTCGCGAAGATCTGGACTGAACCGCTTGCCGAAAGTTCCAAGCATAGTATCGATAATTTCTGTAGCGCTAACATCTGGTGCAAAACGATACGTATCCGGAAAAAGAAAACCCTCGAGAGTCGCATTAGTTGGTAATCCTTTGAGAAAAGAATACTTGTCACGCAAGGCCTGACTTGGTTTACTCGCCTCAGCAAGGAAAGCATCTCCTGGTAGGCCATTTTTATTCAAACGCTCAGCCATCAGCTTCATAGTCCATCCCTCAGGAAAAGTCACTTTCACATCATGGGATACTACTTTACCGGTCGTAAGTGTGACTAAGATAGCCTGAATACTCTGCTCCCCACTCAACTCATATTCTCCGGCAATCAGTTTTCT
The DNA here is from genome assembly GCA_964594215.1 of uncultured Bdellovibrionales bacterium. Taxonomy (GTDB): domain Bacteria; phylum Patescibacteriota; class Minisyncoccia; order Moranbacterales; family UBA1568; genus UBA1568. Next base: position 88,157 of record CAZQLN010000001.1, on the reverse strand, counting down.
AGAAAGTCTTTTGGTGGCCACTTCCCAAGCAAAAGCATACTGGCTACTAATAATCCCCTTATTTTCCAGTTGCGCACCCAAATCAAGCACACCCACACCAGAGACCAACTCAAAAGACTGAGGGGTAAGGTTAGTCCCCTTACCATATGAGGCCTGATATTCGAGATACGCTGTCACTCCAAGCACACCTACTGTTACTACAAAGGCAAAGAGGAGAAATTTTTTCATAGTTTAAAGGCCCATTATAGAAACGATCACATCGCGCTTGCGAGAACCGTCAAATTCAACAGCAAAAATATTTTGAATCTCCGAAAGCATCATCTTGCCGCGCTCGATTGGTACCGTCTCACTTGATCCCAAGAGAAAAGCTTTACAGTGTGAATGACCATTACTCCGTCCATCGGCATCACTGCCTCGACGAAGCTCAAACAAATCATGGCTATACTGATCATCTACCGGTACGAGCTTGTAGAAGATTCTCATGAAGTCCTGCAAAAGCATGGCTTCATTGTGATTGATAGCCACTCCCATAGTGGTGTGTGGTGCGTAGATAGTCACTTGACCTTCGCGTACTCCCGAACGATCAATAATCTCCTGAACCTGATTAGTGATGTCCATGAACTGAATCTGGGTTTTGCTTTCAAGATCTATCCGCTCCTTATAGATTTTCATTGCTTTGTATGTTTACCGTCTTTTGGTCTTAATACCTTTTACGTTTCTTTAGACCGATGCAAGCTCTGCCTGCAAGAAGTCCTTAGACTGCACTCCAACAAAATCCTTTACCACCTGACCATCCTTGAAAATCTTGATGGTCGGAATAGACATCACGCCATAGGCGCGAGCAGTCTCTGGATTTTCATCAACATTGATCTTGCCGATTTTCACATTTGCTAATTCACCCGCTAGCTCTTCGACGATTGGTCCTAAGATACGGCATGGTCCACACCAGGGTGCCCAGAAGTCAACAAGCACCGGCTTATCACTCTTCAAAACGTCTGCTTCAAAACTCGCATCAGTAAACTCTGTCGCCATAAAACTTTATATTGAGAAATATTATACTCTCAGTATAGCAAGAAATTTAGAGTTCGTGGAGGCTTTGAGACTCCTTGCCTAACTATTGACTTTTGACTAAAATAGGAGTATAATATACGGTTAGTATTGAACCTTACAAACTGAACGAAGAAAGGGAGAAATGGTTTATGTCTCGTTACCAGAATGATGCTGCGTTCAAGCGTATCGTAGAGGCCATTTTCATTGTAGCCATCATTGGCACAGGAATTGGCGCTCTCTACGCGAGCAACGCTACCTCAGTCGAAAATACTGAAGGACAAAAGCTGGCTCGGATCATGCCCTGCAAGGAAGATCCGAAGCAACAGCGTTTGAACTGCTTTGTCGAAGACAATCACTGATTTTTCTAAAACAGAGGGGGCAGAAAATGACACTCAAGAACAAACTTCTCATGGCTGTGACAACCTTCGTAGCTACGGCTGCGGTGGTCAAAAAAGCCGAAACCCTGCTCGCTGAGTACGATGCCAAACAGCGTCGTGAGAGCGAAGAAGACCAAGCGATTTGGGACCCCAACCCAGAAGAGCCTGACAGGAGACTCGCCTCATGTTGAAAAAATTCCTACGTGATGAACGGGGCGCAAGCACGATCGAATACGTGATACTTGCCCTCATGGTTGCCGTAGCGTTGAACTATTTCTCGTATGAAAAGCCGCCTGACAAAAAACCCTTGTCGGCAGCCACCGCGGAAACTCCTACCCGCTAACCTCTCCAGCGTGAGAGAAAATGAAATCCCCCCCCAAGCAGTGCTCGGCGGGGATTTTCATTTTTCATGAGACTTATTCTCTACTTCCGAAGCACCGCAAGAAAGGCCGTCGAAGGAATAGAAACCTTACCGAGGTCACGCATCTTTTTCTTTCCCTTTTTTTGTTTCTCTAAAAGTTTTTTCTTACGTGAAAAATCCCCACCATACAGTTTGCTAGTAACATCTTTACGAAAAGCAGCCACCGTTTCTCGAGCAATAATCTTTCCTCCAATGGTGGCTTGGATAGCAATAGCGAAGTTCTGACGCGGAATAACGTCTTTGAGTTTTTCTACCGTACGTTTACCTTCAATCATGGCAAGATTTTTGGGAACCATACGTGAGAAGGCGTCGACACGATCCCCTGCCACCAAGATATCGAGCTTCACCACATCACTCTCCCGATAACCGATCAGTTCGTAGTTCATCGAAGCGTAACCTGAAGATACACTCTTGAGGTCATCGTGAAAATTGACAATCACATCCATAAGCGGTGCTTCAAAGGTAAGGTAGACACGACTAGCATCGATATACTCCGTGTTTTTGTAAATAGCTCTGATACTCTGGGTTAGACTCATCACATTTCCAAGATACTCACTTGGAACCACCAGAGAGAGCGTAACATACGGCTCAAAAATTTTCTCCACCGTGGCTGGATCAGGCATATCAGTCGGCGCATACAGAGGTACGCGCTCCTCACTACCTCTCATCTGAAGTTCATAAACTACTGAGGGTGTCGTAATAGTTGGGAAAATATTGAATTCACGCTCCAATCGGGCTTGAATGATTTCTAGATGAAGAAGTCCGAGAAAACCACAACGAAATCCCCTCCCCAAAGCCTGATTACTTTCTGGTTCGAATTCAAAAGCAGCATCATTGAGTTTTAGTTTATCCAGAGCATCACGCATGAAAGTATACTCATCACCCTCAAGTGGGTAGAAGCTCGCATACACAGTCGGTTTGATTTCCCGATACCCAGGAAGAGATAGGAGACCTCTCATCTTCTCAAGATCAGGGATCTTCTTAGTGATCGTATCTCCTACTCGACAAAAATTGACATTCTTCAAGCCTGTCGCAATATAGCCGATATCACCCGCTAGAAGCATAGGGGTAGCTGTCATCATCGGCTTGAAACAACCAACTTCGACCGTAACACTTTCTTTCTCAGTAGCCAGCATATGGAGAATATCGTCTCGCTTGAGTGTTCCATCAACCACCTTCACATAAGCCACCACACCTTTATAGGTATCATAGACTGAATCAAAAATAAGAGCTCTAAGCGGAGCTTCCTCATCTCCGTCAGGAGCAGGGACACGCTTGATGATTTCTTTTAGCACTGTATCCACTCCAAGACCAGTTTTGCCCGATGCCTCCAAGATATCCTCTTCTTTACAGCCCAAAATATGGATAATTTCCTTCTTAGTTTTAGCCACTTCGGCATTGGGAAGATCCACCTTGTTAACGACAGGAATAATCTCCAGTCCCTGCTCGATAGCTAAATAGAGGTTAGCGAGGGTTTGAGCCTGCACGCCCTTAGTGGCATCTACCAAAAGCACAGCGCCCTCTACTGCGGCGAGGGATCTCGATACCTCATAGTGAAAATCAACATGGCCAGGAGTGTCGATAAGATTGAGGAGATAGTCAATCCCATCTTGGTGCACCTCCATCTGCACCGGTTGTAATTTGATAGTGATGCCTCGTTCGCGCTCGAGATCCATCTGGTCTAGAAGCTGCTCTTTCATTTTGCGCTTCTCTACAGTCTTGGTCAGCTCCAATAAGCGGTCAGCCAATGTAGACTTCCCGTGATCAATGTGAGCAATAATACAAAAGTTGCGAATGTTTTCTTGACGCATGATCTTTTAACTTAGATGAAAAAATCATTTTCTTTTCTTGATCTACCACTCACTCCCCAGCGAGGAGTTCGTTGTGGTTCTTGCTCGCTCTCACTCACCTCGTTCGTGAACCATGCCCGCTTCGCAAGAAATACGCGCTCAAGAAAAGAAAATGATTCTTTGTGCCTATTATGCCTTATTTTAGGCATAATAGCAACACTTTCACCACTCTTTATCTATCACTCCCATGGTATTGACTTTTTCTTATTTTAGGTGTATAATGGCGTGTTGTGGTGAGATTCGCTCCCCAACAACAGTTCCTCGGGGTTAATCCCCCACCAATATGCCTTGGGAGGGTATAATTCATGGACGCGAAACTCAAATGGTCTCTGATTGGCTATCCAGTCATGAAGATCTTGGAAGGAGTCGAGAGATTCACTCTGGACGATCGATTCTACCGTCGCATTGCGTTGATCTGGTACGCCAGCGTATACGCAATGATATTTGCGGGATACCACGCCATACCAACACCAGTGACTGTGTCTGGATTCTGGTCTGGAGTTTGGCACGGACTGATTGCATGGCCCGCCCTGCTCATCTCCGTTTTTTCAGACTCAGTGTCTGTGTACTCGTCGTCAAACAACGGCTGGTACAACTGGGGATTCTTGTCGGGCGTCAGCCTCAGTATATCTCTGCCATACCAACGTCAGGTGATGAAATGGCGCCACAAGACCGGAGGGTCTTAACCGGGAGGGCTCTGCACAGCGTGCATCCCTCCTAACTCAATTCTTATATTCTGTACTATACAGCTTTAGGCTGTTTTTTTATTTTCTCTTCATTTCACTTTTTTCATTGAGAAAGTCAGTAGAATTTTTTCTGCGCGCTTAGGAGCGAGAGAGCATGGCCTTTTTGTAAAAAAGTCTCGAGCGACTCCGTAGTCAAAATGCGCTGGATTTTGACGGTAGCAGAAAAAAGTTCTGCTCGACTTTCATTACCCCCTACCATTCTCCTCGTTCCGGATGATCTTCAGCCAATGCTACCGTCTCCGGCTGACGGAGAATTTTGTGCAAAAGAAAACGCCTAAGAAGATCAAGCTCACTCACACGAAGCCAGAAACAAAAGAAAACATATGATACTCCTCCAATGGTAAGACCGATAATCAACTGTAGAAAGACCTCGACAAATGTATCAAGCTCATTTGTCGTCAGAGCAAAGAGTGATTTGGAGAACTGAGCGATAATACCAGCCAAAGCAGCAGCAAAAGTAATCTTGAAGATTGGTGCCAGAAAAGCCCGATCATCCCAGCTCTTGATGTGAGCTCGAAAAAAGAAGTACAGAAGAGCAATGTTCATGATACTACCTAAGGTAAAAGCAATCGCCAGCCCTTCAACATCAAAGTATCGCAAGAGAAACGGAATACTCCCAATATGGAGCGCTTCACTAGCGAGAGCAATAAACAGTGGGGTTCGGGTATTCTGAAAAGCGAAAAAGGCACGTGCAAAAAGTGGGATGAGACTTTGGGCAAATAAACTCATGGCAAAAAACTTGAGGATTTCAAAGGTAAGAATCGTATCTTCCCAGTCGAAGTTACCAGCTCCGAGAATGACACGGACAAACTGGGCGCGGAAAATAATGAGAGCGATAGAAAGCGGGATAACAAAAAAGAGAATACGGCGAGCAGTTTCAGCCAGGGTACGAAAAAAAGCATCCTCTTGTTTCTTAGCAGCGTAAACACTGAGACTTGGAAATACCGCGAGCGAAAAAGCAATTCCGAAAAGACCTAAGGGAACACTCTGAATATTATTAGCAAAAGTATATGATGCAAGACTCCCCGAAGCCAAGAGTGAGGCAAAAGCAGTAACGGCAAGCAAACTTACCTGAGTAACCCCCATGGAGAGCGAGCGCGGAATCATCAGAACAATCACTTTACGGATGAGAGCGTCTTTTCTAAATTGAGCAAATGTTCCCCGGTATGAAAAGCCTGCCTGTTTAATGGCTGGATACTGAATAGCCATGTGCAAAACTGCGCCCAATACCACTCCCCAGGCAAGACCGCTCACCCCTAGACTTTTCGTCAAAAAGACAGCTCCAAAAATAATGCCGAGGTTATAAAAAACTGGCGCTAAAGCGTAGGCAGCGAAACGCTTAAGTGAGATCAATACCCCTCCAAAGACAGCACTTGCACCTAAGAAAAGAGGTGAGAGGAGCATGATGCGTGTCAGAGTGACAGTGAGAGCCATCTTCTCTTCACCGAAGCCTGGTGCCAAAGCTATGAGAAAATAAGGCGCACAAAGAATACCAAGAAGTCCTAAGAGTCCAAGAGTCATACCAATAAGAGAAAGTACCCCTGAAGTCAGCTTCCATGCTTCCTCATCCTTCTTCTCAGATACCAGTTCTGTGAAAATCGGCACAAAAGCCGCCGAAAGAGCACCGGCGATGAGGAGACCATACAAAAGATCAGGAATACGAAAGGCTGTGTAGTAAGCATCCAAAACATCACCAGCTCCAAACTGGGTAGCGAGAATACGGTCACGGACAAACCCTAAGATACGACTAGCTACCCCTGAAAGAGCTATCAACAAAGCCGCCCCTCCGATAGTTTTGGTCGGGGTGGTATTCCAAATTGATAGACGTGAAACAATTTTAGCAACCATGGTATCTGTGTGATATTCAAACAAAAAGAGCCTCTTTCTTCATTATGGCTTATCAAAAGCCACCCCAAGAAACAGGTCTGTCACAAGCTTCTCATTCAGACGAAAAGTATGTTCATACGGTACCAAATTCTGACCAGTCTGCCAAATGGGCTCAAAACCCTCAGGATAGACCACCTCGACATCTACAGCTGCACCTGGAGTACCTGCCTGTTTCTGGATAAGAAGCGAGTAGCTTGAGGTATTGCCATCATTAGCCCCTCCTGGAATGATCTTGAAGGGAAGTTTGTAGCGATATTCTACCGTGACTTCTTCCTGAGGACTTACGTATACCCAATTACCAAAGACTGTTTTCCCTGCTTCTTCAGTGATCCGAGTACCGCTCTCTTCATCGATACGCTCTGTTCCCTCAATATCAGTTACCGTCTTATCCCGCTTGAATCCAAGCGCGTCGTAATCAAGTGGTGACTCTGGAAACTCATATGTCTGACCCTCAGCCGTTAGTAGTTCTGAACCTAATGGCACATAGACTCGCATGTAGTTGGCATTCACTCGGTTCCACCATTCATAAGGTGTTTTACCTCCGGTGTGTTTACGAGTAATACGAAGAGTATCTATGACACTCCCATCAGGAGCTATCTCAACTTTTTGCTTAATACTATCATCTATAACCCCGTCTGTTTTAAAACCGTTGATATTGGAATGAATGACATTAAGATAGTCTTTGTCGCTCGCGCGTATTTCACCGGACCAACCAGCCTTTTTGATAATATTTTCTACTCGATCATCTCGTACATAGAGCATCATTTGTTTCTGGTTGAGACTTTCAATGACTGTTTTGAGTGTTCCGAAAATTACTTTTTCATCTTTGGAATGGAGTAAACGTTCAAATAAAATAGTTGAAAGGTCAGCCAGCACCGCTTTTGGTTTATTTTCTTTCTTATCATAGTTAACTTCCACTTCCTGCTGAATAACCGGGAAAAAGTTATCAGCTGTCACGGTCATGTCGTATTCGGGAAGCACAATAGGTCCTGTAAGTTCAAGCAATTTCTGAGTGAGTGCTGGAGTAATAACCACTACCCCATCAACTGTCGGTCCGCCAGTTTTTTCGTAGAAAAAGATGGCTTTCTCTGCCGAAGTTGGAAAATCGGGAAACCAGTTACTGTCATGAAGGCTCCAACCTGCACTCACTTTCTGAAGAGGTTTTGGTGGCACAATATTTTCTCGAAGCTGACCATCTGGATTGAAAATACCATCAACGAAAAAATTCTTCACCACCCCGTCTTGCATTTCGAGTAACGCATATGAACCAATGAAACCTCCTGTGGCGCGTAACTCATGATTGTTCTCCAGTAAAAAAAGGTACTTCCGAGGCCCATTGTTACCCAATAACTCTCGAATTACCACCTCATGACTTTCTAAGGTATCAATAATACCCAAGAAGGCTGGGAGCTGTTCTTGAGCAAGAGTAAAACTTTTGCGTTTCTCAAGCGGTACATCGGCTTGGTTCACTTTGTGAAGAGCTTTCTCAGCTAAACCAAGTTCCAAACGAGCCTTAGCCAGTGGCGCCTTGGTGTCATCAAAAAACCGCAAAAGGGAAAATTCTTTTCCCGCTTCTATATTTTCTTTGGTTCTTGCTACCCCATTAGCTAATTCGACAAAAGCAGGGCCGGCCTCAGCAATATGCATGCCTGCTACCAAAACGTTTTGGGCACTCGCTCCTTGGGTCAAACCTGGGATGTAAGCGGTGGCTGCTAAGAGTGGCTGGGTCCAAAATGGAATAGCACCGTGAGCTTCTTCAAAAGCGATCTTGGCTTGGCGAAACTGTTTGTCTGCTTCATCATATTCTTCATTGATAAGCGCTGCTTTAGCTTTTTCAAGGGAAAGGAAACCTTTCTCTGCTGATTGTTCAATCACTCCTCGGGAAAAAAATAGAAACGCTCCGCTACTCATCACGAGAACTATCAGAAACCCGCCTAAACCAAGTACGAGAGTGCGTAACGGGATACGTCGATACCAATATTTTTTCTTCTTAGGGGTATATTCGAACAAGGGCGGAACGAAGCTAGGTACAAATTCTTCTTGTATTTCATTCTCAGAAACCGTAAACCACTCGCCATACTCTTCTTCGAGCCGAGGGATGGAGTTTGTATTTAAAGGTTCTGATGACTGAATATCAGTCATTTTTTTGACACCTTGGGGTCGAATAATATCCATAACCCTTTTTAGATTGCTTTTTTGTATTCTTCAAGTGTTTGTTCTGCCATACGTACCCATGAATAGCTAGCGGCCTGGGTATAGCCTTTTTGCCTAAGATCTACCCTTAACTGTTCGTCTTTTATAATACGCTCAAGCTGCTCACACAACTCGTTCTCTTGTTCTGGATCAAAGTACAATGCTGCCTCACCGAGGATTTCTGGTAGTGAGCCTCGGTTGGAAGCGAGGACGGGTGTTCCATACTGCATAGCTTCGAGTGGTGGAAGGCCGAAACCTTCGTAGAGGGATGGGAAAATATAAGCGCTTGCGTGACGGTACAGCCTCCCGAGTTCTCGATCACTTACATAGCCGGTAAAAATGATATTGTCTATGGCGCGAGCAACTACTGCTGTTTTCAAACGCTTATAGAAAAAATCTTCTTTGCCCACTAAAACAAATTCGTAGTCAGGAAAACGCGTAGCCACAGAAAGAAAAATCTCCAGATTCTTATGTGGGTAGGCATTACCTACATACAGCATGTATGGCTTCAGTATACCATGCGGCGAACCCTCTGAAGCCGTATAACAAAAGGATTCTGCCGCCTCTTTGGTCACCACTACCTTCGTACCTACACCAGGATAATTAGCGAGAATATCTTGCTTGGTAAAATCAGAAACCGTAATAACCGTTCGTGCTCGTCTAAGTGCTTGAGCCAAAACAAAACGATACACGTGGAACTTCAACCAATACTGCCAAGATTTTCTCGTGGTGGCTTTTTCTGTAGGATAGTGAAAAAGAATGAGATCATGGAGTGTCATGATCATCGGGCTTCTGTATAAGAGAGGAACATTGAAATGCGGAAAATGCACCAGATCTAAACGTCTTAGGTAAAGTTCCCAAGGATAGCATAACTGCTCAGCTATCCCGTACCAACGAGAATATGTCAGGATCTTCGTAAAGTTTGGATTAGCCGGTTCATATTCGTCAAAGTTCTCCGGACACAGAAATACAAAATAGCTATTCTCTGTATCAATCTTTTCCAATTCACGAACTAAGCGCTCAGTATATCGACCAAGACCTTTTCCTACTGATCCGTAAAAACGAGCATCAATACCTATGCGCATACCCGGTAGTACAATTGCAAGTAGTTAGACCCTAGAGTATTTTTAAGTATCAAAATACGTTTCATCATGTATTGTTTAATGTTTTGTGATAGTTCATCAAAAGTCATTCTTGCAATTGTCATACCGGGCATATGTTTAATGACGAGATGAGGCCTCTCCGTGAACTACTAAGAGAAGAGCTTGTGAGGCTAAGATTTGTAAATGTTCCATATCTTCACTGTGGTTAGTCACTTTACCGAGCAACAAAAACACATGCTTACCCCCAGCGGCATATGGTGAACGAACGATTAAGACTTTCTCTTCCATCCAAAAAGACTTTTTAGCACCCAGGAGATATTCGGCACTGTAGTATTTGAATAATTGTTCTCCAATACCCTCTATACAGGTCTTCTTTTTGGTGTCGACAACCAATAGTGCTGCTCTATCAGTGCGAGCAAATACCTTAGCAGCATCAAGAACTGGTTTGTAGAGATCTGTCGATTTTTTTCTTTTAAGAAGAGTCTTCTTAGGTAATTCAAAAATGACTTCCTGAATGACGTCTAGCTTACGATTCATCTCTCCGATATACGAGTACGACTGTGAAAGATCTTTGGAAATGGTATTGGTTTTCTTTTGCAGAGTGACTTTTTCTTCATGCGCTCTGAAAAAAGCTTTCTCTTTACTGATGTACAGAAGAAGGCCGAGTGTAGCAAAACCAAAGATGACTAGTGATTCGAAGTCATCCTGAGATAATACCCAAGTACCAGACTGTATAAACTCTGGTGTCAAAATAGCGAAGACGCAGAGGAAGAGGTACACCCAATACACAGGCTATCTTTTTATGGTGAGTTAGATTTTGAGGTTCTTAAGATATTCTTTCAACTTAGCTCCTACTTCAGGGTGTTTAAGTCCTAGAGCAATCGTGGCTTTAACGAAACCAAATTTGTCACCACAATCATGCCGCTCCCCTTCTATCTCATGACCGTAGAGAGCTTTATCATTAGCGAGGTGCTTGATGAAAGCATCGGCTAAACGCACCTCTCCATCGCTACTACCTTCCTGAAGGCCCTCAAGTGTCTCAAGCATATCCCAAGTGATGATGTACTTACCAATAGAAACCAGATTGGATGGAGCGTCTTCTTTTTTTGGCTTCTCGACAAATTTGGTAATTTCATGCGTGCCCTCACTCAATTCTGTAGTCGCTACAACACCAAACTTAGATACTTCATCAGGATCTACTTGTGAAAGAGCTACGACTGAATCTCCATAACGTTCATAGACGGAAAGAAGTTGTTTGATAGCTGGTACTTCACTATCTACTAGATCATCACCGAAAAGAACTGCCACTGCCTCGCCTTCATTAACGAGGTGCTTGGCACAGAGAATTGCATGACCGTCTCCCATCGGCACTGGCTGACGTACATAGGAAAATTTAGCTAGACCAGAAATCTTCTGTACTGTCTCCAATAGTTCATGTTTATTCTTCTCAACTAGTGTATCTTCGAGTTCATAGGAAACATCAAAATGATCCTCGATAGCACGTTTGCCACGACCAGTTACAAAAATAATTTCCTCAATACCAGAAGCAACAGCTTCTTCTACAAGATACTGGATCACTGGCTTATCTACTACCGAGAGCATTTCTTTTGGCTGTGCCTTCGTAGCAGGCAAGAAGCGAGTTCCAAAACCAGCAACTGGAAGAATGGCTTTTTTGACTTTGTTTGTTTGATCTGACATATGGTTATTGTTTGAGGGCGACGTATCTTTTAATTTCTTTGTTATGTTCTTCAAGTGCTTCTATCAATATCGGATCGAAATTCTTACCTAATTCATGCTCTTTGGCAAAAACACTTGCTTCGAGAAGTGAGTCGTGAGTTCCTGTATCAAACCAGGCGCCTTCAGTCACACGAACATCGAGTTCATTGTCTTTGAGATAACTTTTGTGAATATCAACGATCTCAATTTCTCCACGAGCCGACGGGGTGAGAGTTTTAGCAATAGCTGAAGCTCGACCATCAAAAATATAAAGTCCGGGGATAGCGTAGTCACTCTTAGGTGTTGCTGGCTTTTCTTCGATAGAAATAACTGTCTGATTTTCTGGATGAAATTCCACAACCCCAAAACGTTCAGCGTCCGAGACTTTAACAGCAAAAATACGGCCACCCTTCTCAAAAGTTTTTATGGCTTCAGTAAAATCATCTTCAAAGATATTATCACCAAGAATCATGACACTCGGCTCTCCATCAAGAAAGTCTTCAGCCAAAATATAGGCATCCGCCAAGCCGCGTGGACTGCGTTGCACGATAAAACTCATGCGCACACCGTATTTCTCAAGAAGTGATCCTAGAAGATTAAGATAATTCCCTGAGTGGTCTGGAGAAACAATGACTAGGATATCTCGAATCCCTGCTTTGATGAGCGTATTCAATGGATAAAAAATCATTGGCCGATCATAGACTGGAAGTAGTTGTTTAGAAACTACAGCTGTTGCTGGGAGAAGCCTTGTGCCAGTACCACCGGCGAGAATAATGCCTTTCATAATTTGTTTAAATAAATTTTTTAGGGACTGGGAATTTTTTACACAGAGTAGTCACTTTCTTGCGAAGAGCTTGTTGAAGCTTGGTATCATCTGTCTGCATGGCTTCATGCATCCAAAGAGCTATCTGTTGCACTTCCCTTTCTTTCATATTACGCGTAGTCAACGCTGGCACGCCCACTCTGATTCCGCTAGGATCCATCGGCCCACGAGGATCGTCGGGGATCACGTTTTTGTTCACTGTAATTCCAATAGCGTCCAGACGCTCTTCAGCAACACGACCTGTAATACCGTACGTAGTCATCACATCAAGCATGATCATATGGTTTTCAGTGCCGCCAAAGAGAATTGCTCCCCCGTGCTTACGGAAAGTTTTTTCCAAAGTCTTGGCATTCTTCAGCATCTGTTTACCATACTTCTTGAAACCTGGGCTTAGAACTTCCCCAAAAGCCACTGCCTTGGCAGCAATGTTGTTCATATGAGGTCCCCCCTGAATACCTGGAAACACAGCCTTATCTACTGCTTTGGCAAATTCTTTCTTGCAGAGAATCATACCCCCACGCGGCCCGCGCAGTGATTTGTGAGTGGTAAGCGTTACCACATCAAAATGAGGCACAGGACTTGGGACTACCTTAGCGGCTACAAGACCGGCGATGTGAGCCATGTCCATCATACTTCTCGCTCCCACTGCTTTGGCAATAGAAGCAAACTTGGCATAGTCCAAAGCTCGTGTGTATGAAGAAAAGCCAGCCAAGATAAGTTTTGGTTTTTCTTTCTTAGCTAATTTGAGAAGTTTTGCATAATCAATAGTACCGTCCGGTTCAGTCTTGTAGCGTACAAAGCGATAAACCTTAGTCATCGTGGTAGCTGGATGACCATGAGTCAAATGTCCGCCATGAGAGAGATCCATGCCCAAAATACAGTCCCCTGGTTCAAGAAGGGCCGCATAGGCAGCGATGTTGGCTGGTGCACCAGAAAGTGGTTGGACATTAGCGTGTTCAGCCCCAAAAATTTTCTGAGCTCTCTCGCGTGCCAGACTTTCTATCACGTCAGTGTATTCTTGACCTCCATAGTAACGCTTGCCTGGATAGCCCTCCGAATATTTATTCGTAAAAATACTTCCGAGCGTTTCTAAGACTGCTTCGGAAACATAATTTTCAGAAGCAATCATCTCAAGACCGTTGCGCTGACGCTTTTCTTCAGCAAGGATGGCTTCGTAGACTTTGGGATCTTGTTTTTGGAGAAAGGGTTTTTTCATAGAGGTCTACTATTATTTATCGGACAGATATTCTGCTAACGCTACTTCATAACGACGTAGTGGTGGACGCTTGGTATTGATAAGCGCTGAAAATACTGGACGCGAAGCTGCTCGCGGGAAGGCCTCTGGCGTGACTGGGGTAATGGTGGTAGTCAGTCCTGCTTGACGATAAAGTTCTTGGACAGCCTCATACCAGGTAACAGCGCCCGTATTAGGAAGATGGTAAATACCATACTGATCACCATCTTCGATAAGATCTTTGACGGCCATAGCCAAATCTGGAGCATAGGTGAAACAACTCTTCTCACTATCAACCACCTGCACTTCTGGTTTGTTCTTACCAGCCTCAAGCATGACGTCAAAAAAGCTTCGTTTGGCAGCCTCGGAAATCCCTGGTTTACCAAAAAGTTTCGAGAGGCGTACCAAATAGTATTTTTTAGCATTCATGACCACCGCTTGTTCACCTAAAGCCTTGCTCTCAGCATAACGTGAGGTGGGATTCGGAAAAGCTCCTTCACCATAACCTTTCTCTCCGCCACCATGACAGTTACCGCCACAACATGAACTGTTGCCACAACCTCCGCCGCTTTTCTTTTCTTCGATAGTGCCATCAAAGACATAGTCAGAAGAAAAATGAATAAGTGTAGCATCAAGATCATTGGCAATGACAGCCAACTCTCCGGGCACATCACGATTCAAGAGAAGAGCCTTCTGATATTCTTCATCATTCTCCTCTGCTAAGTCTACCGCATTATACGCCACGCAGTTAAAAATAATACTCGGATGTACTTCAGTGAGCTTTTCTCTAAGAGTCGCAAAATCAGTCACATCTACATCATTCTTATCCCAGGCAACCACCTCATAACGAGGGTCGTGCACAAACAAATCAGTCAGCTCCTGACCAAGCATCCCTAAACTACCTAAGACCACTACTTTTTCTGCCATACATGTATATTCAAAGGCTAACTAGGTCATTATACCAGATTGCTTTAAAGGTTGGAATTCAAATGAAAAAAGCATCCGGGAAGATGCTTTTTTGCTAATTTCCACCAAAATCCTACACCCCAAATTTTTCCTTGCGAGTGGTCAAATAAGTATCGTAATCTTCAATATAATCACTACGATCAGGGTTATAGTTGGTAGATGAGAGTGCTAAAAGTACGGCATCTGACGAAAAGTCCTTAAAATGATGCCAAACATAGTTACCCACATAGTGAGCATCGTTTTGCACCATAGGAATTTCTTCAAGTCCTTGTCCCTGATCTACTACGGCCACACATGTGCCTTGGATCAAGACAAAGAGTTCATTTTCTTGGAGGTGACAGTGGGCGCCAGTAGCGCCAGTAGTATCAGTGATATAGTAAATGCGCTTCACCTCAAAATCAATGAAGTCCTTGAGTTCCGCTGGATGCATGATAAAATTTGGCGCTTGGATGCTTTTGACCTGTGATATCTTGTACACTAAATCCATATCTTTACAGTATTATTTCTTAAGGAAACTCTCTTGCCAAGAATTCATTTCTTCTTTGCGTTTGTTTAAATTATCTACCCAGTCAGTATTTTGTAAGTACCACTGTACCGTATCATGGAGTCCTTCTTCGAACTTCTCACGCGGATAATCTGGCGTCCAACCAAGATCAGTAATTTTCGTAGCATCAATCCCGTAACGACGGTCATGGCCTGGACGATCTTTGACATATTCAATACTACTCTCATCCTTACCAAGAATCTTGAGAAGCATGTGTGTGATCTCTTTGTTATTGCGCTCATTATCTGAGCCAATATTGTAGACCTCGCCCGGCTTACCTTTGCGAAGTAAAAGGTCCAAAGCCTTAGCATGATCACGAACATGTATCCAATCACGAACATTGAGACCGTCTCCGTAGATAGGTACTTTTTCACCAGCCATTAGTTTAAAAACAAAATATGGAATCAGCTTTTCTGGAAACTGGTATGGTCCATAGTTATTGGAACAGTGGGTGACTACGACTGGTACACCATGAGTCACATAGTAAGCGTTACACATAAGATCACCCCCCGCCTTCGCTGCTGCGTAAGGCATGTTAGGCATAATCGGTGTATCTTCCGTAAACAAGTCTTCAGCATCAAGTTCAAGGGCTCCATAGACCTCATCGGTGGAAACATTCACAAACTTCTCAATCTCATTCTCACGAACAGCATCTAGAATCATCTGCACTCCTAAAGTATTGGTCATGACAAACTCTTTGGCCCCTCCATGAATAGACCGATCTACGTGGGTTTCGGCAGCAAAGTTGATCACATGCGTGATTTCATGCTGTTTCATCACCTCGTTCAAACGCTCAAGATCAATGATGTCCCCCTGAATAAAAGTATAGTTTGGAAGCGTATCAATGTCGCTTAGATTTTCAAGGTTCCCTGCATAGGTAAGCTTGTCATAGTTAACAAGCTTAATGTCTGGGTATGTCTCGAGCATGTATCTGACAAAATTTGAGCCGATAAAACCAGCTCCACCACAAACAAGAAGATTCATAAAAAGTTCCATTAATCTGATAAATCAATAGCATTATAGCCAAAAAACGACTTCTTGGCAAAAGAAAAAACCACCTTCTGAAAGTACAGAAAGTGGTAGAAATGGTTTGAGGCGGAGAGATCAGTGATCCCTCCGCCCCAAATGCTCCTTAGAGCGACACGGCACCATGTGCAAAAGCGAGCATGATGGCCGAAAGCGTCAGTCCGCAGTAGACCTCCTTACCTTGAATTTTGGCGAAGATTTCGGCCGGTGAAACCCAGGTGACCTTGAGAATACTCTCATTAACATCGCCAGGGATATCCCCTTCAAAGGTCTCATCGACCACCGCCAGGTATACCGGTATTTGATGCGGATTGAATGCTGTATTGGCGGTGACAACGCCAATCGGAGTTACCGAAGTGACTGGGCTACCCAGTTCTTCTCCTCCTTCGCGAGCCGCCGTCTGCGCCGCAGCCTCTCCCTTCATGGGAAAACCCCGTGGCACCTCAACGGATTCGCGTCCGATAATATCGAGGTTGTCCTCGATCGTTTCGTAGTCGTAAAGATCCGGATCAGCCGTCCAACGCCAGGCCGTAACGATTCCGATTTCACCCCTGGAATTGACTGGTACCGTAATGGCACCGATCGGTTCCGCGTGGAGAAACTGGTCGTAAATAGGCGAGCCGTCCGGCTTCACCACGGCGACCTGTATCACCTTGCCCTTGGTGGGATTGATGAGAAGGACGTCACCTTCTCCCCTGTTCCAGCCAAGCTTTTCAAGGCCAGACTGAGAAACTCCTACTACAGAATTGTTCATGTACTCTAACTCCCCTTCCTCTATGACACCCTCTGCGTCATAGGCATCAATCAATGATTGACCTCCTATATTAGCATATTTTTACTCTTTTGTCAATAGTTCTTAGTAGATACAAAAAACGCCCAATTTGGGCGCCTTTTTGAAACTTGTACTCTTATATCTAGATCTGGATATCGTTCATGACGTCGTCGAGACTACGCTTCTCTGCAGGAGCTTCTGGTTCACGTGGCGGAATATCGTTGACTGTACCACGATCCTCCCCATCACTTGATTCCCTGTTATCTCGTGGCTCGCGGTTTTCTCGGTTCTCTCTTGGTTCACGCGGTGGACGAGTACTCCCTTCTGGTTCATTGATCTTGAGATTTACTCGGGCATTGTTGCGAGCACCAATGACACGAAGTAAAGTACGAAGAGCCTTGGCAGTCATTCCTTCACGACCAATTACCATACCCATATCTTGCGGGTTCACATCAAGAGTAATCAGTACGCCCATTTCATCGATCTTACGTTCCACCTTGACATCTTCTGGTTTATCAACGAGCATCTTCACAACATACTCTACAAACTCCCTGTCTTTTTCATTCTCTGTCATACGTCTTGTACTAAGAATTACATTAGTTACTGATTTAATGAGTTCCCCCTTCTTCTTTATCATACAAAGAATCCTCTCCCCCGGCAATACCGTCTTACGCCGAGTTAGATTTGTCTTGCCACTCCTCTGGTGCTGTAAACAGAATTTTCTTCCATACTTCACTTTGACGGCAGAGCAATGTCGATGCTAATTCCGGCTGAGCAAGCAGACGCTCCACCACCAATTCCATGCGTACGCCTTGAGATCCTTTGATTAGAACTACATCTCCTGCTCGTACCACCTCGACAGCATAATCACTCGCGCTCATTGGATCAGGAAACCACATCACTTGTTTTTCCGAAAAGCCGCTCTCGCGAAGAGTTTGGTAAAGTGCGTGCATATGCTGACCTACAAGCAATGCGAAAGATACATTGGCTCGCTTGATATCAGTAGCAAAACTTGCGTGCTCCTCATCGCTCTTCTCTCCAAGTTCCAGCATATCTCCTAAAATCACACCTTTACGTGGTGCCTGGATATGCGCCAAGGTAGTAATAGCGGCACGCATTGAAGCTGGCGAGGCATTGTAGGTATCATCAATGATACGAGAATTATTGATACCGAGAAACATGTGCATACGCCCTGGGAGAGACTTGAAGCTCTCGAGAGATCGTGCAATCTCTACAAGATTAAGTTTAAGCGCCACACCCACACCCACCGCCGCCAGAACTGAAGGAATAAGGTGTTTCGCGAGGAGTACCGGCAAACGCATTGGCACCGATTTCCCTTTATAGTTCAACTTGAAACTAAAACCTTCTACACTGCTCGCATCTCCATGAAACAGTAGATTGTCTACCCGAATATCTGCTGTGTCGACAAACCCATACGTAATGACTTCAGCGTCAGTCACCTCTTCCATTTTTCTTGTCCATTCATTATCGGCATTGAGAATCGCGTAACCTGTCATCGGCAACCGCTTAATCAATTTACGTTTTTCTTTGGCGATATTAGCGATGCTGCCAAAATTCTTTAGATGGCTACCTGACACATGAGTGGCTACGCCAATAGAAACAGGTACAAAAGAAAGTAAATAATCCATATCTCCTTTACGATCGATGCCCATTTCAAGAATAAGGATTTCTGGGTAACTCTGAGGAAAGAGAATCAACGCAAACCAACGTCGAATAATCCCAAGCCAGGCGATGAACGAACGTCCCCCGCTCTTACAACCAAGAATAGTAAGCGGGATACCAATTTCATTATTATAATTACCCTCATTCTTACGCACTCGAAAATGCGGCTCAAGCACAAGAGCAATAGCTTCTTTGGTAGAGCTCTTACCGATAGAACCGGTAATCCCTACTATTTCTGGCTTATACTTCATGAGGACCGTACTGGCCATGAAGCGAAGCATTTTTTGGAGGAGAAGTCGTGACATAACAGTATTTAGTTCTTAACGGGAGTATCTTCAGTAGGTTCTACTTTAGCGTACTCGAGGAGAAAACGCATAATTTCACCAAAAGCTGGTGCCGCACTTGATTCAGCCCACTCAACGTTTTTCGGATTATCTAATTTGACGAGAACAACAAATTTTGGATCTTGAATAGGTGCATAACCGACAAACGATCCAATAGTAATACCCTCTTCGTAACCCGCGCTCCCACTCTTGGCCACCTGAGCAGTACCTGTCTTACCACCAACGAGATAACCGGGTACATCAGCTCGCTTACCATGACCCCGTGTTACTACGGTTCGAAGCATCTTACCAATATCCTCACTCGCCTTCTCTCCTAATACTTGACGAATACGCTCTGGTTCCCGTTCCTCTACACGACCATCAGCATACTGGATACGCCGGATAATCTGTGGCCTCATAAGGACACCATGATTAGCCATTGCTCCATAGGCCTGAACCATCTGTATCGGAGTAGTCGTAATACCCTGACCAAAGGAAGCTGTGTAAAACTGAATATCCTGCTTAGTCCGCTCAAGACTACGGATATCTCCAGGGAGTTCTGCTGGAAGTTCTATACCTGTCTTCTCTCCAAACCCAAAACGCTTCATATAGTCACGGTAAGCCTCGTTGCCTACCTGACGCTCCACATAGATTACTCCGGTATTGATAGACTGTTCCAATACCTTATACATCGAACTCTGACCGTAGGTTTTTTCTTCTGCGTTATGGATATTGTAGCCACCGATAGAGATAGTGCCCGGGTCATTGAATTCACTGTCTGGAGTTACCTTACCTTCCTCAAGACCAATAGCCATCGTAATTGGTTTCATGATCGAACCTGGTTCGTAGGCCAATGAAAGAGTGGTGTTGAGAAAGTCAGCATAGTTTTCTACTTCTCGATAGCGATTCGGATCAAACTGTGGCGAGGAAGCCATAGCAAGGATTCTTCCTGTCTTGGGATCCATAACGATAGCACTTGCCCTGTCCGATGCGTATTTCTCCACAGCGTCATGCATGATTTTTTCAGTTTCAAACTGAATGTTACGATCAAGAGTTAGCTCTATATTAGCCCCCTTCTCTGCATTAGTCAGCTCGCGATCAGTCAGTGGCAACCAACGACCGGCAGCGTCTTTTTCTTGCCGCAAATTACCCGTCGTGCCACGAAGTAGATTATCCAGTGAAGCTTCGATACCATACCCCCCCGCTTTACTTCGGCCATTATCTTGGATGCTGGCAAAACCAATCACATGAGAAGCGAGTTCTCCGGCTGGATAATAGCGATACTTTTCTCCTAGGAAACGCACTCCAGCTAGCTTCAAATCCTCGATCTGGCGCTTTTCGTCTTCAGAAACTTTTTTCTTAACTATCTCAAATGGATCCTCGGGATTACTCATCTTATAAAGAAGTAAGTCTCGATCTACCTGAAGAATGCGTGAAAGTTCATTGGCGATTTTGTCTTTTTCAACTACCTCCTTAGGAACAAGATAGACTGTAGGATATTCTCGATTGACAGCTAAAGGGTAGGTGTGATCACCATCCTGAATAAAAACCTCTCCTCGGTCAGCGGTGATTTCTATTTCCGCTTGGTGTAAGTCAAATGCCAGAGCCACCCATTTATCGTGAGTAGCGACTTGTAAAAAAAATAATCGAAAAAAAATGAGCCCTCCCGTAAGAAGAAATACCATTCTCAAAAATACCACTCTCTTCCGAGAATCGAAAGAGGTGAGAGCGCTAGTATTGAGGGGTCCTTGCTTGCGACCGGTTCGACATGTACGCATAAGTGATAGATGAACCGTTCTCAAGAATTATTAGCGTAAGGCCACAGTATCTTTTTTGGGTTCAAGATATTTAAGCTGTTCTGTTTTTTCCATTTGGAGGTCGTCTTTGACTTCATTGATCCGATAGAATGAACGCATGTCCGCTTCGGCTATCTGGAGTTCAGCGTTTTTCTCGCTGAGCTCGGCAATTTCCTTCTCAAGAGCTCTGAGATGGTAACCCTGAACCGCGTTTCTATTTACCGAAAATAAGTACATACCCGAAGTCAGAAAAAGGGTCAGAAATACAGCGACAATAAGAGCCTGACTTGAGCCCTTAAGCATGACCACCTTCGTATTGCTACGAGAGCGACCGCTAGAATTCTCCTTTTTAGGAATGCGAGCTGCCATAAAATATATATTTGTTTTTGCCTGGTACACTGATTTTGGCGTAACCAGGATATTGACCCTGAAAGAAACCTTTGTGATTGTTCTATATCTTCTCGGCGATACGCAATTTAGCGCTTCGAGCTCGCGGATTAACCGCTATCTCTTCATCTGTCGGTGTGATGACTTTTCTGGTAATAATGCGGAGTGTTGGTGTTAAGCCACAGATACAGATCGGAAACTCTCGTGGACAGATACAGCCTTTGGCCTGATTCTGAAAAAACTTCTTGACTAGACTGTCTTCACCAGAGTGGAAAGAAATGACAGCAAGTCGTCCACCAGAACCAAGTACCCCGAGACTACCAGCAAGAAATGTTTCCAACCGCTCGTACTCTTCGTTCACCGCTATGCGGAGCGCTTGGAATACTTTGGTAGCTGGATGAATTTTCTCAAGTCTGCGTTTGGCTGGCGGCGTTGCTTCTTCGATCAGCTCTACCAACTTACGCGTCGTGTCAATTACGTGACTGGCACGAGTCTCTACGATACGCTTAGCAAGCTGGTAGCTATACTCTTCTTCTCCGTAATCACGAAATATCTTAGTCAGTTCATCGAGACTCCACGTCATAATGATATCTTGTGCAGTCAGGACACTCTCCTGATCAAGACGCATATCGAGCGGTCCATCATTTTGAAAGCTTAGTCCCCGTGTCCCATCCTCTATCTGATCTGATGAGTATCCGAGGTCGGCCATGATAGCATCGACAGGACCGAATTCTTCTTCGCTCACCACTTCAGCTATTTCACTGAAGTTGGCTTTGCGAATCAGGAGTCTTTTGTCTTGCAATGCTTCTTTGGTCAACACCTCTACACTCGCCCGATCAAGAAAAGCTTCGACAGCACTAGCATCTTGGTCGAGAGACAGAAGCTTCCCCGTAGGTGCAATACCGCTAAGTATCGCCCGTGTATGCCCTCCCCCTCCTAAGGTGGCATCCACGACACTCTTCCCGCTACCAAGATTGAGTCCATCCAAAATCTCCTCCATGAGGACAGGTATATGTTTAGCAATCGCTCTTGTTTCTTTCATTGTCAAAAAACTAGTAAATACCAAGCTTACCGAGATCTTCTGCTATCTTGCCTGTATTTTTTTCTGCTTGTGTCTTATAACGGTTCCAACGTCCGGTGTCCCAGATTTCTAAACGGTTGAACAATCCGACTATGGTCACGTCTTTTTTCAAACCTCCATCTTGTTTCAAATACTCTGGAAGAAGAATACGTCCCTGCGTATCAACATCACAGTCAGTAGCGCCAGCCAGCATGATACGAATGAAACTTCGCGTGCCTGCTTCACCTACTGGCAATGTGCCGAGTTTAGTGGCAAGTTCCTCCCAGACTTTTATTGGATACACGAAAAGACAGTTATCTAGTCCTCGTGTGACGACTACTTTGTTTCCAAGTTCACCACGAAACTTCGAAGGAAGTGCCAGGCGCTTCTTGGGATCAACAGTATGTGCGTATTCTCCAATAAACATAATTTTCGGTGAGGATTGGAAATTCCCCACTTTCATCCACTTTGGTTAACCTACACACCATTTTACTCCACTAATATCCAAAACACAACATTTTCGAGTTATCCACAATGACGCATACAAAAAAGGCTCTTTTGGAGCCTTTTTTCTTATTTTTCTCTTAAATTATCCTCTACCTACTGAGTTTCTTCACATCAGCCAGCACCTCATCCGAATGTTCGTCTGGTTTGACCTTATCGTATACCTTCGCAATCTTTCCCTCTGGATTAATGAGATAACTCACTCGATTGGTACCCATATACTCACGTCCCATAAACTTTTTCAGGCCCCAGACACCATAGGCTTGCACGATCTTTTTGTCTTCATCGGAAAGTAAAGTAAATGGTAGACTATATTTTTCCACAAACTTCGCGTGTTTTTTAACACTATCGACACTTACCCCTATCACTTCAATACCAGCACGCTTGAACTTAGAGAATCCATCACGAAAACTACACGCTTCAGTCGTACAGCCTGGCGTATCATCTTTCGGATAAAAATAGAGTATCACCCACTTACCGAGATAGTCCTTCGAACTTCTCACGGTGCCATCTTGATCTGGTGCCTTAAAACTTGGTGCCTTAGTGCCTACTTTTTTGTACATATGTTTTTTGGTTAGTTTATATATCGAGTATAACACCTACCGGGCAGTGATCTGAGCCCATCACCTCTGGTAATATGAATGCGTCTTTGACTTTGGTTTTGAGAGATTTGCTTACGAGAAAATAGTCAATACGCCACCCGACATTCCGCTCTCTGGCTCCACCCCAGTTGCTCCACCAGGTGTAAAGACCATTTCCCTTTTTAAATATGCGGAGGGTATCGATGAAACCAGCGTCAACAAAGTTTTGGAATCCAGTCCGTTCCTCATCGGTAAAACCTTTCTTACCAATATTCTCCTTGGGTCGAGCTAAGTCATCCTCAGTATGTGCTACATTGAGATCACCGCAAAATACTACTGGCTTCGTTTTCTCAAGCTCCTGACAATGCGCAAGAAAAGCAGCGTCCCAAGCAAGACGAAGTGGAACACGAGAGAGATCGTCTTTGGCATTTGGAGTATAGACGGTGACTAGATAGAACTTCGGAAACTCAGCAGTTACGACTCTGCCCTCTGTTTCTGGATCACCATACTTATCAGCCAATGGTGCATACTTCTTGGAAGTTTTTGGCAAGAAACCATTGATTACTGAAAGAGGTTGAGTTTTGCTAAATATAGCCGTCCCAGAATAACCCCTTTTCTCCGCAGAGTGCCAATACTCGATATAGTCAGGCAGATCTATTTCTACCTGCTCACGCATAGCTTTGGTTTCTTGTAGGCAAATAATATCCGGCTGATGAGCATCAAGAAAAGGCTGGAAAAGTTCTTTCCGCACCACTGCCCTGATTCCATTAACGTTCCAAGAAATGATTTTCATATCTTTATTGTAACACTCTAAGAATCATGGGCATTCGCCTTTTCAAAGCCCTGGAAACAGACTTGATCTAGCTCGTGGTAGCGACGTTGTTTGTCTTCTATCGATACCGTGTCTTCCATTCCCCTGGCCGCTGCCGTACCGGGGCGTGGTGAGTACCAAGCTATAAAGGTCTGACGAAATCCTACTGTCTTGGCCAAGCTAATACTCTCTTGAAACTGCTCTTCAGTCTCTCCGGGAAAACCAACAATAATATCAGTCGTAAACTCGGCTTCTGGGATAGCTCTCTTGATACGCTCAATCAAGGCAAGATATTCTTCACGGGTGTACCAGCGATTCATACGTTTCAAGATTTCATTACTCCCCGCCTGTACTGGTAGATGAATGACTCTATCAATATTCTTATTCTTTCTGATTACTTCGATCAATTCATCACTGAAATCCCAGGGGTTTGAGGCGAGGAAACGTACTTTGCGCACACCCTTGATATTCGCAACCGCATCAAGCAATTGTGGGAACATGGTGGGGATACGATGACGGTTGAGGTGTTTGACCATGACAGGCACAATCTCTTGCCCACTTGGCAAGACATACTTATCCTTATTTTTGAGAGCATCCATCAGGATCTCTGCCCCATAAGAATTAACATTCTGTCCCAAAAGCATAATTTCATCATGACCATCCTTAATAGACTGTTCCACCTCAGTAATAATTTCTTCAAACGGACGCGAACGTTCTTTACCGCGAGAAAAAGGTACGATACAAAAAGCGCAAAAGTTATTACAGCCATTAGATATGACTATCGAGGCCATCTTACCTGGCTTGCGTTTGGGAGCATGCTCAAAGCCCACTTCTTCGAGTGGTAGAATCTCAGCACCAGGCAGGCGTGAGGTGAGACGTCGCATCATCTTGCCTGAGGGTTCACGAGCAGCTGCTCCGATGAGACAACCAGTCACTACAATCTGAGGCATAGTTTTTCCTTCGGCACTGAGACGTTCTTCTAAGCTGCGCACCAAACCATAGACTTTTTCCTCCGCCTTGTCACGGATAACACAGGTGTTAAGAATAAGTGTGTCTGCTTCATCCATAGTTTCGGCTGGTACAAAACCACGAGCCTCATAGAAGCTCGCCATGCGTTCACTGTCAGCTACGTTTTGCTGGCAGCCAAAGGTTTTGATGAAGTAACTGCTCATTTCATTTTTACCAGTAACTCGTCTAACTTCTTTTCTAGATCTTCCAGCGTGCCATTGTTTTCAATGGTAATATCTGCTTGTTTACGAAGCTTAGGTACCTCTTGATCGATAGCCGCACCACATAACTCCAGGTATTCTTCCCATGTGAGATTATTCTCTCCCGGCTTCTCATTACGTTCTTTCATGCGTTCGTAAGCAGTTTTCGCATCTGCTTCAATGGCAATTAAGAGGTGGTTTGGAAAACTCCTCACAAAAAGAAAATCTTCCTCGCGACGAATCGATGGCATTACAAAGTACGAGGCCGGAGATTGCTCTATTTTCTGGTAGATACGTTCATGGATCCATTCGGGACGTAAAGCATCTCCAATCAATTGAAGGTTTTTGTGAGTCGGTTCAATAGAAAGGGGCTCGCAGTACTCCTCTATAATTAGACGGCTAAAAGAAAGTGTCTCCACTGGTTGGTTAAGTATTTTGGGAAGTAATCCAGCCACGGTATCCTTGCCTGTCCCGGGTCCTCCGACTATACCGATAACACATCTGTTCATATGGTTTTTTATTTTACTGCTTATTATTTTCAACGACTAATTGTCCACAAGCGGCCGCAATATCATCTCCCATAGTCTTACGACAAGTAACGAGCACTCCCGCTTCGCGTAATTCATTTTCGAAATGAGCGAAATCTTCAGGAAGACTATCTCGATAGATATCCCCTGTAAAATTATACGGGATAAGATTGATACGTACCTTACCAACTCGACGTGCGAACTGAATCAAAGCCTTGGCATGAGCGCTTGTATCATTAACCTTCGAGAGCATCACGTATTCAAAGGTGATATGCCGTCTGCGAGTGGCAAACTTCGCAAAATATTTTTCAGTCCACTCGAGAAGTTTTTCAAGGAAGTTTGCATACGAGCTCGGCATGATCGCACTTCTTGTCGTTGGATCAGCACTGTGAAGCGATACCGCTAAACGCACTGGTGGCCAAGTCTCATCATCAAGTAGCTTGGTCAGCATAGGAATCAATCCTACGGTAGATACTGTGATACGAGTTGGTCCTATTTCAGTATAGCGGAGAATTGTCTCAATGGTAGTTTTGACGTTCTGATAGTTAGCTAGTGGCTCCCCCATACCCATAAAAACGATGTTCGTGATACGTGGAGCCAGTTCGGGATGGTTTTCGAGATACATGACCCACAGACGATACTGATCGACAATCTCATCTACTGTCAGATTACGAGTAAAGCCCATGGTCCCCGTGGCACAGAAGGTACAGGCCATAGCACAACCCACCTGAGACGACACACATACTGTCCAGTGTCCTCTTCGATTCTGCATTAAAACAGTCTCTATCTTTTTGCCATCATGAAGGGTGACAATGGCCTTGAAGGTATCTTGTTTTTTGCTGGTCAGGATAAGAGTTTCTGGAAAAGCAAGCCAAGGGAGGTCTTTCAACGTTTCGCGTTCAGTCTTACTAAGAGTGGTCATAGCCTCCACAGAACGGATGCCTGGGGTAAAAAAGGCCCGTTCAAACTGTTCCAAGCGATAACTTGGACTTTCCGGATAGTGTTCTTTATAAAATTTGAGTCGACTTTCTACAAACATAGCACTCTATTTTGCCATGTTTTTAGAGTATCGTCAATATAGTACCAGAAAAGACTCACGCTATTCTATTGGGTAATCACTGGCTCTCCAGTAAAGAGATTGCGTGAAATATTTAATGGGTTCTGGTGCTCTGTTTGTCTTGTTTTCAGTGTTTCAAGAAGTCGTGAAAATTCTTTTTCTTTAAGATTTGTCTCAGTGAAAGTTTTTTCCATATAGGCCTGTTTCTGCTCCTCATCCCAAGAATAATTATAGAGGCTCGCATACCAGAGGTATCCACCAAAAGCCATTATGACGAAGAAGAGTACAGTGAAAAACAACTTGAAGTAACGATACCAAGCCAGCGTCAAGTGCCTGAGAGAAAACCGCTCGAGAAATTTTTCTAATTGTGGAGATGTGAGTTTCATATTGTTACTTCTTGTCTACATAGACAATGAGATCGATAACCGCTTCCAGTTTTGGTGAAAGTGCTTGAGTGAGTTCTTCGGGCACATTGTCACCTTCTTTATTTGTATCTCCTTGCTGTCCTGTATCTGTCGTAAAGGGATTAACCGCTCTAACATCTCCTTCGCGAGAATTATCATCACGGAGCGGCTGTTTCACGTCAATACCCATGACATCAAGAGCTACCGGCAGAGTTTCGAGACGTGAGAGAAAAGAGATGATAGCACCATGATCTCCTGAGACCGTAAGGGTCAGACGAAGATAATCCGGGTACGGAAGATAGTCGGCTAGAGTCTTTTCTTTTTTATCATTTGATTGAGAACTACCATCTTCATCACTATTCTCCACTTGGATCTTATTACCCTTTCTTTGAGGAATCTCTTCAACCTTCAGATCATTGGACTGGATTTTAACATCGACTTGCGCATCACTTGCCAAACCCTCTATGGTTCGAATAAAACCAACTACCTTATCTTCAGTGAGAAGAATATCCAGAAACCCTTCCTCACTCACCACTCTTTCATATTGACTCTTGAGTTCTGGGAGACGCTTGATTTGTTTTTGTTGATTTTCCTGACGCACTCGTTCTTTTTGAATTTCATCACGTAAACTAAGAACCTTCCCGTAGAGCGGCCTTACCAAAAACCAAGCGGTCAGAGCCATTGCCAGAAAAATGACAATCGCTATGATAACCAAACGATATTGTTTCAAAAATTTGCTCATAGACTGTTTTTACGGAGACACTCAAGAGTAATGGAAAATTCGATCTGAAACTCGAGATTTTTCTGAGAAAAGAGATTGGAGAGAGGGACGTCAACTTTCTCTACACAAGCTGAAGACTTGAGCTGCTGTTCAAATAAAAGAAGATCTTCACGAGTACCAGCAATACCAGAAAGCATGATTTTTCGATCCTTGGAGGTCATCTGTCGCAAAAAGACTTCTTTTGGCTGCACTCCATCCAAGATACGAAAGAGCTGACTGAAGTACAGGTGATTGTTCTCGATTTTACCAATCGTAGAAATAGCTTCATTGATGCCTAAAAATTTGTCCTCATACCTCTTCAGATCTTGGCCATCTTTCTCAATAGCTTGAGTAGCTGTTTCTGAGGAAAGTTTGGCACCATCAAGCTCTACCTTAAGAAGTATCGCAATGGTGAAAAGAATACCTAAGAAGAAAAGCTCAAGAAGGAAAAGAAGAAAAAATTGCCAAAGAAAAATACGCACGTGCAGGCCGCGCTCGATAGCTATCTTTTTTTCTTCTGGGAGGAGGTTAAGTAAAATCTTCATATTCATCAAGGCCGCGGAGTGCGAGGCCAATAGCGGTTGAGTACTGTACCGAGTGATCACGATCAATGAGTGGAAGGCGCTTTCCAAGACGGAGATTAACCCATGGATTACCAGCTTCTACTGGTCTACCAAGACGTTTGGCCATATAAGGAAGTAAGCCATGCATATTGGACCCGCCACCACAAAATACGATATGGTCTACTTTTTCGATAAGTGGAAAGTTCGTCAAGAAGAAATCAAGAGATTTTTCTATTTCAATAGCGATACTCTCTAAAATAGGTTCGCAGGCCAAAAAAGTAGGGCTCTTCTCAGCTAAAGATCCCAGACCATGTTTGATTTTCATGGTTTCAGCTTGGTCAAATGAAATCTGAAGAGACTTGGAAATAGCGTCTGTCATCATCTGTGATGAAAGAGGTACGCTTGAGGTAAAACATGGACTACTGCCAACTGCTACAAGAAAGCTTGAGCGACGATCACCAATATCAACAATCAGAGTTGTGCGTTTATCATCATTTTCTAAAAGAAGACTCCTTGCCTCGGCAATAGACTCTGTTTCAAGACCAAGAGGCTCAAGACCAGCCCCCTCAAGCACTTCTTGAAATTGATCAACATTGCTCCGTGATACCGCTACCACGAGGACACTCATTTTATCTTTCTCGGTGGTCAAGGGAACATCGAGTACCTGCCAATCATAGTAAACCTGATCAAGTGTGAGTGGGATATTAGCCTCAATTTCCCACTTAATAGCTTCTTTGACTTCTTCAGCTTTCATCTGAGGCAAACTAATAATACGCAAAAAGGCTTTTGTTTCAGGTAGAGAACAGATGACTTTTTTGGTAGCTATCTTCTTTGGTCCTGCCTTTTCCATTAGGCTTTTGATAGCCGCTTTGACCACTTCTCCATCAACAATCTCACCATCAGCAATAGCGCCAGCCGGCAGCGGTACCGACCCATAGCTAGCGATAGCTTCATGATTACCGTTACGCTCAAGCCAGACCGCTTTGACGGATAGATCTGAAAGATCCAACCCAAAAGAAGTTGGGAAAAGATTGATAATTTTTTTCTGAAGGATGCTCATTTTTATTTGTGTTTCCTCTATATTCTAGCAGAATTTTAGCGCTCTTCCCATAAATCCATTTCATATTGGGTGCCTGTAGGGAAATACGGTGGCGGACAATACAGGAGATTGTTGTCATAGTAGAGATTACGTGTCGTATAACCGGTACCATCTGTCCAAGCAAAACCGTAGCGCTGATTAGAGGCTAGGGCGCCATAGATAGTGATGACTGATTTAATGAGATCTCCACCACCACCACTATAGTGAGGCCGTTCAATCTTACCGGATTGAGCAATCATGGCCGCATCAATACGCAAATCATCTTCACTGGCTCGAAAAATATCAATATCATTTTGAGCAATAATACCGATAATATCCGTACAATCATAATTGGTATAACGGATATCATTACCAATATAGACATTCTTCTGAGAAGCAGATATAAGATTAGCGCCAACCACAGTAACACGCCTTCCATTAACCGTGCCAGAGATCCAAACATTATTTTCAGCGAAAATTACTCCATCATTGGGAATATTGTACGTGCTCCAACCGCCCGAGTAGTTGTTGATCTGATTGGTGGCAGCATTGAAACTCTGAACATTACGAACATCAAAGGTATCGTTTGTTTTCAAAATAATATGCCAACCCTGATGGGTATTGCCAAGATAGCGACTGCCATTGGTACCTGCTTGAGCTACACTCTTCATGTAGGCTAGATCACCAAGCACACCATTGAAATCCGTAGCTGCGACTGGAAATGATCTTCCTCCCTCAAAAACATCCGGCCGATCCGGCACCGCTGCCGGGGGTAGCGGATCCGTAGGGCTATCGTGTGTGTGGACACCAAATTCATCAGCACCGTTGTGATCTGGATCATTGTAGGTACTGAGTGAACTCGAAACAAGATTATGAGCTAGACCATCAAAACGGATTCCTCCATTAGAATGAATCTTGCCAAATACTTCAGTGCCAGCTCCGAAGCGTAAGTCATCATTAGCCAGTACAATATCTTCACTCCAGGCTGGTTTACGGAAACGCACCTCGATAATACGCTTGTCATTTGGATAACGAAACGTCCAACCAGTGGCGACTACCGTGACGGCTGTTGATGTGCCTGATGGCGGCGTCACCTCAATCTTATAACGCCCTATCAGGTCGCCTGATGGATCACGATAATCCTTCTCATAAGGAGTCGCTACTCCGTACGGAGTGCCCGCCCAAAAAGCAGCTACTTGAGCCGCAGTACGACCCTCTACCTGGTGAGCCAAGTACCAACGATAGAACTGGATACCTGATTCAGCTATCTGGAATGACTGCTCTCGAGCATGAATTTGCAAAGCATACTTAGTATGGTTGGCTACGAAAGTGATAATAGAAGTCAAGACAATAGCCACCACCGTCATAATAATAAGACCGTAGACCAGAGCTGTTCCTCTTTTTTTCTGTGAAAAAAAATTTTTACTCATAGTTATGCATATTACGGAGGTCTACGAATGATTCAATATTGATATTTTCTGGAGCATGTACTGGGTCAATATTAACTTTCATTTTGACTCGAACCAGCTGAATACTTCCCAAACTAGCTGGTGTGTTAAGAGGATTATTGGTCGTATCTCCAGGATAGTCATCATTATAATAATAGAATATTGGTTCATTACTCTCATTGGTAATATAACGAGCTAGTATGGTAGTGGTGGTATCACTACTGGCATATGTAATCGGGGTTGAAGTACTCGGGTCGGTAATACCCCTCTTAAACTCATCCGTAGCTAGATCGAGATAGTAATGCACTCGTTCAGTCACCCCATCATCATCAATATCGGTATAGATAGTGAGATCAAAATCATCAGCCTCTTCAATAGGATAGTCTCCATTATCTGCTTGTTTGATAGCGCGTAACTGAATAATGGTCTGATTGACGGCTCTTGAGGCTGTTGTCGAGGCGAGACCGGTCTCAATAGTTGATCTATTCGTATCCCAAGAGCGCACAAAAAGATACGTGAAGCCATTCATAGCGATAAGCATCACCGTAATGGCTACCAACATTTCAATCAAAGTTAGACCCTTATAAAAGCGCATAAGCCTAGTTAGCTACTAAATCATAGGTCTTCTTAGTCAATGCATTACTTACCACTACTGTATCTGTCTTGGTCTGGAAACCAGTGCCCTGTATTTCAATGTTGTAGGTATCAACTGCTAGCGGTGTACTTGTCTTGGGGAAATAAGCAAAACCAAAGGTATCGGTCGTTACCGTCTCATCATAACTCAAAGTCGTATTCGTCAGGTGAACGGTTGCTCCGGCAATAGCATTACCATTATCATTACGAACTACCTGAACCTTCAACGAAGCCAGAGTTTTACTCAGGAAGAGGGCTAACACATCCGTACTAGTTCCTGGAGAAGCATCGAAAACATTGTTGGTGCTACTCTCCGGAGTGAGCTTCCAAAACTCATAAGCACTTGTATCTGGAATAGTGAATGTATACCTTCCATAACTCTGATCACTAAAGGTTTTTTCTCCACTGCTGTCTGTAGAAGTAGACTGGTTGAGACTATACACTTGAGCTCCGGTAGATGGAGTGGTCCCCAAAACCCGACCACCAGCGACACTGAAACTCACGCTCGGAACAGCTACCCCAAAAGGATCTTGGGTTTTCAGTTTCATATCTACATCACGATCAATCACTACTGTTTTCTGATTGAGAACATTAGCCACTACCGAGGCATGGACATCTACTGGAGTATAAGCGGTCGTCGGATATGGAGCATAGGTATTAGCTCCATAGTAACCACTCTTAGACAGTGTCAGGATATACTTCTGAGTTCCAGCTGGCGTTCCAGGTAACGTCACATTCCCGGTAGAATCGGTTGTTGCTGTGGTATCAATACCAGCTGAACTATTCTGAATGCGCACATTAACTCCACTAATACCGATACCACTTGAATCAAGAGCATTGATAGAAAGTACTCCTCCACCACTTGAGCTCTCTATTCCGTTCGGGGAGAAGTTTCCGAAAAGCGCTACGGTTTCATCAGCCGTTCTTCCTCCCCAACTCACAGTCACACGCACTCTTTTATAATCGGTAGGAATGGTATCTGCCGGACTTGAACCATCGAAAGTGTCATCTACATATTGCACGAAGGTATCTACATGATAGAGAGTGGTATTCACACTTACATCTTCTTCTTCAATGAGGTCTCCTGCAGGAATACCATACACCCAAGCGCTACCATTCCAGTGTTTAGTACCGATAGTCGTATATTCGATACTACGAATAATTTCCATTCTCTGGTTAGCCAAGGCAGTAGCTCCTAGACGATTTTTACTATTAAGCACTGTCCTCGTGGTCACAATGTAGGCCTGAAAAAAAGTAGTCGCAATCAAAGCAAAAATAAATAGAAAAATCAACGACTCAATAAGCGTAAATCCCTTTCTTGTTCGCTTTTGACTAGAAAACTTCATACTTCGTATTTTGTAACAAAGAAATTCGCCAGAGAAATAGTGTTACTTAATGTTCTCTAAGACGGAATACATTGGTTGTAACATCGCCACCGCAAAAAATCCTACACCTCCACCAATAATCAACATCAACACCGGCTCAATAATAGAGGACATGTTCTTGGTAATCTGAGAAATCTCTTCTTCATAGAATTCAGCCAAACGCTTGAGTACCATTTCAGTCTTACCGGTTTCTTCACCCACTTCAATAATCTGTGGCACAAGAATCGGAAAGAGCTTAGGATAACGACTAATGACCTTGGAAAGTTCTGTACCCTTTTGGATCTCACCAATCGCTTCTTCAATAGCTCGTTTATAATAAACATTACCGAGTGTCTTAGAAACAATACCCAGAGCAGTCACCACAGATACGCCGCTTTTCAAAAGTGAGCTATGGATGCGGGCAAATCTGGCACAGTTAACTTTGATGACAATATTACCGACAATCGGCAAACGAATATACAGCCAATGAAAGAAATTTTGACCCGCAGGTGTACCAGCAAACACCTTCACTCCCACAATAAAAAGGAAAAGTCCTCCAAAAGCAATAATGTAGTGATTGCGGAGAAAATCACTAAAAGCCATAATAGCGAGCGTCGTAGCTGGCAACTTCACATCCATATCCTTAAACACACCGGTAATTCTCGGTAAAATATAGACCAACATCAAAACTCCAATACCAAACATGGCCACCAAAATAACCAATGGATAAATGAGGGCACCACGAACTTTACTTAATAAATCATGTTCTTTCTCCAGTTGAGTAGCCAAAATATCCAAAACCTCCTCAAGGTTACCGGACACCTCTCCTACGGCAATCATGTTGGTAAATAGCTCATTGAAAACCTTTGGATATTTAGCGAGTCCTTCTGAAAGAGACTTTCCTGCCTGCACCTCTTCGAAAACATCTTCCAAGATCTTGCGAAAGCCCTTATGATTGGTCTGTAAACTAAGGTTGTGAATACCGCGAGAGAGAGTCAACCCTGAAGAAACCATCACAGCTAAGTTTCTGGTAAAAACCATCTTCTCTTTGAGTGGCACTGAGCGCATGCCATCAAAAAACTTGATGTTGAGCTTGGTAGCTTCAGTCACTTCACGATGAGAAGTCAAAAGCAACCCCTGTCCACGAAGGTCTTTGGCTAACTCCTTTTCATCTTTTGCAACTGCTTCTCCA
Source organism: uncultured Bdellovibrionales bacterium (assembly GCA_964594215.1). GTDB lineage: Bacteria > Patescibacteriota > Minisyncoccia > Moranbacterales > UBA1568 > UBA1568. The sequence continues at coordinate 54,070 of CAZQLN010000001.1, read as the reverse complement.
GAACTCGGTTGACCGGTATCAATCGCCTTGGCCGTATATAAAAATTTCGGCATAGTCTCCTATTTAGTTTTGTTTTTCTCCCCTTAGTATAGCATGAAAAAAGACCTCTGCTAGGCAAGATCTTCTCATCTAAATCTTTTTCGACTCTCTAAAAAGTGAGCCGTCTTTTAAATTCGCTAAACACTCGTGGTCCTCGTGGTTTAGGAAGAAAAATAAGTGCTTGATCACTCGCTTCAATATGACTTCCAGGTAAATCAGTTTTCGGATTATGGGCAATCTTACGTTGTTGCCAAGCACTCAGTTGATCTTGCCCAGGTAATAAAGCCGCTAGTTTTTCTAACAGAGTCTGTATAAAACTCGACCCCCCATTCAAAGTAAAGCGTTCTAAGAGCGCGCTAGGCTGATAGTGCGGCTTAAAGTCACGTATCCACTGATTCGCCAACATAAAGCGTTGGTAGGCTCTACTCCCCCACAAGAGACGCATAGACTGGTACTCATGAGCTCCATAGAGATCCTTATTCATGATTTCCAGTCTGTCTGTAGTAATAAAATAATTGAGACAAGCTCGGTCACGCACCTTCTGACCATGACGACGCTTACCAAACGCCTGAAGAAAGGCCGTCATAATAAACCGTCCCAACCAGATACGACCTTTTTCAAAAACAATAAACATGTCCCAGTCACTTTCTTTGGTCCCATGCTTAATAGAAAGACTACCAGTTGCTCCAATCATACGGACAAAAGGCATGTGACGCATCCATGAGGCAAGCTCTTTCATCTTTACAAGCTTACGGGCAGAGAGTTTTTCTCTAGCGACACGTTCTTCCACTAAACGTCCTCGCCCTGGTAAAAAGAAAAACCCATTCAGAGAAGCTACTTTTTTCTGCAGTTCACTTGTTTCTAAGGCACAAACAACATCTCGCAAAAGTGCTTTGTCTGTCAGCGCTGTGCCATCATAAGAAATCAAGAAACGCCAAAGTTCGTAGGGTGTCAGTGGAAAATCAAGGACATCGTAGTAGGTGATGGTAGCAATAATGTTTTTGTGGAGATTAGTTACCATCGCTTTGAGATTAGAGATACTTAGCAGTAAAGCTTTTCTTGACCGCCTTGAGCTTAGCAGGTGTGCCAGAGAAAACCAACTCTCCGCCCAAACTACCTCCATCGGGTCCAAGTTCCACTACCCAGTCCGATGCCTTGATCACATCAATATTATGTTCAACTACTAAGACGCTATTCCCCTTATCGACAAGAGCATCAAGTACCTCCAGAAGACGCCGTACATCTTCGAAGTGTAACCCAATTGTTGGTTCATCGAGAATGTAAAGGGTTTTACCGGTTGACTTACGAGCGAGTTCAGTGGCTAGTTTGATACGCTGAGCTTCACCACCAGAAAGATTAGTAGCACTTTGACCCAAGACTAAGTAGCCGAGTCCTACTTCTTCGAGCACCCGAAGCTTCTCCTCAATCATAGGCTGATCAAGGAAAAAACGTCTGGCTTCGGTAACGGTCATCTGGAGAATCTGAGCTATGTTCGTACTACGGTATTCAATAGAAAGAGTTTTTTGGTTATACCGTGTCCCCTGACAGTATTCACAAGGAACATAGACATCTGGCAATAGGTACATCTCAATTTTCTTCATACCTCCACCCTGACATTCCTCACAACGCCCCCCTCGCATATTAAAGCTGAAATGGCTAGCGCTGAATTTCTCTCGCTCGGCTTCTGGAGTAGCTGCAAACAAATCACGAATCAAGCCAAACACTCCCGTGTAGGTAGCCGCATTACTACGCGGAGTCCGTCCGATTGGATCCTGATTTACTGTGATCACCTTATCAATATGCTCTAAGCCTGTGATTTTCTTGTGAGCGCCTGGCTCAGCCTTCGCATGATAAAAATGTTTGGAGAGTGCTTTGGATAAAATACTATGTACCAAAGAAGACTTACCTGATCCCGATACACCCACTACCGAAATGAGCATCCCGAGAGGAAAAGTAATATCGACGTTTTTCAAGTTATGTTCTTTAGCACCAAGAATAGAAAGAGAAACACCACTACCTTTACGGAGCTTCTTTTTCTCTGAGACGGTACGCTTACCAGAAAGATACTCTGCGGTGAGCATCTTAGACTTAAGAAGGGATTCTGGTGTACCAGCAAAAATGACTTCACCCCCCTCACTGCCTGCGCCTGGCCCCATGTCGATGATGTAGTCCGCTCGTTTCATAATAGCTACATCATGCTCTACAACTACCAAAGAATTGTTAGCGCCACGAAGATCTTCAAGGGCACCAAGAAGTTTTTCGGTATCACGACTATGAAGACCCACTGATGGTTCATCAAGAACATAGATGATCCCCGAAAGACCTGATTTCATCTGAACAGAGAGACGAATACGCTGAGCTTCACCACCAGAAAGAGTATGGGCTCCACGACGAATCTCAAGGTAACCGAGACCCACCTTCTCAACTGCTCGCAGACGAGTAAACATTTCCCGAAAGAGTGGCTCTACAAATGTTTTCTGTTCTTTGGTCGCTAACTTTTTCTCAAGCTGCGGTAAAAAGTGAAGCAAGCTATCAATACTCTGCTTAGCAATGTCATCTATAGAAAGGCCTCCAAGCAAGACTGAAAGAGAGGTTTTCTTGAGACGCTTACCTTCACACTCTCCACAAACCTGAGCGTGCATGTAGGCTTCGATATCACTACGAAGATGGTCTGATTTGGTGTCTTTATATTTTTTTTCCAGAAGTGAGATGATGCCCTCAAAACCTTTTTCCTGTCCATCTCCATAAAGCAGCGTTTCTAGATGTTTCTTCGGCAGTTTTTTGACAGGAGTACTTGGTGAAATCTTCAGACGCTTTGCGGCTTCAAGTAGCTGTGCGAGTGGACCATGGCCGTTTTCTCGACCACTGTTCATTTTGCTCCATGGTCGTACCGCCCCCTCCAAGAAAGAAAGATTTTTGTTGGGAATGATCAATTCGGGATCAAAAGCGAGTGTGACCCCTAAGCCAGAACACTTGGGACAAGCACCATCAGGATTATTAAACGAAAAATGACTCGGTGAAAATTCTGGGAGATAGATTTCGCAGTTTTCACAACGGTATTCCTCATTATAGATACGACGCTCACCAGTCTCTGACAGAATAACTGTCTGAGTACCATGACCAAGCTGAAAAGCTGTCTGCAGATTATCAATAATGCGCTCCTTGTCAGGTCGAGCGGTATTGAGAATAAGTCGATCAATAACGAGTTCGTACTGATGCTCTTCGGTACTACTCGCAGAGGCGCTTGCTTCAGCAATACCAATAACCTCATCATCACGCATCACTCGTGGATAGCCCCAAGTTTGAATCATTTGGAGAGCTTCTTTTTCATTTTTACCTCGCAAGGCGAAACTCTCTGTTGTGAAAATAAGAGCCGTATCATTAGGCAATGCTAAGATTTCTTCGAGAATTTCGCGCACACTTTTACGAGTCAGTTTAGCGGCGCAGTTGGGACAATGGGGTTCTCCTAGTTTGGCATAGAGTACACGCAGGTAATCATAGACTTCAGTCATAGTACCTACTGTAGAGCGTGGACTACGTGAGACACTTTTTTGATCGATGGAGATAGCTGGCGAAAGATTGTGGATAGCGTCCACATCTGGTTTTTCAAAACCATCAAGAAAATTTCTAGCGTATGAAGAAAGTGATTCAACGTAACGGCGATTAGCTTCAGCAAAAAGAGTATCGAAAGCTAAAGAAGATTTACCCGATCCAGAAAGACCCGTCACGACTACCAGTGCATCACGAGGAATATCAACATTGATATTCTTAAGATTATTTACTCGCGCCCCCCGTACCTCAATGACTGATTTTTTGGCTGCCATAGTCAAATATCCTAATGCGGTTCAAAAAATTGTAAGATGTCTCCCAGGATACACTATTCTCGGCGTGCTGTAAAGAGAAAGACCCGCAGGAGACTTTTTCCTCGGGTCTAGATATTCTCTGTATACTCTACTTATCTATTCAAAAAGCTTCTACCGCGGCGTTTACGATGAAAAGTAATGGCAAAACGATGAGCTTCATTGTTGACAAGCAGAATTTCTTTCTTAAAGCGCTCTGCTAGAGTTTCGATACCAAGTACTGCTCGTGGCCGATGACGCTCATCTTTAACTACTGAGAGTACGGGAATACCAATAGCCAGCTCTGCAAGAATTTTTTCAGCCAAATGTACGTGCACTTCACCACCATCTACTACTACAAGCTCTGGGAAGGGCCACTCTGGGTGAGCAAAGCGTCGACGCAAAATTTCCTCAAGCGCTGTTAGATCATTGCCGTTGTGTTTAGCGCGAAGCTTGAATTGCCGATATTCACTTGGTTGGATACGACTGTTTTGAACCACTGTCATCACGCCTACCGCTGACTCTCCTAGTATGTGAGCTACATCAAAGGCTTCGATGCGATGACGCTCTCCCTCTCCTAAATCATTTTTGACAAGAGCTATATCCTCGATATGCTTAAGTCCAAACAAAACTTTCTTAATACTTTGAGCCTCTTCAAAACGCTGCTCCTGAGCAGCCTGCAACATACTCTTCTCAAGACTCTTGAGAACCGTGTTTTTTTTACCTGAAAAAAAGAGTCTGAGATGACGAAGAATTTCCGCATACGCTCGCGCATCTATTTTCCCCGTGCACACCCCGGGACAGAGACCGATCTGGGCAGAGAAGCATGGCCTGGCCTTGGCCCTCATCTTCTCGGTCAACTCTTCATACGGTGTACACTTGTCACGAAATGGGAACAACCTGCGAATAATCTTCATCGCCTCCCTCAGTCCCCCGCCATCCGGAAAAGGTCCAAACGAGTACTTAATCGGAAAATCGAATTTACCCTGAGCAATGTCTCGACTCCGCACTACTAGAACCCGTGGATAGGTCTCTTTGGTAATCACTACTTGATTGTAGCTCTTATCATCTTTGGCGCTGGTGTTGTAGGGTGGCTGTACTTTCTTGATCAACTCTGACTCAAGAAGCAGTGCCTCAAGAACAGAATCAGTTTTGCGAAAACCAATTTTCGTTATCTTGGGCATCATCAGTTCAATCTTCGGTCCACGAGTCTCGAGCATGTCTTGAATAAAATAACTCTTAACCCGATCACGGAGTGACGTGGCCTTACCAATATAAAGAATCGTCTCTGTAGCATCCACGAAAAAATATACGCCTGGATATTCTGGTAGCGTGTTTTTGTCTTGAAAATCTGCAAGGCTGATCGTGTCCTCCCAGAGGGTAAGGGTTTTGGTTTTGGTGGTCATATACTTCTATTCAAGCATTGTCTAGGGCGCTCCTGCAACCACTAGTTGACTTTATAACGTTTTAGGTGTATAATATGAGTAAGTACCTATTCAATTGCTCGCTCAAGAAAGGAGCTTCGTTATGAACAAGCAAGCTCGTTTTGAGCCAACAAGACGCTACCAGTTCTCTCAATCAGAGATTGCTGGCATTGGCTCTTGGGTGTATCGCCGCATTCAGCAAAACTGGCGTTTCGGAGACGCTTTCGATGTTGAGGCTCACCAACGGATGATCTATAAATCCAAAGGTGACGGTAGATACGAAATTCTGAAGAACGCGGTTGAGAAGTACTGTCGCACCATGGACTACTTTCTCACGAGCGAATCTATTTATCGACCAAGGCGCAACAAAGACAACTACTTGCCTTTCGATAAAAATCCTGGCCCACGGCATCGTAATGGACGTCTTAAGCCAGGAATTGAAACCGAAGTTCCTGAAGATCAATATGAACTCCCCTTGTAACCGGAACCGCCACAGGCGTAATCCGGTTCCTTTTTTATTTATAGCCTATCTAAAGTGAAAAGCGGCATACCCCTGGTTGGGAATATGCCGCTTTTTGTGCCCATCAGTTAATGGGGCTATGCCATCGCTAGAGAATCTTGCGGTATGTTTTCGGATGTGACTACATACCAACCTTTATCTTCAGAAAACATATAGCCAGAGTATTTTGGCTCAGCGGGATTAAGAAGACGACTCGCTTGTGCAACGGGAGTTCTGCTGATACAGACGCCCGGAAAGTTTTCTTGTCCGGGTTTCCAGGTACGGATCGTGATCAGAGCCATATGAATATCAGTTGGCAATATGATCATGACACTATCCTTGGCAAGACCATGAACAAAGCGTTCGTTCAGGGCTCCTATGATAGCTCTCTCGATATCCTCCTGTGTCTCTGAAATAATGACATCCGCTCCTATTTTTTCTTGTTGATAGTCATTGAGACCCTCAGTCACTGTAGGGGCCCTCAATTCACATACGGGCCTTGGTCCGTAACTCATCGGCTGCATTCTCCTTTTTAAGCTTCAAGATACACAAAATCTAGCCGTTACATAATAACACACCCTTATATTTTAGTCAAGTATCTAAATATTTGCCTCTAAAAAGTAAGCGGGCGGGTCGAGAAATCTCGAACCCGCCCCTTTTCCCTAAACCTCAGCCTTTTGCCTGCATTTACATGGGATAAAAGTTCCCATGACTGATCTGCCCCGCAGCCTTGAAGGAAATCTCGGGATCGAGCTTCTCCATGGCCTTCAGAGCTTCGAAATAATCCATGGTCCGGAGAGGGCCGGTCGCCATAGTATTGTTGCCGTCGTCAATCGGTTCGGTAATGTCGGACTTTGCCGGCAAGTTATCCTGGCCGTAATGACCGGTCGCATCCATTTCCAGGATAGCACTGCGAGCTTTTGAAGAGAGGTCGTACAATAAGACCCTCTTCCTCGCTCGGGGACGAGGTCCCTTTTCACAGCCAAACACCCTTCCAGGATACAGAGTTTTGAGCAAGGAGGTCTCCTCATGACCCCTCTCTTCTTGCACCAAGACAAGTCCCGGCTTCGTAGACCGATCGCGTATCGGAGCAGGGGCACGCCCTGCATGACCGCGACTGACCGGAGATTGCGAAACAGCTGTATTTTGCATTGCTGGTGGCATGCAATATTCCCTCTTGTTTACGCGCACCTCCCCTTGAGATGCACCTGAAAATCCTACCCTGTTAGAGCCTTTCAGTCAAGGTCTGGCTTGATATAAAAATATGGCGGGCCGAGAAATCTCGAACCCGCCATGTACATCCTCTGGGATAGACTCCGCTATAGAGTTAGACTGTGACGCCTACTGCCTGAGCCAATTGCCGTGGACAGACCAATTTAATCTGCCTTGGTTTGTTGGTTTGTCGGAAAAAGCCGAATTCCTGATCGACCCTACCAGACAGCTTCGGCAAAGCCTTTAGGCATGCCACGACGTCTCTCTCAGACATTGGGAAAACTTTGCGAGGTCTTGGCTTGTTGTCCGGACAAATTTCCATCAAAACGATGTCCGACGGAATATTGGGACCCAGAGCCGCTTTCAATACATCGCGAGCCGGCTGTGTTCTGGCGAGGCCAAAAACTGCACACTTCGGCAGAGGCTTATCCATGTCGTATCTCTCCCTCTTGAGAAAACTGCTGCACCTCCCTGTGAAATGCACGCCAAAAAATTTTAACGCCTTGTGTACTAATCGTCAATACTCTTGATATATTGACTCATTTTTTATTTCTTTCTATACTACGCTCCTGGTTCTTTCACTTTTTGGAGATACTTGTGTCCAAGACTCATTTATACCACCTAAAGAACTTCGTTTGGCTCATAGCCACACTCGTTGCCTTAGCTGGACTCTGTCTTTTTATTCTCTCTACTCTTGGAGGTAATATCCGAGCTCTCAACCCGTGGAGTAATCTGAAACTCTATGAAGAAGGTATCACTGCGGTCAGCAATGAGTTCATGCGCCGCTCTCCACGCCTCACAAACAACTTCGAAAATTTTCAGGAATGTATGCGCTTTGAGAAATGCTCAGAAGAACAGCTTTCAGCTCTTCTTGATGAGCGCGATCAAATCATTCATCAAGAATGGCCAACTATCTTTGATCGATTGATTGTTTCTGGTGATTGGGCAGTCAAAGACAAGCCCCTCACGAATGAAGAAATCGCTGCGCGTAAAGCCTACCTAGATTTTCAGGCGAAACTGTCTCAACTAGGCCAAACAAAAATGCGAAATGCCTGTGTACCCATCATCTACTTTTGGATTACCAGCAAGACCGGTGAGACTGAGTATGGCCTTGATCGCAATCAAGGCTATCAGTGTACTGGTGATCCCACACCTCCCAAGCAACGCTTCGGGAGGTGATTTTTTTATATGATATACTGTATATGAAAGCCTTCAGAAAGGTACGCGACAGAGCTTCGGCTCTCTAATTGGGACCCACCTATATTTTATAGGGAAAAAAGTAAATTTTTTTCCGATACTCACTTCTAGGGACCCAGACCCGTTTGCCCGCATTGAGGGCTTTTTTTGTATCCAAAAACTACTCCCCTCGCTTACCGCCAGAAACCAAAATAAAGTTAGTCTCAAGTTGTGCGCGAGTGTTATCATCAATAGCTTCGTATTTACTTCTCGCTTCTTCAGAGGCAATTTTAAATTCTTGATCAACTGCTCTAATATGTGGATGTACTTGTGTCGCTTTGTTATTCATACCCAAGAGGTGTAGACCACGCAGTGTTCTTACGCGAGAGAGCGCTACATACCCCTGTCCATACTCAAACACTTTTGAAAGATCAATAACCGCTGCATCAAGACTCGTCCCCTGACTCTTATGGATGGTGAGCGCCCAGGCGAGACGGAGAGGCAATTGCGTCACTACCGCGAGAGCCTCGTCACCTTCGAACATCGACCAATCCATCGGACCAACCTCAATGATGTTACCGCTTCGCGTTTTGACTATAGGCAATTTACTCTCTGGATGAAAAGCAGTGACCACTCCCTGAGTGCCGTTCACATACCCCGCACTAGAATTATTTTTGGTGAACATAACCAGAGCACCGATCTTAAGTTCGAGACGCTCTGGTGAAAGACAGGTGCGCTTGAGTGTTTCTACTAAAGCTTCCTTACCTTTCCCACGCATTTGATAGGCGTGGATTTTCCCGGGTAACTGACGGAGTTCTTCTTGGTTGATTCGATCCACATCAAGGTTGTGCGCGTAAAGACGAGTGATACCAAGAGGAGCTTCATCTTCAGTCACCATTTGACCACGAAAAGTCTCATAATGGGTCTCTTCGAGAGTATTAGCGCGCAAGGCTTTGAGAAGATTGAGAAAAACCTTATCTTCTTGGCGGAATTGTTCGTGAAGATAACATACGATCGGAACTAGACGTTCCCAAGCTTCACTAGCAAATGCATACTCTGGAGTTTCTCCTGCTTTGGTCACTGGCGGCAACTGAAAAAAATCACCGACCAAGACGACTTGCATGCCTCCGAACGGGATGGTGGATTTACGTACTACCCGACAGACTGTTTCAATCAGAGTCAGTACTCGTCCATCAAGCATGGAAATCTCATCGATGATCAGTACTGCTGATTTACGAATACGTTTAGCGACGTGAGCAGTCTTAGCAATATTTTTGATCTCTGTTTCGTTGAGCTCCCTAGCTGTGCCAATGCCACTCCAAGAGTGAATCGTCATCCCTCCAATATGAGTAGCCGCTATACCGGTTGATGCGGTCACTGCAAAAGGAATCCCTCGGCTACGAAGGTATTTAGTGTATTCGTTTACGGTATGTGTTTTACCGGTACCCGCTTCTCCGGTGAGAAACACGCTGTGACCGGCCCGCAATAATGCCAGCGCTGTATCTTGAGTCATGACTTCTTATCCTAAAAACCTACTCTAGCATATCCTCTTACAAGAGACGAAATGTAAGGGTAATCCGCTCTCCAGCAAACAAGCCTTCCTTTTGTCGAACCATTTTTTTGAGAGAGATGAGATACGGCCCCTCTTTGGTGGGAAAAAGTGTTGTCCGCCATATGGTTTTTTTGAGAGTCACTTCCACTGGTATGAAACCAAAGCCCACCTTTTTAGTTGCTTTGTTTTTGATTTCCACTGAATCTTTTTTATCGACATATATAAAATACCAGCTTGTGGGATCTACTGAGTAGGCAAATATCTTTCCCTTGACCGTGTACTTCTTCTTCAGTGTCATCGCATTGCTACTTTTTGAATGAGTGTTTTGTAAAGCTCTACCATCGCACGGGTATCAAGCTCACAATAGCGAAGGAGATTCTCCCTGGTCTCCTGACGACGTTCATCAGTCATGTTGCTGTTCACTGTTTTCTCCCATTCTGAGAGAGCCATGGTACCGTTTTGAATTTCCAAACTCTTGTACGTTAGTTCTGGTAACATCACTGGCAAAACATTCTTAATAGAAAAACTCCCTCCAAAGTTTGGGTCAGCGTAGTGCTTGGTAAAGACCTTCATTAGATCAAAGATGCGCTCATTGAGATTCAGGAAAAACTCGCTCTGTTCAGGATGAAGTTCTGCAAGCTCCTTGTTTCTCCCTTTCTCAAAACTTTCATACCAAACTAACACATCTCCCACAGGTCCAATTGCTTGAGTGAGCATAGCGACAAGGCCTCGGGTTGCATCGGTAAAATCATGGGCCAGATATTCGAAATGTTCAAGAGTCCCATCTTGATCCAGTTTATGAACAGACGCCTGAAAAACGACCGCTTGATTGGCTTTATAACCTGGGAGCAACGGTATGGGAGAGCTGTAGGTTTCGTAGTCTAAGAAGTAGAGTGGGAAAGAGAGTTTTTCTAATTCTTTGGCAATAGCTTGAGTGTTAATCACCGGCTGGCCCGATTTAACCAATTCTACCTTCTTGCGCTGGATCGGGGTCAATGGGAAATCTTCTGGAATAGTCTCAATTGCCAAGACATTCATATCGAGTAAAGTCTGTAACTTTTTGCCACTCACTATATGGTGCACTGAATAGGCTGGCACGTCCGGGTTGAAAAAGAAAAAAGCGTCACAGCGTTGACCATTCGTACGGTAAAAACATGGACAAGTCTGGTAAATGATTTCTTCTTCTGCGAGATGTTTGAGAGCTTCTTGCATTTCTCGCATCACCTCATCACGGATACTCTCTACATCATTGGTAACATTCTCAAAAACAAACAAGCGTTCAAGATCGAGGTCTTCACTTCGGCGATAGTCTTTGTTGATATAGATAATAAAACTCTCCCCCACCATATCATTGCCAAGTACTGATTCAACAACCAATGTCTGAAAGGTTATATCTTTGAGGTGATTGTGTTTGAGATCACTCTTGATTTCGGTACTAGCTTTGACTTCGTAGATATCCCACTTCTTCGTCTCGCTATTCCACTTGAGAATATCTATCTTAGCAAAAAGCCCTTCTGGAGTTTCAAAGGTCGCTTGAAAAAGTGTTCCTTGTTGTGGTAAGAGTTCTTGGGTTTTCTCTACCAAGGCTTTATTGTGACCATGTATCAGAACACCTTCCGGAAAAAGCTTCTGGACGTAGGCTTCCACAGCATCGCCATCTTGGAGAATCTTCTGAAGAAACAAAGAAAACTCTCCCGGTGTGTAGAGCTCCGGCTTGTTTTTTTTGAGCCACAAACTCTTGTGACAGAGGAGGTATTCTTTGAAGTCAGTCTTGGTCAGTATCATCAACTTTATTTCTTTATCCCGTTTAATCTAATTGACCTATTTTTTCATATAGAAGTCGAGGGTGTAGATCCAATTTTCATCATCATCTTCGCCATTCTCACGATTCATAACCTTCTGATTGAACAACCACGTGACATAGCCAGGGTCTTCAGAGGCTACTTCTTTCACAGTGCGACCCATGTGTTTACCGAAAGTAAATGTGCGAAACAAGAGGGGTCGTGAAGAAATGTCCATCATCTCCGTCAGCACTTTTGTCTCATCCCCTATTTGCTCAAACATTCTCTCATAAAGAAAATTAAAGACAGCAATCAGAACCCGTACATCACCAAGGGCGCTGTGAGCAGTAGCTTCAGGTACCTCAAGATCGAAAAAGTAACGCAGGTATTGAAGCGCATACCGTGGTATTTCATCATTCTGATCAAGAGCATAGGCGACCTTGAATGTATCGATATAGTGATTAACGAGAATGCCCTCGCGTTTAAGCATTTCAATATCAAAACGAGCATTATGAGCGACAAGAATATTTCCCGAAGCCAGTATCTGCATGAGATCGTTTTTCATCCGTGACTCTACGAAGGGTGGCTTGTCGGCCACCATACGGTTCGTGATATGGGTTACCGACATAGCCTCGATAGAGATGGGTACAGGTGGCTTGAATAAGGCTTCTACTTCTACGCCCTGGAAAGTGTAGGCAACCTGACAAAGCCGGTCTTCGGTAGTCAGTCCAGTGGTTTCGGTATCAAGAAAAATGAGATTTTGCTTAGTCATAGGGCTACAGATATGTCTTAGTATAGCATGCGACTAAAGTGGTATACTGAAGACAGAATTTTAACTTTCTACCCCTATGGAACAACAATTTAATCTACCCCTGACACCTGACGACAAGGCGGATAATGATCGTATCAATGAGGAAATGCAAGCCGAGCTTACTCCTGATCTAGCTACTCTTACCCGTGCAGAATTAGAAGTTCTCTATAAACAAAAAATCGGCATGGCCCGCTACCTTGGTCGTACCGATGATGAGTTAAAGACGGCTATCATGAATCCGGAAGAAGAAATTGCTCGCCTCCGTGAAGTTGACCGTACTGATGCATGGGAAGATATCAACCCTTCTATCAACAGATCTCTCTCATAGAGCTATGCCCAAAAACCTGCTCGCTATCATGTTGGTTATCGTGGTACTCATCATAGTAGCCATTCTATTGTTTCCCAAAAAATCCAACCCCCTTCCCAAAACCAATTCTCAAACCCTCCCAGGAGACAAGGCTGCTACTATCCAATATATGCCTCTTGGTGATTCATACACCATTGGTGAGGGTGTCCGTGAGCAGGATCGCTTCCCTAACCAACTCACTACCCGTTTACGTGAAAAAGGCTATTCCATAGAACTTCTCAATAATCCAAGCCGCACCGGTTACACCACCCTCGATCTGATCGAACGAGAACTACCTATTCTCAAAAACAGTAACGCCAATCTTATCTCTCTTCTTATAGGCGTCAATGATCAGGTTCGCGGCACTGACAGCGAGATTTTTCGTACACGTTTTGTTTCCGTGCTTGATAAAGTCAAAGCTACTAAACCCCAGGCTCGTATCTTCATACTTACTATCCCCAACTACAGCCTCACACCATCTGGAAAAAAATTCGGTGACTCCACCAAAAATACTGAAGCACTCATTTCATACAATAAAATCATCAACGAGGAGGCCCAAAAGGAAGATATCCCCGTAGTAGATATTTGGGAGGTTAGTCAAAGCGTCAGTGACACGCCAAGTCTCACCACTGGAGATGGCCTGCACCCAAGCGCCAAACACTACACTCTATGGACCGATAAGATAGTCCCAACTGCAGAGAGTATTCTACGTTAGGTAGCTTTATTTTTCTTCCACCAGGCAGGATATTCCCCAAAACGGAAGCACAGACTATCAAAAATAGCGGCAAAAGCAATCCCCCAGGGAGCGAAATTGAAAAGTGTATCTGAAGCTGAATGTGAATACTTGTCGATATACTGAAAAATAACAATCAGTGGCAAGATGAGAAGGAGTGTAGCTACATACCCAGCACGTGATGTTGGATAATAAAAGGCAAAAACCCTCCAAAATTTTTTGGGACGAAACCAGTACTTATGAGAAATATTATTATTCATGAAGAAATGTTTTACGAAAATCCTTTACTCCTTCAATATACGTTTCCGGTCGTTCATCTTCTAGATTATCTGTGTACTGCCAGTTCCAAGTCAATTCTGGACGGACATCAAAACCAAAATATTCCAAAACATGTTTTTGAGTTTCGAGCACTTCCTTTCCTCTCCAGTTCTGACCTACCACGATAATACCGGCCGCGATGTCTTTGATAATATTGTCTTCACCGAGAGTCGAGTGGCGGTTTTCCAGCCACGTTAGCCGTTCAATAAGTTTCTGATAGACACCGTTAGTCTGACCCCAACGCACTGAAGCGAAGAAAATCACTACGTCACTCTCGAGGAGCACCTTACTCACCTTCCACAGTTCATCATTGGGATTATTGAGACTTGCCCAACACCGGTGCTGACCTGATGGGTTTTTCTCATCATCATGCAGTACCGCCTTAGCCATACCGCAGACATTACCGTTATTCGTCGAGACATTACCCTCGCACTGTACTATATGCAATTTAGCGACATCAATAAGGGTAACCTTGTCACCGAGATCATGTTTAAGCTCATAGGCAAGCAGCGTGCTTTTGGCCATGTTACCACTCGGCTCACCCTCCCACCGACTCGAGGTAGTCAGAAAGCAGATTTTTTTCTTCTTCCTGAGAAACGTCAAAGTTTCCTGATAGTGCTCACGTGCCTCTTTTTGTTTTGCGCTCACCTCCATAAGGTTTAGACCCAATGACTCAAGATGTATCCAAAAATAGTCATACAAACCAATTGATAACCTCCGATAATACCAAAAAGAATTACTCGTTTCCTCAGAGTAGTCATGTTCCAGATAAGATTACTCGCTACGGTTGGGGCGATAAAACCAAGCCAGAGCCAAATAGCCACTTCTACACCTGAAACATCAGTCCACCCTTGGACAAAATGAGCCAAGATATATAGCTGGATAAGAGTGAAGATGAACTGAACAAGATAGAGCCAGCCCATTTCTTTTTGTTTGATCTTTTTTTCTTCAGGAGAGAGCGTCTCCCAATCTGGCCAGTCATTAGCCTTAATGAAGGCTTTGCCGAAAAGAAGCGGTCCGTACCAAAACATACCGACTACCATAGCGATTATCCCACAAACGAGGATAAGTATAAGATTGACTTCCATAGACCTAAATGTCTTAAGAGTTATTTATACTCCTATTCTACGCCTGCTCTAGCCCAAATACCAGAGTTGGATGACATAGAGAGTAGCTAGATTTTGTATAATCAAGGCTGGAATACCGATAATGAAATACCATTTACGGCTTTTATGACGAATCAGTACCATTCCCGCATAAATTCCGATACTCCCAAACAGAGTGGCCAAGAAAAACAGCATCCCCTCTGAAATACGCTCCGCTCCCTTTTTCATCGACTGTGTCTTGTCCCACAACATGATAAGGAAAGCTCCGATATTAATAGTGGCGAAAAGAATGATGAGCGGATTGATTTCGAGATTCATAGAACTACTTACTCTTTAGTTTCTTTTATCATAGCAAGTTTCTGCCCTCGAGGCAGCTTTTTGATTCGAGATTCTTCCCGGGTGGCTTCCGATCGATTTTTAAATTGCCTTGAGTAAACCAACTCTACTGGTCGCCTACCCCTTGTATATTTCGCCCCCAGAGCCGAAGAATTATGCTCTTCTACCCTCCGTTTCAAATCAGTGGTAATACCAACATAAAGAGTTCCATCCGAGCACTTAAGGATATAGAGGTGGTACATGTATGTATGTTACGTCTATAGGACCGGGGCTATGGGATCCGACCTCGGCAAGCCTCAGCGAGACGAGCCTGTCTCGACTACGTTAGTCAAGGCGAGTGATCTTGGAGATTCTCATCTAAGTCCCTTTATTGAAAGGGCCAAATAAATTATCGTACTCTTCTGGAACAGGCCAAAGACAGATTTCCTTATAGTCAAAATCATCATCTTTTTCTAAGATAAGCTTTCTCACACTTCCTGTAATTTGACGAATGTCGAGGCTATCTTCGTTACCTTGTAACCTTAGCATTAACTCTTTTAATATTTCTGAATCTGGCATCCACAAAGATACCTCTATTGAAAGTCTGTTTAGTTCCTCGTAGTGATCTATGAGTTGTTCTCTCGTGAGAGTATTCTCTTCTCTTCCGCGGTATTTTATCCACTTAGAAAATAATTTTGCAACCAACTCTGCTTTTTGGAGCTTAAGTTTAGAAAACCTATAATCCTCAAGTTGTCTATCGTATTCGTGTTGAATAGATTTTTCAATTCTTTTTGAAATCCACTCTTTTAGTAACCAAAATAAAAGTCCAATCAAAAAAGAAAATGATAAGCTTCCAAGAAGTAAGTCTTTTAGAGTGACTATGATGACATTATCCATGTATGAATCTAATCGGTTAGGGAGGAGGGATTGAACTGCTTGCTATTATATTATCATACACGCCAGCTGCGCTCTAAGAACACACAGTTCTCAGCGATCTATGATCCTCCTTTGACGTAAAAACAAATGTTTTTCCGACCCCCTTCCTGTTCGAATCCCTCTCGACAAATCAAAAAGTCGACCCAGTGGCCGACTTCTCTGATTTGTTGAGATTGTGGAATGAAGTTAGGACTTTTTTGGCTCTAGAAGAGTCTAATTTAGAATATATTCCCACCCTGGTTTCCAGGCCTTAATTTTTCTCCAGTCGTTCGCAAAAGCTTCTTCCCAGGTCTGATTCTTTAGTAAAACATCAAGAGCTAATTGGGGCGCTTTGTGAGCTACTACTGCTATATGCTTTCCATCATAATTTTCTCTCAAAAATGTTAGAAAATCTGAGATTCTTGTTTTCACATCTTCATAACTTTCACCATTAGGAAATCTCTCTGTAATGTTTACTTCTTGCATTGGTTCAACAATACTTGAGGGCTTTGTATTGTAGTCTCCGTAGTTACATTCGCGCAGTCGTGCATCAGTAATAATTGGACAAACTCCATCAAATGTTAACTTTGCTGAATCTAATGCTCTTTTTAAGTCAGAACAAAATACCGCATCAAACTGCTTGTCCCTTGTCTGTTCTTTTAGATTAATAGCTTGTTGTATGCCAAGTTCTGATAATTCAACATCAAACCAGCCTGAAGAAATTTCTTTTTCATTATCTGTAGTTGTACCGTGAACGAAGTACGTAATTTGAATCATGAATTTATTTGTTGAGACTATTGTTGAAACATTTTTCAGACACCCTATCCCTCAAATCTCGTAAACTTCATATCATCAAGGAGGGTTTTGAGATTCTCTTTGATCGACTTGCTGTCATCAAAAAGTGCTTGCCGTCTTTCGAGACGTTTCTGACACAACTCGACACTTTCATCAAACTTCGTAAACTTACTCTTGATTTGTTCTGGTACTTCTTCTCGGTTCCAATATTGTTTCTGACCTTCGGCGTAAGCGACTTGGCTCGCTGTCCAACCAATAGCTTCTTGATAAAGGGCAGTAAGGGTCGCCTCATCGAGAGTATCAAGGTTCGGTAACGTGCGGTCTTCACAGAAAACATTATCTCCGTCTTTGAGGAATTGCTCTGGATTGTTGCCGGCTGAACCGAGATCAGCAGCGCCAATAGCCCAAGCTACATCATGTGAACCCTCCTTGAGATTAGGCTGCGTCACCGTCCGAAGCTCCATACTATAACCCGGGACTGTTCCCATGATGGCTTCATCGAGAATTCCTTTCTCCTCTTCGGTTAGTTCAATCCCCTCTTCCGCAAGAAGCTTCATAACATAGAGGGCGCTCTCTTGTTCGATAATACCACCATCACGAAAACGTTTCTGACCGATGATGGGTGTGCCTTGGGGAGTCTCCTTGCGCCAGTTGTAGGTCTGGATAATATCATGAGCATATCCAATAGTCCGCGTCAGTATCCTGAGACGGTCATCAATTCCTTCTGGCAGAAAACCAACTGCCTTATCCCCCACCCCCAAACTGTGCTCAGGATTGTGGTATTCCAGTTCTGAAAAGTTTTCTCGTAACTCATCAATCAAGCGCAGATTGACTCGTTCAACATTTCGTTCAAATTTTTTGATTTCACTCTCTGCTTCCGGTGCAAACTCATCCTCCTGTCGTGGTATTTCGAACATAGCTCAAGAATAACAGCTTATTACTTGCATAATACCCTGCCAAATAAGGAAAAGTCAAAATGACCTAAAGTTAGTCGTCATGAGCTGGCTCATCAGCCTTGGTAGCATGGATGGTACCTGCTGGATGCTGAGGTGGAGCATAGATCGTGTAGAGTTTGAGTGGCACCGTACCGTCATTGACGACGTTGTGTTCAGCTCCTGCTGGAACAACTGCTCCGATACCATCTCCAAGAAAAGATTCTTCACCGTTGATAAATATCTTCCCCTCCCCTTCTTCGATACGAAAAAATTGATCATGCGTGTCGTGTTTTTCAAGACCGATCTCTTCTCCAGGTTGAAGGACCATCAAGACCACCTGAACGTTGGGCCCAGTGTAAATAACCTGACGATAGTTGCTATTAGCTAGAGTGAGTTCTTCTAGGTTCCCTACAAATCCGTTCATATGTTTGGTGTTAGAGGGTTATGCTTCTAGTATACTCCCCTACCCTTAGAGTTCAAGCGGTTTGATAGGACTCAGGACTGCTAGTGGTTCGGTTTTCCAAATATCCGAGATATCGGCATAGAGCTCTAGTTCATTTCCCTCTGGATCGAGGATATAGAGGCTGTGAGTGACTGTATGATCGGCGGTGCCTACTATGCTCACTCCTTTGGCTTGGAGCTCTGCCAGAGCCTCTCGGACACTATCAGTGCTATCTCCTATCTTAAACCCAATGTGATACAGGCCCGGCTCTATATGCCGAGGTGAACGAGTCCCCTCTTCGCCATTCCGAGGCGAGCCAATCTGAATGAGTAGAAGTTCATGGTGAGTCCGCTCCCCACCAAACAAGGCTGTCTGACCATCACGAGCGATTTCATGGAATCCTAAGCTGTCACGATAAAAATCTGCCATCTTAGTCAGATTAGCTACAAACAAAACTACATGACCAAGTTCCTGAATTTTCATAAGACTTCTTGCTCAAAATGTAACTGAGCAATTAGGTTGTGACAGGTGCCATACTCGCCAAGCTCATAAAGAGCAAGAGCTGTCCCGTAAAAAGAAAATGCGGGCATTGGTAAAGTATCAATAACAGCCTCGCCTACTGCCTGCTGAAAACGAGTGATGGTAATATGCGGCCGATAAAGAGAACGCGCCTCTGACCAACCATAAAGTTCTAGATTTTCTTGACGCTCGGGTGATATATCAGACCATTCTTCCATCTGGTCATAATTCTTCCTCTCACGAAATGGCGCCACTATTTCCAAAACGTTCTGATGGAGCTTGAGCAAGGCCTCATCTCTTTCATAGAGGACACCCAACCAAGGAAGGTTAGTAGTATCGTAGCCAATGGCACTTATTTCAAAACATTCTTGTGATCTTGTGAGTAGATTGAGTGACTGTATGATTTTTGGAAGCGACTCTCCATCAGTAGCAAAATGATACAAAGAAAGATGTGGCACTCGATCAATTCTATCTAACACAAAGGCTGTAAGGTACCGAGCATTCACCCACTCGCTCATCTGGCAAGCAAATGTCGTCACTTCCGAACTCGGTATGATGACTATATCGTACTTCTTAATCATACTATTTAACACCTTGCGGCAGGCTCTGGCAGGCTATACCATCCTTATTGCCATCAAGACGATTCGTATCTTTACTGACACCACCGGCTTTCTCAAAGAAACGTTGAGCTTGTGGCTGGGTACTAAAATCCTCACAGTTATACTCATCGGTAGCCTTACCGCTACCGTCAGTCACTACATTTCCCTCGGTATCACGCATGACTTTAGATTCTGAGAGAGACTTTGTCTGTACCATTTTACCAAGATCATAATCAGTGTTGGATACCTCCATACCGAGGCCTACGAACAACAAAAGCATAATACCGATCATCCAGATGCGCAGCTTCTCAAAAAAAAGCGCAATGATACCAACAAACACAATCAAACCAATAATTATCCCAAGCCGCACCTTCTTACTCTTGCGCCAAGCCGCCATATCTCCTTTCGGAGCTGTTGGGTTTTCTTTTTTGACCTCCGGCTTTGCCTCCTTGGCCTCATGAACAACTTCTGACTGTATCTCACTCATAGACGTGAAGTTAAATATCAAGTACCTCTATTATAGCACTTTTCAAAGCGGGCTTTTATGCAGGGCTCGTCGGCGAAGCTGGTAATCTGGAATAGTTTTAGCTACTAAGGTCCAAAAACGCGGACTATGATCAAAGGCTTTCAGGTGGCAAAGTTCATGAACAATCAGATAGTCTGCTAGGGGTTCTGGCAAGAGAGCTACCTTGTAGTGAAAACTGAGATTACCCCGTACAGAACAGCTCCCCCATCTGGTGCGTTGGTTGCGAATACTGATTCGTCCGTAGGTAAATCCGTAAAACTGATTCCAGTATACTAATTTTTCATGTACTAACTTACGAGCCCGCTCTTTGTACTGCTGATATTGATCTTTATCTTCTTCGGCTTTCCGAAGCTGACCACTCCGATCCAGTTTAGCCAGTTGAGCCAATACCCACTCTCGCTTATCAGCGAGAACCGCTAAAAGAAAACGCTTACTTGTACGCAGTGGTCCAGTGATGGTAACTTCTCCTCGTTCAGAAACAAGGATCCGGACATGTCTTGAGAGGCGACTCCGGCGCAGCGTTACTTCTTGTGTACCCAAAGAACCTCCTGCTTGCCAGGAGTGTTTTTCGATACGAAGTTTAGGAGAGATTGGACGTGAAAACATAGGATTTCTCTAGCATACCACGGGCGCTTCCGAAGATAGCTTAACTCAGGTACAATGGGTACATGCGTAAGAAAACTATCATTCCGGTACCAGCTACCGAACAACTCGCCTTTACTGCCACCAAATATATTGGCTCTATTCCATCCCTTATCCTCCACACAGTTTTCTTTGTGGGTATTTTTGCTTTGTACTTATTTGGTTATAGTTTCGAAACTATTCTCCTTATCCTCACTACCGTAGTCTCGCTCGAAGCAATTTACCTTTCTATCTTTATTCAGATGACTGTCAACAAACAAGGTGAGATCATCGCTGAGGTCAGTGAAGACGTGGAAGATATTTCTGAGGAAGTGGAAGAGATTTCCAAAGACATTGATGAACTCCAAGAGGATGTGGAGGAAATTTCTGATGATGTGGAAGAGCTCTCTGAAGAGATCGAGGAGGATGACCAAGAAGATGCTCGCGAACACGCTGAGGAAGTTGCTCGTATCGAAAAAATTGAAACCATGCTCGCTGCCTTATTATCAGAAATCAAGAATATCAAGGGTAAAAAATAGCTCATATAAAAAAGCGGGGCTTCAGCAAACGTGTTGCTGAAGCCCTTTTGAATTTTGACCGTAGACGCCTTGTTACTTGGCAACTACTGGAATACGTGGAAACTGAGAACGTCTCACCTCAAGCCTATCCTTGTAGACGACTAGTTCGGCCGGATGGTTATCGTCACCACACAGATCTGCACCGTTGAGGTACAAGAAACGATACTTCCCTGATTCCGACTGAAGACTCACAGCTAAATCCTGAAAACAGGAGTATTCAACCGTCTGGAAATGAATGATGTGCAAGTTGGCTGGTTGTAAGAATTCTCCACCCAGTGAAGGCTGTGGAGAGCCTGCGACGAGAGCCTTCACATCATATACTCCCAGAAGTACATCATCTGTGGTGGCATTGTTGATAACCAAATCAGTCAAACCTGATTCGGACTTACAGGCCGCCGGAAGGCTCATGAAAGCCCCAGCTAAAGCCACCAAAAGAACTTTATTCAATTTTTTTCCCCTCAATTACTGTCGGAATGACTCTACTATCATACTGATTTTTTCGATTTTGTCAAGAAAAAACGACCTCGCCAAAGCAAAGTCGTCTTGAGTTCCGGAAATTCTTCCGTCGGTGGTGTCCATTCTGGGGTTGGTGGCGTTTCGAGAACAAGTTCGGTGATCTTGCATATATCAACCCGCCCCCAATTGTAAAAACGCACTTGGTTGCCGACCAAAACCTCCGCGGACAGATCTCGCTCACAAGTGACTATGACTGGATCATTGATCGTCACCATAGCATTGCCACCGGACAGGATAGTCACTCCCTTGATATAGTTATTATCCTTTCTGGTCAAAAGCTTCGACCGTTCGAAGAGAGAGATCACCTGTCCCTCAGTGCGATTGACAATCCGCAATAGATGGAGCTGGGTAGCTACCTTACTAGAGATACTCATCCCCGTCATGCAGCTACCAAGAAGCAAAGCTGCAACTATCACAAACATCCATTTTACAAACATAGCACGGTCCCCTCTCTTGGAGTTGAGATTTCAGACACTAGCAATAGAAACAATCACCGGTTTCTTGGCTTTCAAGATAAGCGACATATTATCGCAGTAATCCTGAACAATTTTCTCAGGCGCTGCATCCGAATACTGCACCTCGACAGTAAGCATACAAGCTGTCGTGGGGGTGTTGATAATCGTAGTGGTTTTCGGCATCAATTGCATTCTAGTGTTTGCAACCTCTGAATACTGGAGCTTCCCTCCGCCATCAACTCCATTCAGCCGCAATACCCTCACTCGTGTAATGATAGAACGTGTTTCGTTAGCAAGGACAATGATGACATTGTTCTGATCAAGTGTCAGTTTCTCTTTGGTCTTGTTTTTATTATCAGAATCCTGACAGGCGACCAGTGCTGTTCCCAACAAAGTTCCTAGCAAAATATTTTTTAAAGACATCTGCCTTCCCCTTTCTTTGTTAAGTCAACCATTTTCCCCAGCCTACAAGATGCTTCCAAAGAAGTCAAAAGCCCCGACTTCCTCCAAAGAGAGGATATCGGGGCTGAGGTGGTAACTGATAGAGGTGGTTCATTTTTTCGCCTGGGGAGGATACCCAAGCATAACCGTCTTCCCTTCAGTGCATACATTGTGAGTCACCTTGGAGGTGCGATACGCATCGCTACTCAGCTTCTCACCCGGCTTGATGTCCGGTAAGGCTCGCAGTTCGAGGGTCATGACGCAAGGATCCTTCTGAAGCTTCAGATAGGCTTGAACGTCGACTGTCTGTGGTTTACCGGGCTCCAACCTGATTGGAAGTTTCGGAAGACCCACCAGCCTGTCTGCAGATGGTTCAGCAGGCCAAACCCACTTCACCAGATTGATGACCCCTTCGTTGTTGGCTTCAGGTTGGAACTTGATGGGCGTAGGCCCAACCTTGGCTTTACTAGAGCCAACTGTTTCTTGGAGGCCACCGACGTTGGTAGCATAGAGGCCGCCGCCAACAATACCTGCCGCAAAAACAAAAATGATAAGTCCTTTCATCTCCACTCTCCTTATTGTCAGATGGTTTCATCCAACGCTTAGAGTATACGTGGAACTCTCCAAAAATGGAAGGGTGGCCTAAAATAAGGCAAAAACAAGGGGCCGCTCCGAAGAGACGGCCCCGACAAGGCGAAGGGTGATGTAAAATTGTTATTCCTTCGAAGACTGCGAGATATCTTTTGATATTGAAGTGGTAGCCCTATTGCCAGCCGCTTGGTAATTCATAGCCATCGCGATAAACACGACAACAACCATGAAAAGCAGAGCTACCGTAAGGCGTCCTCCCGTAGAATTGGTCATAAAATCCCCTCATTCCCTCATGTTTCGATCGATCTCGAAACCCATAGATTCTAGCAGACCTATTAGTTTCGTCAAGGTGGTGGTTCCTATTTCTGAGCCAAAGTCTTCTTGAGATATTTGCCAGTGTGTGAGAAAGTTTTACGAGCTACTTCTTCCGGAGTCCCCGTCGCTACCACTTCACCACCACCCACACCTCCCTCAGGACCAATATCAATAATATAATCCGCTGATTTGATCAGATCCATATTGTGTTCAATGACCAAAAGAGTATTCCCCTTGGAAACTAATCGATCAAGAATTTCAATCAATTTTTTCACATCTTCATAATGAAGTCCGATAGTTGGTTCATCAAGAAGATAGATTGTACGCTCTACATGCTGACGGTAAAGTTCAGAAGAAATCTTGACACGCTGCGCCTCACCACCAGAAAGAGTGGTTGCAGACTGGCCAAGTTTGAGGTACCCCAAACCAACTTCGTTGAGTGTTTTCAGACGATCAGCAATAGCTGGAATATCCGCAAAAAACGAGAAGGCTTCTTCGATGGTCATTTCTAATACTTCATAGATGTTCTTGTGTTTATAGCGAATCTCAAGAGTCTCTTTGGTAAAACGCTTCCCATCACAAATATCACAAGGGACGTATACTGTCGGCAAGAAGTGCATTTCAACAGCGATGAAACCATTCCCCTCACAGGTCTCACAACGACCCCCTGGCCGATTAAATGAGAAGCGACCCGGTTTCCAACCGCGCACTCGGGCTTCTTCGCTCGATGCAAATAGATCACGCACGTGAGTCCACATACCTGTGTAGGTAGCAGGGTTCGATCGTGGAGTGCGTCCGATTGGACTCTGATCTATCATCACCACTCGTGACAAGTACTCCGTTCCAACAAAAGATTTACAATTGACCACTTTGTTTGACCTGTAACGACGATCAAAACGATTTTTCAAATTCTCATGAATAATCTCATACATCAAAGTCGACTTACCGGATCCAGATACTCCTGTAATGACATTGAAACGCCCCAGTGGAATATCAACATTCATGTTCTTAATGTTGAATAATTGACCGCCACGAATCTTAAGCTCTCCCTTTTCCTTAGTACGACGTGTTTGTGGAATTGGTACACTCTCCTCATGCCGCAGGTACGCGAGTGTGAGTGATCCTGATTTATTTTTTGGTGCCAAAAGCAGGTCATCGAGATAGCCCGAGACCACCACTTCACCACCATGCACTCCAGCTCCTGGACCAATATCGACTATATAGTCAGAGGCAAAAATAGTATCTTCATCGTGTTCGACAATAATAATCGTATTACCAAGATTACGGAGAGCCTGAAGAGTCTCGATTAAACGCTCATTGTCACGCTGATGAAGACCGATTGTTGGCTCATCCAATACGTAGAGAGCTCCAACAAGCTGTGATCCAAGCTGACTAGCCAAACGAATACGCTGAGCTTCTCCGCCAGACAAAGTATTGGCGCGACGATCTAGAGTAAGATAATTCAGCCCCACATTGAGTAGAAATTTGAGACGGCTCTCAATCTCACGTAATACCACCGAAGCAATCTGGGCTTCACGTTCTGTCAAAGTCAGCTTTTCGAAATACTGGTACGTCGCATCAATCATCATACTCGTAAGATCGACGATATTTTTGCCTCCTACTTTGACGTGCAGAGCTTCCTCGCGTAAACGAGATCCATGGCATGTTTCACAGGGATCACTACCAAAAAAATGCTTCGTGCCAAGACCATTACAATCTGGACAGGCTCCGTATGGAGAGTTAAAAGAAAAAAGACGCGGTTCTACTTCTGGATAAGAAAAGCCATCATAGGGACAAGAGAATTTCGAAGACAGGAGGAAGCTTTCTTGGCCAATATGTACCCGTACCAAACCATCACTCTCCTCAAGAGCTCGCTCCACTGCCTCAGAAAGTCGTTCCCCTGAAGTTTCTGGAAAAGAAACAAATTCATCAAGCCAAATCTCATCAACAATGAAATCAATGTCATGTTTCTTGTTTTTGGAGAGTAACACTTGCTCACGTAAACTCTTACGCGCTCCATCGAGGATAATCTCACTGAAGCCACGCCCAAGAGCATTGTAGAGTAACTGATAATATTCTCCCTTGCGACCTCGAACCACTGGCGCTGTAATGATAAGCGGAATAGCTTCCTTGGTTTTTTTCTTACTCGCTTTAGCTACCTTTTCTCTCACAATAGTCAACATTTCCTCTGTAGACAGACGCTCTATTTCTCGCCCACATTCGAGACAGTGTGGTCGTCCAACACGAGCAAACAAAACACGGAGATAATCATAGATCTCAGTCACGGTTGCTACTGTGGAACGTGGGTTACGACTAGCTGATTTCTGATCAATAGAAATGGCTGGAGAGAGGCCGATAATTTCATCCACCTCCGGTTTTTGCATGGTGTTTAAGAACTGTCGTGCGTAGGCAGAAAGTGATTCCACATAACGACGCTGTCCCTCAGCAAAAATAGTATCAAAAGCCAATGAAGATTTTCCGGATCCAGAAAGTCCTGTAAAGACGACCATCTTATTCCGCGGCATGGCTACGGTGATGTTTTTGAGGTTATGAGTGCGAGCACCACGAACCACAATCTCTTCGCTGGGATTGATATTTTGATGCTTATTAACTCGTTTGGTGTGGCTTGTCATAGTGCTTCACTCTAACACAAAAAAGGCTTTTACTCAAGAGTGGATCTCTTGGTAAAAAAGCCTCTATATAAGCAAGATAGAGGCTTTTTTGATGATTAAGAATAGTGGCTCCTACTGAGCTTGTTCTACGGCTGGTTCCTGAGACTCACCCTCTTCCACTGACTCTTCTTCAGCTTCGTCTCCTTCACCAAAAGCAGTTTTGAGATCAGCTCGAGCAGCTTCCATAGTCGTACGGAATTTTTCCTTGGCCGCTTTGATAGCAGCGTTACGCGTCTCTGCTAAAGCCTTGATATTGTCTCCAATCTTATCGGTGTTCTGGCGCTTATCCTGAAGTGACTTACGGGCAGCCTGCATGGCAGCGATGAAATCTTCGCGTACTGTTTTGACATCAGTACCACTCTCACACTGACTCTTTGCTTTGGCTAAAGCAGCCTCAGCAGCAGTTTTGAAAGAATCCTTGGCAGTACCAAAACCATCCTTACGTGAAGCGATAAGGGCATCTACTCCTGTACGGAAATCAGTAATAGCTTTATCAACAGCAGCCTGACGTAGAGCTACAGCTGCTTCACTGGTAGTCTTGAATTTCTCTACCGCCGCTTTTTCATCATCAGTATCAGCACGCTCAAGTAAACGGGCGTACATAGCTTCACGACGTTCCGCACTCTTGGCACGGTTTTCAGATAGCTTCTCCGTACGCTTAGTACGACGTTCTTCGATATTAGTAGCGCGTTTTTCTTTGCGCTCACTAAACTTCTCACCCTGTTCTGTCATACGCTCACCTATCTTGGTAGCATGCTCAGTGAAACGCTCACAGAACTTAGCTTCGCGATCTGCCTTATTTTCCTCACGTCTACCTTCACGATCTTCCATTTTTTGTTCACGGTTCTCCATGCGATTCTCACGATTTTGCTGGCGATCTTCCATTTTTTGTTCACGGTTCTCCTGACGTTTTTCCATTCGATTTTCACGCCAGTTACCTCCTCCTGTACCATCTTCTCCACTTCCACTCATGCCCAAAGCAGTAAGAGGGCTAAAAGCTGTAGCAAGAACAACGGCAAAGGCAAAAAATTTATATGCTGTTTTCATCATAAGATTCGCTTAAATTATTAAGGGTCTTGCTGTCTTCCTCTACTTCACCGGTTTCAGCGGTTACTTCTTCATTGAGAGCCTCTTCATCAAGAGTGGCTTCACTTTCAATCTCAGCGGTGACTCCGTCTACCGTATTCGGTAATGGTTTCGGCTTAGGCTCTTCTGCTTGTTTCATCATGCTTGGCATCATGGTATCAGCATTTTTCTTGTTCTGTTGTTGATAGACAAACACCAGAACGGCTAATACTATGACAGCGCTCAAAGCTCCAAGGAGCATTTTTTGGCGATCCATAGTTGTATGTTTGTTAGAAATTTAGTGCCCTACTATTATAGCACTTTTTGTATACACCTTGAGAGAAAGCTTTATTTTCGCTTTTTCTTCTTATTCTTAGTCAATTTGGCTTCTAAGGCACGAATTTCATCTCGAATAATGGCAGCTGTTTCGAAATCAAGCTGCTCTACAGCTTTTTGCATCTCCTTATTCTTGAGTTCAAATAATTTGTCTGGATCATTTTGGAATACCTCTTCATCAAGTAAGATGTTCGCACGTACCGCCTTATCATGATCACTCTCAAGTTGTTCGGTGATATCTCTGATACTTTTGAGAATAGTCATTGGGGTAATCCCATGTTCCTGATTGTATGCTAACTGCTTGGTACGGCGACGATTAGTTTCGTCAAGAGAGTTACGCATGGCGTTGGTCATACGATCGGCATACAGCACTACGCGTCCTGCAGCATTACGAGCAGCGCGACCGATAATCTGAATCAGTGAAGTTTCTGATCGCAAAAATCCCTCTTTATCAGCATCAAGAATACCTATGAAGGTTACTTCTGGTAAATCTAGTCCTTCTCGAAGAAGATTGACTCCAACTAAACAATCAAACTCCCCCTTACGAAACTGAGTTAAAATCTTGATACGATCAATGGTTTTAATATCACTATGAAGATACTCAGCAGCAATATTTTTCTCCTTCAAAAAGCGGCTCAAATCCTCTGCCATCTTCTTAGTCAAAGTAGTGGCAATAACTCGGCCACCTTTAGCAATTTCTGTTTCAGTTTGAGTGATGAAATCTTGAATCTGCCCGTGATATCCTATCTCATCATTCGGTAAAATACCTTTGACTTCCACTTCCGGATCCACCAGACCAGTTGGACGAATCACCTGTTCGGCGATGTTGCCACTCTCGGTACGTTCATAATCGGCCGGTGTTGCTGACGTGAAAATGACTTTATCAACTCGCGGCAGAAATTCATCGAACTGAAGTGGTCGGTTATCAAGAGCACTGGGTAAACGGAAACCAAACTCTACCAATGTTTTCTTGCGAGACTGATCTCCAGCATACATACCCCGGAGTTGTGGCAGGGTCACGTGTGATTCATCAATAATAGTAAGAAAATCCGGTTTTCCATCAGGTGTGTGTGGAAAATACGAAAGTAAGGTCTCTGGCGGTTCACCGGGCAATTTACCAGAGAGGTGACGGGAATAGTTTTCAATACCATTGCAATAACCGATCTCCTGGATCATAGCCAGATCATAGTTAGTCCGTCGCTTCAGACGCTCTACTTCCAGGAGCTTTCCTTCTGCTTCGAGTTCTTTGAGGCGTTCTGTCAATTCATGCCGGATAGAAACTACCGCCCGTTCTTGCTCCTCTTTATCAGTGACGAAATGCTTCGCCGGGAAAAGAAAAATGGCTTTTTCTTCACCATAAATCTCCTGAGTGACTGGGTTAAGTTTTGTGATACGACCCACAGCGCCACCGATAATTTCAATCAAATAAATATATTTTTCAGAAATAGGCATGATCTCCACCCGATTCCCCATACTCCGGAATTGACCAGGATTAAGATCAGCATTTGTACGCTCAAAAAATATCCCCACCAACTTATGAAGAAGTTCGCTGCGACCCATAGGCTGACCAATTTCGAGACGGAGGTTCCTTTTTTCATATTCAGCTGGACTCCCTAAACCATAGATGCAAGAGACTGACGCAACGATAATCACATCTTGTCTCGTCAAAAGGGACTGTGTCGAGGCATGACGGAGTCGATCAATTTCAGCATTAATCTGAGCATCTTTTTCAATATAGGTATCTGAAACTGGCAGATAAGCTTCTGGCTGATAGTAGTCGTAATAAGAAACAAAATAATGCACAGCATTATCCGGAAAAAATTCTTGATATTCTTGAGCCAACTGTGCAGCAAGAGTCTTATTGTGAGCGATAACAAGAGTCGGTTTGCCAATTTGCTGTATAACATTGGCCATGGTAAAAGTTTTACCAGATCCCGTCACTCCTAAGAGAGTCTGCTTGGAGTGCCCTTTATGATAACCGTCCACAAGAGATTGAATAGCAACTGGCTGATCCCCTGCCGGCTTATATTTAGACTTGATTTGAAAAACTGACATACACCACTAGTTAAATAGTCTCAGATACATTCGTCGACAGGCTCGCAAAAATCGTCTCCCTCTTCCACGATGAAGATACAGAGTAACGAGAAGCGCTCCTATCAACAGCCACACCATTGCATCGACATACCATTTATAGTCCTGCACCGGTTTCCAGGCGTGCTTCATGGAGGCAAGCCCTATGTAGCCTACTGTGAGAAATAAGAAGTCCTTACAAAAGTTTCCCAAAAAAGAAGCTGTCAGATAAACCTTGAGGTTCATCTTGATGACTCCACAAGAAATAGACGTGATTGTCACCGGAAAAAACGGTGTGGCTCTCATGAAAAAAAGTACAACACCATCCCGATAGTGATTTCCACTGAAACGTTTCCCTAGACCCTCCACCTCCTCATGGTCAACTCCAAAAAACTTCTTGAAATACGGTATGAGGATATCCTCAAGTCGGTCACCAAGCCAGTAATACAGATACGCTCCAAATAAACGTGCGATATTACCAACAAAAGCCAAAAACATCAGATAGAAAATGCTATATCCCCGGACAAGGGCCACTGAACCAGCTAACCCCATGACAAGAGAGGCTGGAATAAGACTAATCAGTTCCTCTAAAGCTGATCCAACAAAGACAAACCAGGGTAATGGCACTATAAGCGCAAAACCCTGGAACCATGCCTCAATAGCGGGAAAATACTCTGTCATCTTTTTTGTTATTACTCATGAAGTATACCCTACTTTTGGGGTGTGCCTCAAAACTCCTTATTTGTCGAAGTCAGCGGGGACAAAGGTGAAAGCATGACCTTTCTTACCGGCACGGCCAGTACGGCCAATACGGTGTACGTAGTCATCATAGGTTTCTGGGATATCATAGTTGATCACATGACTGACGTCATTGATATCAAGTCCTCGAGCAGCCACATCAGTCGCTACCAAGATATTCACTTCATCTCGCGTAAAACGCTTGAGAGCACGGCTTCGAGCTGACTGTGTTTTGTCACCATGAATAGCATCTGCCTTGAATCCTCGTTCGATCAGTTGTTTCACTAATTGTTCTACTCCACGCTTAGTGCGACCAAAAATAATCACTTTCATGAAATCTCGATCAAGCAGCATCTGGTGCAAAAGATCAATACGAACATCGTTTCTTCCTACACGTACTACATCCTGAATAACATTCTGTGAGGTAGCCCGCGGCTTAACCGTAAAGGTGAGTGGGTTATGGAGGAATTGCTGAGCAAGCTCAGAAATAATCTTAGGCATGGTAGCTGAAAAGAAAAGGAGATGTCGTGGCTTCTCGATTGAGAGAAGCATCTGCTTCACATCTTTGAGAAAGCCCATATCAAGCATACGATCTACCTCGTCCAAAACTACGGCCTGAAACTTACGGATATCTAGCTTTTTGCGATCAATCAAATCCAAAAGACGACCTGGTGTACCAATCACGAAGTGTGGGTCACGAGCCAGTCCTCTCATCTGTTCATCAAGAAATTTCCCACCGATACAAACCGTAGAGCCCATTCGTAGTCCATGAGTGAAGAGTTTGAGTTCACGATCAATCTGCTCAGCTAATTCTCGAGTTGGAGCAATAATAATAGTGCGGTGCTTAGGGTTCCTTAGTGTTCGATCAATAAGAGGTAACAGAAAGGCTGCTGTTTTACCAGTACCTGTATTGGCTACGCCAATTACATCGCGTCCTTCGAGAATGACCGGGATGGTCAAACCCTGGATGGGCGTTGGATGCATCAATTTACGATGCTCAATATTTTTCTTAATTCGAGCATCTAATTTAAAATCATCAAAATGGGCCACTGGACTCTCGATTACTGGCAGATCTCCTTCAGAAACCTCTCCTTTGGTGATACGGGTCAAGTCAAAAGAGATCTTGCCCTGCTTTTTCTTATGTTTAATTTCCCCACGACGCTTGTTCATGAGGACTTTCTTTTTTCCGGGTGACACGTTACGCGAACGCTTGCCACGAGTTTGTGGTGCTGACATAGTCTTGTTTCTACTAAAATATTATCTTGCAAAAAACGGCAAGATAATACATCGAGAAACCAATGTCTTCACTTGCGAGCCAATACTCCTTGTAAGTTAAGAAGTGTTGGAAAGAGCCCCTCTCTAATGTTTATGAGAAATGTGGAGCAACGGCTTTTGCTGGCCATCAAAATGAGGCTCAAAAGCTCATTTATGCGACTCTTTATTAAAGCAGATATTTATGGCTGTGTCAAGAAAATACTACTGTTCCAGAGGGATAACAAGTACTCGTTTATCTTTCCTGATATTGGGAAGATGAGTTGCCCCTGTGGGATAGTCACGAATAGCTTGCCAAAGAACACTCCCCTGATAGCGATAATGGGCCCCTCTCTTGGTTCCTGGATCCTGAGTAATAAATTCTTGGGTTTTAGAATCATAGTCAAAAACTACCAGCATATGATTAATCGGTCCGGGCGGGGTAAAAAAGGGATTGCGGAGCTTCTGACCATCAGCTGGGATAATCAAGATATTGCCCTCATTGATCCAAGTGACCAAATCCTTCTCTGCTGTAGCTACCAGAATACTGCTTTCTTTGACCTCGAAATAGTCCGTGAGGAGCTTCTGCGTATCAGCAAGTGAAGTATCCACTGAATGACCTAATGTTTTCTTTTGATATTCGGCTAGCCTGAGTAGTTCTTGCCTTGCCTCTTTCTCAGATACGGCCGTAACTCCATGGAACAAGCTGGCCACAATGAGAAGACTCGCCTCTTCACAGGCATTCTCAAATAGTGGATTATCCCACTCAGCATTTGGTGCCTGAAGAACAAAGGGTGTCTTCAGTGGATCGCGTTTCACCTTGGGTGTTTCCTGTTTCGACTCTACCTCCCCTGGTAGTGCTCTTACTTCAGATACAGGTTCTCCTATCGCTGCCTCCTTGTCTATTTCTGGTTGGACCTTATGTATCTCTTCTTGCTCGAAGTATCCACCTCGCCACAACCCAAAAAATAAAATAAAGAAAAGTGCTATCAAACCCCAAACTCGTTTATTCATAGGATAGTACACGGGCCAACCTCTGCTTGGTAAAACGGAGAGTCTCTAGGATACTCGTCGGATACAAACTTAGCGGTTGACTACAAAAATTACGGAAGGCCTGCTTATCCTCTTCGGTCAAAACTATAGAACCCTTTGGTTGATCCCCCATAAGGTAATACATGAGCGAAGTTTTGTTTTCTACGTGTTCTAGACCGAGTGTATGCCCAAACTCATGACCAAGTACGAGGCTGAGTTCACTTGGTGTTTTGTATTGATAAATGTTGAGCTCCTTACTTCCGTAGTCTCCCTGATCAAAGGTACCTTCTTCCTGAAAACGTTCAGCAAAGGTTTCTACCTGTTTATTATACTTTTCGACTATTTTTTGTTCTTTACCGGCCAAACCATTCAGGCGACTTGCCAGACTATTAAGATCGAGTCTCTTTTTTTCAATAACAAGTACTTCTTGATTTAAACTCTTAGCTTCTCGTTTCAGGCGATCGCTATCCTGTTCTGTTGCTTTGCCGTTGGTATTAAAATCCTCAACCTCAGCGTTGTACTTCGCCAAACGAATTTTGTAATCAGCAACTTCTTTTTCGTACTCCCCTGACAAATTCTCAAATTCTTCTTGAAGGGCTCTGTATGAAGAGTCTATATTCTCCTGTTGTTGGTTGACCTGATCTTCTGCTACATCTAACTTAATTTCTTCTTGAGTCCGTTCCTGACGTTCATCATAGATAAAATTGACAGCGACATCTCCATCTGGCGCGAAGCGAAACAGTTCTCTTCCAGCCAAGTTTTCCCAAGGTGCTTCAGCCAAAGCAAGTGATTTTTCGAGAGTCTCTGCATCAAGGTTAAAGCGGGGGTCTACATTACCAAGACGGTAAGTAATCACCTGCTTACAGGGCACTTGGAAACCCAGAAACAGAAGCCCTCCAACCAAAACGAGCAACAAAACGAGTATTTGAATACCTACCTTCATAACAGCAAAAAAACCATTGCTTAGAGGGACTCTACTTTTTCTTGCTCAAATCAATGAATTCTTTTTGAAGTCGAGCAATTTCGATATCAGTTTCATCCTCCACATCAAGCAATTGGTTACGTGCAGCCTTGATTGAACGAATCAGCTCATCAAGTTTAAGGTGAATTGTTCGGTTGTCTCTGTTCTGAGTGTTCTGGATAAGAAATACCATGAGAAAGGTAAGGATGGTAGTCCCGGTATTGATGATCAGCTGCCATGTATCAGAGTAACCAAAAACTGGTCCACTAAATGCCCAAGTGATCACTACAAGAATAGCCAATATGAAAGCTTTGGGAGAACCTACCCAGTCAGATACTTTTTGTGCAATTTTGTGAAACATAGATGTTTACTGCTGTGATGACGCAGGCGCCTGCTCTGTCGTCATTGACTCCTCTCCTGTTTGTTCTTCACCCGGCAACGGAAGTGCATAATCCACAAAATACTGGATATTAGCCTTCTGCTTCTGCTCAGTCAACCATGCCTCTACTTCAGTACCAAATTTCTGATTTTTGATCTGTTCACGTACTTTAGACTTGAAGTCTTCTTCGGTCATTGATGCTGGTTTCACTGCCTGAGTATCCTTCAGGTATTTAGCAATTTCTTCATCAGAAACAGCTACCTTGTCTTCGAGAATTTTTTCCAACGCTTTCTGAAGAATGATTTGCTCTTTGAATTGATCCAAAGTCATGCCCTGCTCTTTCAAGGCAGCATCAAGAGTGGTCCCCTGTTCTGACATACGACCTTCAAGGGTGGTGATTTCTTGTTCTACATCATCACTACTGATACTCACCCCTCGCTCAAGCGCACGCTTGAGGATAATTTTCTTAATCACCATTGTATCAAGAGCCTGACCGCCAGAGCGCTTTTCGAGTTCTCGAATCACAGCCAAACGACTAATTGGTTCTCCGTCGACAATAGCAGCGACGAACAAGCTCCGTCCCCACCAAACTGCGAGAGCTACTATCACCACAATTGCAAGTGGTAAAAGTATTTTCCAATTGTCTTTGATTTTCTCCTTGAGAGTCGCTACCGTTTCCTTCATTTTCTCTTCGTTCTTAGAAACCTGCTCCTCGCTGGTTGTTTCTACCACTGCCGCCTCTTTCACTTCTTCTGCTTCCTTTTGGATTTCATTAGTATCCATATCATCTAAATAGCCATGAATTACTCTCTTATTTTAGCGGAAATAAGCAAAACTGTCTAAAGATCCTTCTTCGGTTCCTTGAGAAGCTCAGCCAAGGTGTAGGCTCGTACTACATATTGACTGGAATCTCGCCCGTATCCAGATATACGATGTATGCGCTTTCCTTTTTCGGTTCTCCCCACTACTGCAGAACTCAATTTAGTCATGAGCAAGTAGGCATCAAGACCAAACCCATCTGGATACTCACCGATAGCCTTTTTAAGAGACTCTCTATTGGGGTACGTTTCCAAAAAAAGTTTAATGCACTCAACTATTCTTCCTTCACCGCTATTATATGCATTAAGGATGACTGGCGCTAAAAAATAGCGCTCAAATTGTACTGAATCAGAAGCAAAAAATTCTTCCTTTATTTTTTCAAGTTCTTTACTGGCGTGGTCTCGGATGTACTCATATTTCATTTCTAATAACTTACCCGCTGCCTCGACCTGATCCGTAAACTCAAGAATGTTATCTACTCTTGTGACCCCTTCCTCTATCAACCTTTTCTGGACATTCCGAAAGCTACTTGGCATAAACTGCATAATCCCCTTCGCGCCAGTAACACTCGTGACATCGTTCACATACTTAGATTCCTGAGCAGCCAATCCCGGCAAAACAAACTGGATCTCCTCACGCCCCTGCTCTGGTATTGATATACTCTCCTCCATACCGTTGATACGAAGATACTCTAAACGGCTCAGTCCCGATCCCCCCTTAACTTCCTTGGCTCCCATAGCTCTGACAATGTCCAGGTAGGTTTCAGCCTGAATCTTTTCATCAGCCAAGGTGCTTACCATTTCTCTAGCAATATACAATAAATTGAACTGGCGGGGCCTATCTTTGGCCTTGTCATACAGTATCCCCTCGGTATCGCAAACATGCTTACGTACTTTATCAAGCCAATCTTGGTTCAGATCACCTTTAATAATTCCATGTTGATCTCGGCTTCCCGGTGATACACCATCAAAATCTTCTATCTTAAGCGGTTTACCAATAGGGAGCCCCTTATCATCCACAAACATAATCTCATCAAACTTGAGGGTACTGTAAAGCTCCTTATAACCAGTCATCTCATCAGCAAAGCGCGGACTATAGTGACGCTCGAAATGTTCTTCTTTTTCTTTACTTACATCTTTGCTCCCCTCATCCCCCTTGAGGTGTTCAGCTACAGTCATACCCCCCAGTATTGAGGCTATACCCAAACCACCCATCACTTCACGACGAGAAAAAACCTCACTCAGCGAGGCTTCATCTTTAGGATCTTCTGTTTTTGGTGAGGTGGGATTCTCAAAATTCATACTACTTTTAGTATAACACCCTCAAATAAGCTACTCTCAAACGAGTAAACAAAAAAGGAGTTCTTAAAAGAAACTCCCCTAGTTTGAAAAATTGAAGTCCACGGTGGTTCCCGTAAGCACTTCAAGATCTTTGATGCTTTCAATAAGGGATCGAAAGCCTTTTTCTGTCGTCCTGTATTTTGGATTTTTGATTGCCCGAAAAGCTTTATCGACAATCTGTCTCACCCGCTCCCTTGTAACTCCATATATATCAGATACTTCTTGAAGTTTGTGAGGTTGACGTGAATCATTGAGACCCAGCCTCGTCTTAATAATTTGAATATTCCTCTCTGAACAGGCTAGGTGCTGCAAAGTTTCTTGCGCCTTTTTATAGGCTGACTCCAGCTCTTGCTTACATTCAAGAGCTGTCTCTGGATTTTGGATCTGTCTATCGGCGTAGGTGTCAAAAATAGATTGATCCTCAGATGAATCTCCTCGATCAAAAGAAGCATCGCCTGACAACACCTTGAGTTCGCGAGTCGCCAGTACCGCTTTAATCGTGCTCATATCAAGACCAGTTATACTGGAGATTTCAGACACGCTCGGCGTACCCTGCAACTGACCTTCAGCTTGCTGCACTATAGTCATCACCCTTCTTCTTGAAGCCTCTACTCTAATAGGGATACTCAATACAGAGTGAGTATAAAACACGTGACGCATTTTTTCCTTTATGTGATGTATTGCGTAGGTAGAGAAACGAACATCATATGTCAGGTCAAACTTCGCTACCGCGTTCATAAGACCCAACACCCCCTCACTCACAAATTCCTTTTCTTGTTCTTCGTCTTGTGAATGAAACTTCTTCACTAGTCGATTGAGAAGTGGTAGATGCCTCATGACTAATTTGTTTCTCGCTGCTTCGTCACCCTCTTGTTGAAATCTTCTAATAAGCTCCCGCTCTTCCCCTCGATCAAGAGGGTTAAGTTTATGGAGATGAGCTTCCAGTAAGGACATACCCGACCCCTTTCCTCTAAATTGTTAAGGAAGTATGGGCCAACTCTAGCCGAAAAAAGAGTTTATTGTCAAGGACAAGAACCTAAAAAGGCACGCGACAGACTACTGGCAAGATACAACCAAAAAGAAGCGAGCCTAAACCACAGCCTATACCGATGATCCCAATCTCAAAGGCATATGGCTGAATCTTAGCAGAGGCCTTCTTAAGAAAATCATACTTCTGAAGGTACGGTGTGGCCAATAAAATACCTAGAAGAATAGCTGGTATGGCCTGCGGGTAACTCGCGCCAGATGAATAAATAAAAATAGGCAAAAGACCAGCTCGTACCAACAATCCGATTACACCAATCACTAATCCGACTAGTCCGATCATTGGAACAAAAGGAGAAATTTTCCCTTCGAATTCTGTCTGACTTTGCATCCAGCCTCGTTTCTGCAAACCCGGAAGTGCTGCCAGCAAACCCATAACGATATTAAGAAGTTGAAGTAACATACCCAAATGTATTAATACTTATATTTTCATTATACACCTGATTTATGGAGAAAAAATGAAAGGGGTGGCCGGAATATTTCCGACCACCCCTCAGGGATCACCTCGAAACGAGCGCAGCCCTTGGCTTGTGATTTGAAACCATTCTCGGCTGGCTGATCGAGGGTCTTGTAAAACCACAGATGGTTCTTCTGAGGGAACGAAGCATGCGGATCAATATAGACTAACTCTGTTTCCTCATCAAGTGTATGTATGTGGTTGTGCAGATCTGACAAAATAGATCGAATCAGATCGGCTCTGCCCGACATCTGCATCAGAGTTTCTAGGAGAAGTGGTTCATTGAAATAACGACTGCGTCGAATCTCTTCGCCCACCTGCCTTGCTTTCGGTCCATACTGACGTGGCGAATAACGATTGAACTTACTTGTTCTTAGCCTGTCTTTTATCCATTTAGCAAACTTAGGCAAATGGATAGACTGGAAGTATCTCATATGCTGAAACAAACATTCTCGATACAACCAACGATCACGCTTGTGAACTGATATCTGAACTCCCTTCTCAACCTGATAAGCTCCAAAACTCACGAACCAGCGGCTACTCTTAGCCGTCCACCGTGCTCGTGTTTCTAGAAGATGCTTTTCCAGACATTCCAAAATAATCGGAAACGCTGCCTGTTGCTGTTCGGGATTTATATCACATACTGGTTCACGTTCACGCGAAAAAGTACCCGATAATGTCGGTCTATACGGACGTGTGCGCTTCAGGCCAATTTCAAGCAGTATCGTTTCACTAATATTCTGTCCGAGATATTCACCCGATCCAATCACTACAATTAGTGGGATAATCTCTCGAGACATCCCTTCGGCTGGTTGATTTTCGATAAGGCTGGCTTTGTTTTCATCATCAAGGATGATCACAAACCGTGAATGATTCTTGTGCTTCACTACATCTCTCAGCAAACGATTCTTTTGGATGCGAGGGTAGTTACGACGGGATACCTGAGTATCCACGACAACATGTTCCATGGATACCTCCTAGTAATGTTAAAGATCAATAGATAAGCATACCAAAGCCTCAGATTAGGGTCAAACCAACTGAAAATATCTATAGAGAAAGCTATGAAACCTTTCTGCTACCTCTTTTTTTGCTGCAGATTTGAAATCCAGCACGAAACACCAACCTTCTAGCCAGTGACTACATCTCCAGAAGAAGAACGGGAAACTAGAAGAAATAAAATCAATAAAACAGAAATTACTAGAGCTGGAATACCCATAACGAGTGGAGTATACATAATATGGGTATACAATGCACCAATCATAATACCCATAAGTCCCAATGCAGCAAGCCGAGGCAAAGCCTTATGCACAAGCTTCCCAAAGAGAATACCGAGCGCACCCAAGAGTTCACATACTCCAATAAAGTACATAAACCAAAGAGGGTATCCAAAGAGCTGGAATCCCTGTACCTCCATCTCACTACTTGTGAGTTTCAAATAGGAACCAGCAAAAAACGGGAGAGCTATCAATATCGCAAGCACCCAATAGGCGATGTGTTTTTTCTTAATCATAAAGTTTTTCAATTAATAGTTTTCTTTCTTACTTTTTTAGTATACACCAAACCCATTCCCTAATAAACAAAAATCTCCACCTCAGATGAAGTGGAGATTTTGTTATGCGGGGAATATGGGACGAAGTTAGAGTTAATTTGTTACCAAGGTAAGTCTACACTATTCCTCTTCCAGGAGCATTATGTTTTCAGACTCTTGAATAGAAGTAGGCTCTATCTCTGGCAAAAGATCCTTCTCTTTTTCTCCGTAGTACCAGTCAAAGCTGTATTGATTAAACTCGGCACCATGCTGTTCCACTATAATATCTGCGAATTTTTCTGACTTTAGGTATTCCAAATCAATCGTAGCAAAACTCCCCAAAGCATCTTCATGAACTAGTGTATCCACAACTACGTAATGAATACCATTTCTTTCTTCGTAGTAACTCTGAGGATTATGGCCAGAAATAACAGCTACTACATTACCTTTTTCTTCAAGGACTGCCCTGACATCATTCTCATTTATTATATTAATAACCCAGGTGAGATTATTAGCTCTTGGGACAGAAATGGGACTATGATGAGAAAAAACAATCACTGGACGATCTGTATCCAAGACACCGGCCAACCACGTAAGCTCCGCCTTACTTACATAACCAGCGACGTAATTTTTCTCTGCCCTATCACTATCATCTTCCTTATTAAAATTAGTATCCAAAACTACTACTCTCCAATCTCCTATATCTTTCACTGCATGATTTTCAGGAATTTCCAAAATTTCGCGCACCTCTTCCTTAGTCAGGGAGCGCATATCATGATTACCGAGCACATACAGACGTGGCGCTGTCACTTTTTTAAAGACGCTATCAATATCAGCCAACTGCGCTTTGGCGGCTACTTTTTTGATGGCTGAACTTTCAATGTAGTCCCCGCCTCCAATGACAATATCTGGGTAATACTCGTTATTAAAAAAGTTAACTACCTTGAGAAGTTCAACAGGTGCCTGTCCAGTGAGCTTATGTTTCAATCTTTTCCTTGGTCCATATTCCCAATCATTGGTAAAGCCTATCTTTAGCAAAGAGGGTGGGGCTGTGTCTTGCTTTTCTTCTTTGGTTACGTGAGATTGAGGTGTGGAATCGACTTCTTTTATCTCATCTACAACAAAGAAAGCTGATCCAAAGAGAATAACTGCTAACAAAGCAAATATCACTCTATGTAGGTTCTTCGTCTTTGAGAATATTTTTTTGAATTTCATTAAACTAACTATAACATAAAACCACCTTTCGGTGGTTTTAAAAGTATGTGCGGGCTACGTCGGTCTAGAACCTTGTGGTATAGGGCTGTTGAGGGGTTTTTTAGAGATACTAGCAGTATAGCAAATTAGGGTGTTCGGGTCAGGCTTTTGAGACAAATAAGACACGATACAGGGCATGTCTTATAAGACATCCGTTTGTCTCATTTTTAGAAAAGTCTCTGCCATAAATACTGTCTTTCAAAGACAAACAACCCTATTCCAATTACTACCATTACGCTTACTAAGATAAAATAAGCAGATGACTTCCACTCACTTAAAAACTGTGCGTATCCATCCTGAACAGGATCATTTGAAATATCGTCATCACTTATTTTTTTCTCATTATTTTTCATAAAGAATCATTATGATTGAAAACGAAATAGCCTGAGGCTATTTGCAATAACCAGAAGAGCCATACCTGTATCTGCCGCAATAGCAATACTGAGATTAGAGACACCAAAAACTGCTAAAGTCATGAATATTGCCTTAGCCAATAAGGCTCCTGAAATATTTTGTTTAATTGTTCTTACAGTTCTCCGACTCAAAGCTACAATATCAGGAATATTAAGGAGGTTCTCATTCATAAGAGCAATATCCGCTGTCTCAATAGCCACATCGGATCCTTTGGATGCCATAGCAATTCCGACATTCGCTAAGGCAAGAGATGGTGCATCATTTACCCCATCACCTATCATGGCAACTGCTTTATATTCTTTACGAAGTTCTTCAATCTTCGCTACCTTATCTTCGGGTAGAAGTGATCCATATGCTGTATCTATACCCAGTCCTCTGGCTACATAAGAAGCGGTGTGCTGATTATCACCAGTAAGCATGACAGGTTGCACTCCGAGGACTTTTAATCTAGCCACTGTTTCTTGAGCTTCTTCTCTCACTCTGTCAGAGATAGCAATAACTCCCATCAGTTTATTACCACTACCTACAAGTACAATAGTCTTTCCTTCTCGCTCTAATTGCTCAGTTTTCTCTATAATCTCTTCGGTAGAGATTCCGTGAGTGTCCATGAGTTTAAGATTTCCTACGCAGTGCTCTAGATCATTACACATAGTACATACGGCTTTACCTCCCTTCCCTGCCACATTTTGATAGTTTGTCATTACATGAGACAGGATCCCTTTTTCCTTCGCATACTCTAGAATACTCTTAGAAAGTGGGTGTGATGAAAATTCTTCCACCCCTGCTGCATCCTCAATAATTTCTTTTTCAGTAAATCCTGCAAAGGCAATAACATCAGAAATATACGGCTCTCCCACAGTGAGCGTTCCGGTTTTATCAAAAGCTATGGCTTTTACTTTTTTCATTTCTTCAAGATACTTACCTCCTTTGATAAGAACTCCTTTGCGAGAAGCCCCTCCAATAGCTGAGGTAATAGCTACGGGCGTTGAGATAACTAAAGCGCAGGGGCAAGCAATGACCAGTAACACCAATGCTCTGGTGAACCAGATAATAAATGGTTCGCTCAGCACTATTGGTGGAATGACGGTAATGAGAAGCGCAAGAATAACAACACTCGGAGTGTAGTATTTAGCAAAACGATCGATAAACTCTTGACTCGGAGCTTTCGCCTGCTGAGCCTGTTCTACCAAACGCACAATCTTTGAAAAAGTAGAATTTTTACTTTCTTTAACTACTTCAATTTCTAAGTAACCATTCTCGTTGAGTGTTCCTGCAAAAACAGTATCGCCAACCTCTTTATTCCTTGGAAGAGGTTCCCCAGTAATGGTGGCCTCATTGACTGCTGAATTTCCTTTCGATACCTTGCCATCAAGAGGGATAAGCTCCCCTGGACGCACCACTACCTGACTGCCCGCAGTTATTTCACTCACTGCTACTATCCTGCCGTCGAGTAGAGTGGCTGTTTGAGGCGCTGAGTGAAGCAGGGCTTGTAGCGCGTTACGAGATCTAGCGATACCATACTCTTCTAAAGCCTCAGAAAGAGAAAAGAAGAAAATGACTGCCGCTGCCTCAGGAAGCTGATTGATATAGATCGCACCAAGCGAAGCAATGACAACAAGAAAGTCTATGTTGAGAAATCGTTGCTTGAGTAAACCTCTAAGCGCTCCTTTTACGACATAAATACCACCTGTAATAATACTACTCGCATACAATACAGTAATCACGAATTCTGAAACAGCAAAAAAACTTAAGACAAAAGCCAAGCCTGTGCTCAAACCAGAAAGAACTATAAGAATCTTTTTCAATTCAAAAACTCCCTTCTTTTCTCCGAGAGACCCCTCTTTCTTTTCTTCATTTGAACAGCAGGCTTGTGACATATATGTAATTTTAATCCTTTATTTCCCTCCAAGAGCATCATCGATAATTGTTTTCAAAGCAGCATAGGGCTGAGCACCAATCACCAACTTACCTTCAATACTGTCTCCAGTAGACTTGCCTATTACCCACGATGGCGTACCTGAAACCCCAATTTTTTGCCCCTCTGCCATATCATCCTTTACTTCTTGTTCATTCTTTCCAGAATCAAGACACTGCTGGAATTTTCCCTGATCAAGCCCTAGTTTCTTGGCTATGACAGGAAGTTCAGTCAAAGCGAGTCCAGTACCGTTACCTTTTGTCTGGCCAAAGATACTGTCATGAAATTGGTAATAGACAGCATCTCCTCCTTGGTCAAAAGCACACTGAGCGGCTTCAGCTTCTTTTTGAGCGTTAGCATGAAAGTTCAGCGGGAAGTCTTTATACACTAATTTTACTTTTCCAGTATCTATGTACTCTTTCTTGATTTGTGGTAGAACTTCTGTAAATGCCTTCTTACAAAATGGGCATTCATAGTCAGAAAACTCTACGATAGTGACTGGAGCATCTTTCTTACCAAGAACCGGGTCGTTCATTACAGAAACCTTACCCTCTTTAGGAGTTTCTGCTGGAGGCGGAGTAACAGCTTCTTTCTGTGTCCCACCTAACTTTTGAACTTCACTTCTGCCCACATTACCATTTCCCACA
Organism: uncultured Bdellovibrionales bacterium; assembly: GCA_964594215.1. Classification (GTDB taxonomy): domain Bacteria; phylum Patescibacteriota; class Minisyncoccia; order Moranbacterales; family UBA1568; genus UBA1568. The sequence continues at coordinate 10,749 of CAZQLN010000001.1, read as the reverse complement.
ATCGCTAAAGTAATAAGCATCGATCCTAATAGAACCGCTCCTGAAACTACTATTGTATTGCTACTAATTGGATTTTTTTGAATAAAATTCATACATGTCTATGTTATGGTTTATTGTACTTAGCCTAATATTTCATGAAGAACTGGATTTTGGCATTACTTCGAAGTTCTTCGATATATTTTGCTCCTTCTTGATTAAGTTTCTGACCCTTTAACTGTTCAGCCACTTGCTCTCGAAGCTTTCCCTGATCTTCACTTGGTGGGAGCTGGTCCTTGTTCTTTTCTAAATACGTATTAATCTCTTCTTCAGTAACACTAATTTTTTCTTCGAGCAGTTTCTCTAACTTTTCTTGAAGCGTAATACTCTGCCTAAAGTCATCCATAGTCATTCCCTGCTGAGTAAGGGCATCTTCTAATGTTGCTCCTTGAGCTGCTACATTAGCTTCAATAATCTTTATCTCAGCATTAATATCATCTTCGCCCACAGAGATTCCCTGACGCTTTGTTTCGTTGTCTATCAACTTCTCAGTAATGATAGAATCAAGCATACTTTTACCACTGCGTTTCTCTAAGCGTTCTACCACACTCAAACGACTAATCGGTTCTCCATCTACCATAGCTACCACAAAGTAGTCCTTGAAGTAGAAAATACTCCCTACAAGCAGAATCATAACAAGCATTCCAAGTGTTTTTTTACTAGCAAATACTGCTCTTACCTGCTTCAACACTTCATCTTTCTTGTTTTTTGTCTCTGGTATTTCTACCTTTTCACTCATTTCCACTTTTTCTGTTTCTACTTCTGGAACAGCTTTTTCATTTTCCATATTTTTAAGTATTACGTTTAAAGATTTTCATTAATTTTTTCAACAAACTCACCTCCAACTTTGTGTGTGCTAAAGCAGTGAGTATCAACATGCTACCAAACACCATAATGCCCATAAAAGGAATGGTGGCAAACCCAAAGATGAGAATTGGGGAGCTGGTACAAGCTGGCATCAATCCACCATAGGAACATGGGATACTAAGTTTATTCCCCAGTACAAAGCCTTGAAAGTGAAAGTAGTAGTGATAGCTGGCATACCAGAGTCCAAAAGCCGAGAGAATAGCAATGGTGATATGACTCTCACGAGTCCGAAACCACAGAGCTACTATCGCTATGATACTCACAGGATACAAGAATATTCGCTGCCACCAACACAACTCACAGACTGGTGTCATATAGATCAGCTGATAGATGAGAGAACCTACTACGGAGACGCTTGAGAGTACGATGAGCGCTACAAGATAATGCTCATACGAAATCTTCTTTACAGATTGACGAATTTTTGCAGAGCAGAGATAGCCAATACCTATACCCAAAAGAATGGTGAATATTCCAATAGAACCAATAGTGAGAAAGGTTGAATATACATGAAGACTCATACTCGTTACTTTTTTGATTCTTTATCGATTTCTTTTTGAATGAGGGTTGAAAAGTCTTCACTGGTACGAGGACTTTTGATAGCTACACCATTCAAAAAGAATGATGGTGTACCATTCAACTTAAGAGTATTTCCTTCTACCTTATTCTTTTCGATTCTTGCTATAACTGCTGGATCTTTTCGGTCTTGGTTAAACTGTGTCATATCAAGCCCGAGCTTTTCGGCATAGGGAAGGAAAAGGTCTGGATTAGCAACTGGTTTTTCTGCCCACTCTTTCTGAGACTCGAACAAGAGATCATGCATCTCAAAAAACTTTCCCTGCTTTCCGGCTGCTTCTACCGCCAAGGCTGCTTCCATACTATTTTTATGTCCTGGAAGTGGGAAATAGCGGGTTACTACTTTGAGTTTTCCTCCAAACTCCTCTTCTAACTGTTTGACTATTGGATAGTAAGCTCCACATGCTTCACACTCAAAATCAAGATACTCAACCAGAGTTACAGAAGCTTCTTTGTCTCCACGCACCCAATCGTCTTCTTGTACAGCTAAGAGTGGATTCGGAGCGATCACAACTGACTCCTTAGAAGCATCCGTTGGCGCTTTACTTTCTTTAGAATTGAATATTTGCCACAAAGCAAAGATTCCTATTACCAACAAAACTCCGATGAGTAATCTTGAAGAACGCCCTGACTTCTTGGTAACCTTCTGAGCACTTTCTTTCGTTTTTTTCTCCTCGTCGTATATTTCTTTTTTCGTTTGTTCTACTTCTTCCATACATATACCATTAGTGAATAAAAATTACTGCTCTTAAATCTTACAGGAAGCTGGATTTTCGATTTCTTTAGCTGTCACATAAATGGAGAATAAGAGTAGCAAGACCCCTATTACTCCAAACTCACTCCCTCCTAAGGGAAGTAGGCTAATGAAAGCCGTTCCTCCAAGAGCTGCAAGAAATGGCGTCAAGATGACTGAACCACAAGCAGCACAACCAATACCAAGGAGTCCGCTGAATGTTCCGAAGAAACTAGTAGTAACGACACTTGATTTTGACTGCGGAACCTTTTGACGAAATGAAAATACCAGCAAAGCAACACTGATACCGAGCAATAACACAATAAGCATCGTGTAGGTGGCTGAGAAAAGAGTGAAGTTTGTTGTGATAGAGCCCAGAAAAAGTATAGGAAGCTTCGTTCTCTCTCCAAGAGTTCCTTCAGAGAGTACGCTTTCGATGACCAATCCTAAATTAGGAATCCACGTCGCCATTGCAAAAGCTACGCCACTTACGGTAGTGGCTATCGCAATATATTCCCACCGCTGAAAGACTTTCATCAACACTCTTACCATCATACACTTTGTTTCTCAAGGAGTAGTGCTCCTTTACTAATTAGTCCACGTTAAAATCACATTGTCTTTACAAACAATGTGCTAAGTAACTCCTAATGAGAGTAGCTGTAAGCAAAAGCTGACCAAGAAGCAATGCTTCGAAAAGCACTAACCAAATAATGTTTCAAAATAACACTACGTGAAACATAGTGTTTGGTACGAGTGATGGCAAAAGATATCTCTTTGAAAGTTCCTCGTTTGAAAAGAGTCCCTGTTACTACTAGCAAAACAAGAAGAGATTTCTCTAGTCCCTCACTCGTCTGCATCACACCTACAAAAAAATTGAGGCAGTGTTTTATAACATGAAGTGATTGGCTTTCTCCCGTACTACAGTTGGCTGATTCAGCCACTGAAAAAAGGCATTCTGACTCACTGGGAGTTGAAGGATGTGAAAAAATACCGAATCCAGAGAAGATAAGAAGGCTTACTACAAAGATAATACCCATTTTGTTATTCCACAGTTTCATACACCTATCATACCATAAATAAGAGTCCCTCTCTTCTATATGCTTTCCTAAAGGGATTTTATGGATTCACTCTCTTGTAGTCTCGCCATTGTCGATTAGACCAAGAAGTTGGCTTTGTGTTGAGTTTCTTTTGCTCCTCTACTGATTTTGGATAGAGGCTCGGCGATTTGTAGTTACTCTTAAATTCATCTTTGATAAACTCCTGCCCCTCTTTATTTTTCACTTTCTGAGTGAAAACCGTCTTCATGCTTCCATCAGGATTATGCTCTAAGATATAAGGCCCATCTACAGTAACCTCACGACCGTCTTTCGTCCCAAAGAAACGGAAGATGAGCTCTGTACCTACAATCTCTGATTGCATCATGACGGCCTTCCCTGTGTTATTCACAAATTTCAAATCAGGCTTGGGGATATAGATAGTGGCATCCATACCGTAAGGTAGATAGTATCGAACAGGATACGAATGATTTCTCCGATCAGTAATCTTCATACCGCTAAAGATAGCTGCTCGAAAGACTGTACTTGAGACCTGACAAACTCCCCCTCCAAATTCTGGCTGGGTTTTATTATCTTTAATAACGAGTTCTGGGAGATAGCCATTAGCCTCATCTACTTCTCCTAGATGCTCCACAAAGGAAAATTCCTCCCCCGCTTTAATAATGAGACTCTGGTATTGTTCAAGGGATCGTCTTATATTGTAGACTCGATTCTGTGGAGAACCCTTAAAGTTAGATTTTCCTTCACCAATAAGCTCCTTGATACCGAGGCTTTCAGCATCAGTACCAACAATACTAGGCCTAATATTGTTTATAGGCAGAATAATCTCAATAACTGATTGATCTTTTTTCTGCAGAGCTTCACTTATTACTAAGAGAGCTTTCTCCTGATCAAGACTCTTACCAAAAACTTCTGGAACAGAGACTATAATTTTACTATTTTCATCTCCCTTAAAAACAGCATCTTGTGGATCAATATCGGTTTTGAGAGACAATGCCTTAAGATATACTCTGATATTCTCCGTGTTTATAGAAACAAAAGAAAGTTCCTTCATTTGAAATTCTTTCTCAGCAGGAGTATCGAACTCACATGAAAGATACTCTGCTGGACAAAATGGTGAGTCACTTTCTATTGGAGCATGAGCCCCTACATCAAGAAAGTTTGCTTTAGTGATATTTAGCCATTTTATTACCTCTTCCCGAGGAACTGTGTGGAAAGTACCATCTATGGATATTCTTACTTCAGGTAAAGAGAAAGCCCAAACAGAAGGTATGTTTAAAAACACACCTAAAAAAGCCAAAAAAAAACTAAAGAGTAATTGTTTCATCTTCATTTAGTATACAGTATTCTGTTTTATTCACCCTTAATTAAGGTGTTTTTGAATCTATTACTCTATAATTAAAGTCCCCTGCATCTCGGCATGGCCCTCTCCACAATAACGACCACATAGGAAGAAAAAACTGCCTTTTTTCTTGGCTTCAAACTCTACTACCGCCCCTTCTGGTGGTACTTCGGTCTCTATACCAAGCTCAGGAATATAGAGGGGATGGTTGACATCAGCATTATGGATAATTAATCTTACCAGCTCTCCTTGTTTCACTCGAAGCGTCGAAGGTTCCCAAACCCATTTACGCACTCCCATATGAATAGTCCTTTCTGTTCTTCCATTTACTACTTCGGTAGTAATTTTTGGATACTCAGGGCTCATTCCATTGCTTGTTTCTGCCTCTTTAGAAATCTCCGCTTCCGATTCAGTAGCTTTTTCTTGAAAAGTTGTTGTTGCTACTTCTTGCTTTTGTACTACTTCTTCTGCTTTAGATTCTTCTTTGACTTCTACCTTATTGAGCTTAATAGCATACAAAGACAAACCCTCCATTACAACTAACACTCCGATGGCAACAAGAATGCCTTTCCACATAGGTTTAAGCTAGCTCTGAAAATCAATCTCAAAAGGATACATACCCATGCCACAAGTACCGGCAAGCTTGCCGCTCTTTGGTGTTCCAAGATCAATATCGGTTTCACCGGTAGGTGGCAATGCCTCACTAATATTCATACTCGGGACACGGATGGAAGCAGAGCAATCAAAAGTACCTTTAGTGGTCACTCGTAGGGTGGTGGGCATACCTGATTTGGCAGTCACTTTCATAGGTGAGTAGCCTCCCTTAGCTTTAATCTGAATAATTTGTTTGCCATCGACTACCTCTACTGGACTTGCCATTGAAGCCTGCGGAGCTTCTGTTGCTGTCACATCTTTCGCTTTTTCTTGCGCCAGAAAAGTAATTCCATACAATACAGCCACAATTCCGACAAAAATCCCTAATATTTTAAACATATGTTTTCTTTTTAGAAGTTAAAAACTGGATTGATAGCGCCAACTACCACGAGACTGTTAATGAGATTGAATAAGGCGAAAGCAATAACAATCAATCCAGCCGTCTTGAAGAAAATTCCTGCTTTGTTACTCTCTCTGATACTAAATGAGCTAAAACTGATGAGCGCTAGAACTGGAAGAGTTCCAAGAGCAAAGGCAAACATCGTGAGTGCCCCTGCCAAAAAACTCCCTGTACCAAGCGTATAGATTTGCATTGACTGCGTAAACCCACAAGGGAGGAAGAATGTCACTATACCGATAAGAATTGGTGTCAGCGTGTGATTGATCTTGATTACCTCTAAAGCATGCTTAGAGAAGAACTTAGGTAGAGAGGGCTGCAGTTTCTTTGCCCACGGAAAAAAATCGAGCAGATTAATTCCGAGAATGAGCATAACTATACCGACTATGAGACTCAGAGTAAATATTCCATTGGTACTCAAAGTAAAGTTGGCTCCCAATGCTCCAATCACTCCCCCAAGAAGAAAGAATGATATCAGTCTCCCTATATGAAATAAGGCTTGAGGCTTCCATTTATCTCCCTCATGAGCAAAGCTGGCTGACATAGAAAGGACTATCCCTCCTACCACCGCCATACAGGTTGAAAGCGAAGCGATGATACCGATAATGAAAGCCGTGCCATAGGAGACATTGCTAGAGTTTACCAAGTTGACTATGCCTGCTTTTTGAAGCAAAACAAAGGCAATAACAAAGGCAATGGCAATAGGGAGAGCAAAAAGAAAGTCTTTGTTAGTGCTGACTTTCTCTGGCTTTTCTACAGAAAGACTGTAGCCATGAGGTTCAAGTACCAAGGATAACTCTCGAGCAATTTCCTCTGGAGCCTTATCACCAAATTCACCTGTAATTTCTACCGTTCGCGATCCCAGACTAGATGCAGCCTTTGAGATAGCTGACACGTCTTTTAGAACGTCTTCTGTCATAAAGACACAGGCTTTACAATGCATTCCGATAATATGAAAAGTGTGAGTTTTAGTCATATGCTTACAGTTTTTTCATTTTAAGTCTCAGAGAATTACCTACTACAGAAACACTCGAGAAAGCCATGGCCAGACCTGCAAAAACAGGACTAAGAAGCCAACCGAACATTGGGTAGAATATTCCTGCCGCTAATGGAATCCCAACCAGATTGTAGATAAAAGCCCAAAAGAGATTCTGTTTAATACCCACCATGGTTATATGAGAAAGTCTGATAGCTTTGACGACTTTGGTAATATCTCCGTGAAGAAGTGTGATACCAGCTGATTCAATAGCCACATCTGTTCCAGTCGCCATAGCAATGCCCACGTTGGCTTGAGCTAGAGCTGGAGCATCATTCACGCCATCTCCGACCATAGCTACAATTTTTCCTTCTCCTTGTAAAGCCTTAATTTTATCCATTTTCTGATTAGGGAGCACTTCAGCAATTACTTCATCAATCCCCACTTGTTTGGCAATATATTCTGCTGTCTGCGCGTTATCACCAGAAAGCAGAATGGTCTCTATACCCATTTTCTTCAGCTTCATCATAGCTTCTTCAGCACCTTCTTTTATGGCATCCGCTACCATGACTACCCCTAAGACTTTTTCTTGAGTAGCAAGAATAACAGGAGTTTTGCCCTCTTTCGTCTCTTTTTCTAATTGAGTTTGATCAAACTCAATATTCAAATCTTTGATAAGAGCTAGATTGCCTGCATAATAGGTTTTTTCATTCACAAGAGCTCTAATACCTTTTCCTTGGATAGCTTCAAAGCTCTCGATACTGAGCGTATCTAATTTTCTTTCCTGAGCAATAGTTACGATGGCATGAGCTATTGGATGTTCTGATTTCTTTTCAAGAGTGGCGAGAAGTGTAAGAAGCTGATCCTCTGTTGTGCTCTCTGATGGGAGTATGGAAACCACCTCAGGTTTACCCTTAGTAATAGTCCCAGTCTTATCAAAGACCAGCACATCCACTTTATCGAGTTTCTCTAAAGTCTCTGCATCTTTGATAAGGATCCCTTCCTTAGCGCCTTTACCCACGCCCACAATAATAGCGGTGGGGGTAGCGAGTCCCAATGCACACGGGCATGCGATAACCAACACTCCTACAAAGGAAACCAGACCAAAAGAAAGCGCTTGAGAAAATCCTAAATACTGCGTACCAATCAAAAGCCAGCCTCCGAAAGCAGCTAGAGCTATGACGATGACTATGGGAACAAATACGCTGGATATCTTGTCAGCCAGGCCTTGGATTGGAGCCTTGCTTCCTTGAGCTTCAGATACCATTTTTACAATATGGGAAAGTAGCGTTTCACTTCCTACTTTAGTGGCACGAAATATAAATGAACCTGTGGTGTTAAGCGTTCCCCCAACAACGCTATCGCCTTCTTTTTTCTCGTTCGGGATAGGTTCACCCGTAATCATGGACTCATCGACAAAAGAATTGCCTTCAGTCAGTACTCCGTCTACGGGAATCTTGCCTGCTGGTTTTACAATGATGAGGTCTCCCACTTTGACTTCTTCAAGCGGGATCTCTACTTCTTTTCCTTCTCGCATGACCAGAGCAGTTTTCGCTTGTAGACCCAAGAGTTTTTCAATAGCATCCCCTGTTTTAAGTTTTGCCTGAGCTTCCAGATACTTCCCAAAAGCGATAAAGGCAATAACCACAATCGTGACATCATAGTAACTGTGAGTCACATCTATATAGGGAGCGAGTGACTCTTCAAAAGCGGTCACTACAAAACTGTAAATGAAGGCTGTCACAGTACCAATACCAATTAGGGTATCCATATTGGCCTTACCATAGCGAAAGAAACGATAGACTCCTAAGAGATATGGTTTCCCGACAACTATCAACGTATATGTGGCAAAGATAGGCAAAAGATGATGAAAAAATTCATACCAAACCTCTGGCATATCCTTGACCCAGCCAAACTGAGCAAAAATATCCCAACCCATCACAAAGATACTAAAAGCGGCTAGCGGAAGTACAGAGCACACTTTATCCCGCATTTCTTTAATCTCAGTCAGTTTTTCTTTTTTAGACTGATTAAGGCCAAGATGCTTTGCGTGCTCATCTGGAGACATACCCATCTCTTCCGCTGTAGGCACAACTAAAGAGTAGCCTAATGGCTCAATCTTTTGAGAAAGTTTATGGGGATTGGTTTTTTCTTGATCAAAAGAAACCTTCACACTTTCTGTACCGTAGTTAGCAGAAACAGCTTCTACTCCCTCTACTTTCTTAAAAGTTCTTTCAATGATGCCTGCACAACTGGCACAATGCATCCCTTTTATTTGGTATGTTTCATTGAGATTCATAATGGAATTCTGTTAACTCTTCTAATTAACTTTGTAAGAAAGCATCATTCCGCTCTCAGCATGCTCAAGAATGTGGCAGTGTGCCACCCAAGTACCTGGATTGGTTGCATCAAGCAGGATGTCGACCGTGTCACCCTTGGCCACAAGTACCGTGTCTACCCATACAGGATTTTCATTTCTTTCACCGTTTGTTGAGAGTACCATAAGACGCTGCCCATGAAAGTGCACTGGGTGCTGCATAGGATGCATAGACGCAGTGTCATTAGAAATACGGATTTTTACCTTGTCACCACGTTGAAAGTTCCAATTATTGATATCCATATTCATTTTTCTAGTCTCGTTATCAACAAGCCTCCATTTTATTGTGTTCGAAGTAGACTGAGTGTTCATAGTAACCATCGTGTCTTCCCACTCCAACACGTCATTATCACTCATCCCCATACCTTTGTCTGACATAGCCATCCTACCGTCGCCCATCGAATGCATCCCCATTGGCATACCCTCACGCATCTGCTGATTCATATCGAGCGAAAGATTCAGACTCTTGTCTGGTGCCTTTGGAAGATAGGTGTCCATAATGCTTTCCAACTCTGAAACAACAATTTCATTCGTGCGTGCTACTGAAAATTCATTACTATAGGAGGGACTGGCAACTTCAGGAGAAACTAAAACCTTTCCCAGGATATATTCCTTGTTGGGAGTCTGATGTTTCATCACATATTCACCCGACTTTTCGAAAAAGACATCAACGACACGTCGCTCCCCAGGAGCAATCATAATCTGATCGATGAAAGTTTCTTTTTCATAGCGTCCTACATCTGCCCCGACGATTTTCATCTTGGCTCCAGGAAGTGTAAAGTTGAAGAGTCGAGTGTTAGCCGCGTTAGTAAGATAAAGACGTACTACCTCGCCTTGCTTGGCCTGCAGCTTGTAGTCTGTCTCACCGTTTACAAGCATGACATTGCCGAAACGACCCATAAGAGTGTGGTCGGCTGCCTCAGTATCAAACGGCAACATACCTTTTTCATCAAGAGCAATATCATCAAGTATGAGAGGAATTTCACGATTTACTGATGCCCAATAAGCTGTGTCCTTCGGAGTTACAATGATGTTGGCATAAAGCCCTGATTCAAGGGCATAATCAGTTCTCACATGAGGGTGATACCAGAAAACACCCGGATCTGTAAACTTAAACTTATAGGTAAATGACTCACCGATACCGATTTCCTTTTGAGTCACACCAGGTACACCATCAAAGGGGTTATCCATACGTACTCCATGAGCATGGAGTGTAGTTGCAATATCGCCATCGTTTTTCAAATTAATGGTAATTTCCGAGCCTTCAGAGACACGGAGGGTTGGTCCAGGGATAGAGCCGTTATAGCCAAGCATTTTCACTGTACGGCCAGCTATTGTTTTGCTAACAGGAGTAATAGCAAGGTCAACAGACTGCCCATCCTCTAAATCAATAATCTGAGAAACTTGACTTGGCACAAGCGCATCTGATGAGTTGTTTTTCGTTTGCTGTTCAGATAATTTTTTATTAGCTAAAATATATACAGCACTAATAACAATCAAGAAAATAAACCCTGCTATATAAATTTTTTGCTTTTTCATAATCTCTTATAGTAATTATTTTCTTTTAAGCTGATAAACCTTGAGAATCTCAGCTTTTGCTTTTTCTTCCTTGCCGCCTTTAATCTGAGCAATAGCGCAGGTACTGAGATGATTCTCCATCATGGCATCTTCAATAACTGACAGCCCCTGCTTGACTGCTGAGGTCTGAGTAATGACATCTATACAATAGGCATCTTTCT